>NZ_JBGCBZ010000006.1:0-344027 GCF_041262585.1 Planotetraspora sp. GP83 | reverse complement strand
GCGCGGTTCATGAACCTGCTGTCCTGTTTCGAACTGGGCATCATCGACGCGCTCCGGGCTGGCCCCGGCATGACCGCGGTCGAGCTCGGCGCCGTGGCCGGGGCCAAGCCCGCGGCCGTGGAGCAGCTGCTGTTCCTGCCGGTCAAGGAGGGTTTCGTCGCCTACGACGAGGCGTCCGGCGCCTACACCCTCGACGCGCTCGCCGAGGTGCCCGAGGCCGAGCTCAAGGGGGTGGTCGGCTTCATGCAGTTCATCAAGGTCGTCACGCTCCGGCAGCTGTTCTACCTTACCGAGAGCGTGCGCAGCGGCACCCTCGTCGGCCTGCGGGAGTTCTACGGGTTCGAGGGCACCCTTTACGAGGCGGCGGCCACTCACAAGGATATCGGCGACCCGTGGTCGAGGGTGATGGACGCGACCACCGCGCGCATCGACCCCTGGTTCTTCGACAACATCGACGTCCCGTCCGGCGCGCGGGTTCTCGACCTGGCCGGGAACACCGGCCTTGGCGCGATCCACACCTACAAGTACAAGGCCTCGCCCGGGCTACGGGTGACGACGTTCGACCTGCCCGAGCGGGAAGAGGACTGCCTGAAGAACTTCCGCGAGCACGGTATGGAGGAACACTGCTCCTTCATCGGCGGCAACGTCTTCGACAGCATCCCCCAGGGCTTCGACGTCGTGCTGATCAAGCACTTCATCGACATGTGGGACAAGGACGACGTGCTCAAGATCTTCGAGGGCGTCAACCAGTCGCTGGAGGTCGGCGGGCAGGTCCACATCCTGGTGCCGATCTACCCGGAGAACGTCAAGGACACCGACAACTACACCATCGACTTCTTCCCAAGCTTCTTCCTCGGCTGCTCGATGGGTTACGGCGGCCCGCAGAAGCTGTCGGTCTACCGCAGCTGGCTGGAGGAGGCCGGGTTCACGGTCACCCAGGCGATCGCCAAGGACCCCGCCGACCTGCCGCCGTACGCCCTCCCCGTGCAGGCTATCCTGTCCGCCACGAAGACCGTGTGACTCACCGGTCCAGTCGCGGCACCGCACGACCGGCGACGGGGCGCCCCCCGGGCGGCGCCCACCGACATGGCGGCCAGGTCGGCCGTCCGACGGGCGAGCCCCGGACCGGCCCGTTTCCGTGGCCACCGACGACCACCCGACCGCGCCGCCCTCGTCCGTGCCGCGCCGACTGCAGGTGCCGGGCGCTGAACTGTTCGCGGTTATTCCACGCCCTCAAAGGGGAGCACCATGACGTCGAAGCAGACGGGTCGAGTGTTGATCGTCGGTGCCGGGATCGCCGGCATGGCGGCGACGATCGCTCTGCGGCGCGTCGGGGTCGCGGTCGATCTGATCGACATCGCTCCCGACTGGAAGGTGGCCGGTGCGGGCCTCACGATCACCGGGCCGACGCTGCGGGCGTTCCGGCAGCTCGGTGTGTACGACGAGGTGGCCGAGCTGGGCTACGTCGGTGAGGGAATTCGGATATGCACGGTCGACGGCGAGCCCGTCAGGGACATCCCGACACCGATGCCGTCGGAGGCCGGGGTGTGCGGCTCGGGCGGGATCGCCCGGCCGGTGCTGTTCAAGATCCTCTCCGCGCGGGTGCTCGCCGGTGGCGTCCACCCGCGCCTCGGTGTCTCCGTCGACAGGATCGGCCAGAACGACGACGGGGTCGACGTCGCCTTCAGTGACGGCACCGCGGGCCGCTACGACATGGTCGTCGGGGCGGACGGGATCTTCTCGCGGACCCGCGACCAGATCTTCCCTGACGCACCGGGGCCGGAGTACACCGGTCAGAGCGTGTGGCGGATGTTCGTGCCGCGCCCGCCGTGGGTCGACCGCCGCCACTATTTCCTCGGTGGCAAGGCCAAAGTCGGATGGACTCCGATCTCGGCGACCAGAATGTACCTGTTCGTGGTCGAGCGCACGCCGCGGCTGGTCCGCGAGCGGCGCGAGCTACCGGGCGGCCTTGTCGACCTGCTCGAACCGTACGGGGGGTACGTGCGGGAGATCCGGGAGTCGATCAACGAGGACACCCAGATCGCGTTCCGCCCGCTGGAGTCCTTCTACCTGCCGAGTCCCTGGTATTCCGGGCGGGTCATCCTGATCGGCGACGCCGCCCATCCCACGACGCCGCAGTTGGCCTCCGGCGCCGGGATCGCGGTCGAGGACGCCTTGGTGCTCGCCGAGGAACTCGCCGTCCACGGGACGGTCGCCGAGACGTTCGCGGCGTTCACCGCCCGGCGGGAGGAGCGGTGCAGGCTCGTCGTCGAGAGCTCGATCGAGATCGGCAGGCTCGAACAGCTTCAGGCACCGCCGGAGGCCCAGACCGCCGTCGTGGAGCGGGCGCTGGCCAAGCTGGTGGAACCGGTCTGATATTCCCGCTCGCTTCCGCATTGCCCCGACGGTCGCGGTAAGACCGCCGCGGAATCCGGCGACACCGGTCCCGGTCCCGGAACTGAGAACTCCTCAGCCTTGGTCCGGGTGACGTAACGGCATCGTCGCCTCAGCCTGGCCGCTCCGGTCGTCACCGGCACCCGGTTGCGCGGCGGGAGCGCGAACTCCACGCGCGGCGGGGCCTCGTTCCTGGCCGAGTCCTTTCATGGCCGCCGGCAACGGTGGTTAGAAGTTCTTAAGTGGATTTTGAGTGAGCGTTCCTAGCCTCGAAGAAAGCTGACATTTTGAGCGATTTGTGATGGGCTGACTGGCGACCGGGGAGGTTGGGTGGACCGGCGGTATTCCGCCTGTTCGGCGCCGCAGATATGTCACTTCCAGATTTCGGGCGGTTCGGTTTTGCTTCAGGCTGTGAATCAAATACCGCACCGCGCTGCTCTTGCGGCGTGTGGCGAATCTGAGAGGGGTCTTAACCCAGATCCAACTGGATTCAGTGCGCCGCGCCACCCGATCGGGCGCGCGGGTTCTGACCACGGTTCAGCAGCCAATCGACAACTGACCTGACCCGGAAAGACGCAAATGACTACCGCATCAGTCGTCGGGACCGCGAATCATACTCCGTCGGGTTCCATCCGGTGGGCCGAGAGACAGGCACAGCCGTCAGATGTTCAGGGAGCTTCCCAGGTCAAGGTGAAGTTCCGTGCGTTGGGCCCTGTAGAGGCGACGGTCTCTGGTCGGCCGGTGGACCTGGGGGCGCCCAAGCAGCGCGCGTTGCTTGCGTTGCTGGTGAGTCAAGTGGGTCAGCCGGTGCCGGTGGACGTCATATTGGAGGTGTTGTGGGCGGACCATCCGCCGCCGTCGGCGATGACCTCACTTCAGGCGTATGTGTCCAATCTGCGCAGGTTGTTGGAACCGGACCGCGCGCCTAGGGCGCCCGCGACGGTGTTGCGCACCTCTCCCTTGGGCTACCTGTTGGACCTCAGCGTCGTCGATGTCGACGTCCGCCGGTTCAGCGAGCACGCCAAGTCGGGGTGGCGCGCGCGGGACCGGGACGACCCGCAGCAGGCGCTGGGTGAGTTCGAGTCCGCTTTGGCGTTGTGGCGGGGCCAGGCCTACCCGGAGGTGGCCGACGCCCCGTGCGTGGTGCCGGAAGTCGCGCGGCTGGAGGAGTTGCGGCTGTCCGTCTTCGAGATGCGCTGCGCTGCGCTGCTGGCCATGGGCGCGCACGAGGTGGTCGTGTCCGAGCTGGGGGCCTTCATGAAGGCCAACCCGTTGCGCGAGTACGGCTGCGAGCTGCTGAGCCTGGCGTTGTACCGGGCCGGGCGCCAGGCCGAGGCGCTGGAAGTGCTGCGGACCATCCGGGTATCGCTCAACGAGGAGATGGGCATCGACCCCGGACCCGCGCTCCAGCAACGCTGGAGCGAGATTTTGAACCAAGCGCCGACTTTGGACTGGCGTCCTGTCCCCGCCGTCCCGACCGTGGTCGCGTCCAGCGAGCCCGCGGCCCCGCCGCGGGTCGTGACGACCACGTCGCCGCCCGCGCCGGACGCCGAAGTGGAGGTCTTCGTCGGTCGCGAGACGGCGCTGCGCCAGCTGGCCGAGGCGTTGGCCGCGGCGGAGGCGGGCCGGGGCCGGGCGGTCACGGTGTCCGGCGAGCCGGGGATCGGGAAGACCAGCCTGCTCCGGCGTTTCGCCGAGCTGGCGGGAGTGCCGGTGTTCTGGGGCGCCTGCCCCGAACACGTGGCCGCGCCGTCGTTGTGGCCTTGGGAGCAGGTGCTGCGCGCGGCGGGAGCCGCCTTCCCGGAGCGTCCGGTGCCGGGACCGGTGGCCGAGTTGCTGGACAGGGACACCCGGTCGCTGGTGGATGGCGAGGACGTGACCGGTGTCGCACTGCGGCGGTTTGAGGCGATCGTCCACTACCTGACCGACGTGTCCCAGAGCGCGCCGGTGGTGGTAATGCTCGACCACTTCCACCGGGCGGACCCGAGTTCGCTGCGGCTGCTGGCCCACCTCGCCGAGTCGGTGCCCGCGCACCGGTTGCTGCTGGTCGTGTCCTACCGTTCGGACGAGGCGCCGATCCTGGCTGAGACACTGGCCGCCTTGTCCCGAGGGAAATTGACCCGGATAGACCTCAAAGGACTGAACTCGCGGGACACCCGGACCCTGGCGGGCACCATCCTCGACCAGGAGGTCAGCATGCGCACCGCGGAAGGGCTGTGCGCCCGCACCGAGGGCAACCCGTTCTTCCTGCTGGAGCTGATCAACGTGTTGACCAGCGAGCAGCGCCTGGACGACCCCCGCACGGCCCCGGTGCCGGTCCCGGTGCGGGAAGTGGCGCTGCGGCGCGTCGCGCGGCTGCCCCCGCCCGCGGCTGAGCTGCTGTCGGTGGCCGCCGTCGCGGGCAGGCACTTCGACATCGAGGTCGTCGCCGAGGTCGTGCCGATCGAGATCGACGCGGCGCTGGAGATCCTCGACACCGCGATCGCGGCGGGCCTGGTGGTGGAGGACCAGCACCGGCTCGGCTGGTTCCGCTTCACCCACGCCCTGGTCGCCGAGGCGTTGTACGAGACCACCGGGCGGCTGCGCAGGGCCCGCCTGCACCGGCGGCTCGGCGCGGCGGCGGACCGGGCGACGGCGCGGGGCACCGAGAGCGCGGCCGAGAGCGCGGCCGAGGGCGCCGGGCACTGGCTCCAGGCGCCGTACGCGCCTCTGCCGCTCACGCTGCTGTCGCGACGGCCGTCGCCGAGGCCCGTGGCGCCACTGCCGTACGACAGCGGGGCGTCCGGGGCACCGCCCACCTGGCCCGAAGTCTGCTCGGCGTGCCGAACGAGGACTACGACACGTTCCGCCTGTGGACCAACGACGTCGGCCTCGTGTTCAGCATGGTCCACGGCGCCGGCATAGCCGCGCGCGTGGAGAAGGCCGTCGTGGGCCTGAACGGCTACGTCGCCTCGCTCATGGAGGAGAAGGCGAAGAACCCCGGCGACGACCTCATCTCCACGCTGATCACCGTACAGCGAGCTGAAGGCCAGGTCGCCGAGGACGAGTTTGCGCAACCTCCTTGTCACGCCGGTGTTCGCCGCCCACGACACCACCTGCCACCAGCTGTCGCTTCGGTGCCCGTGCGCGCTGAAAAGGGCCCGGACCGAAGCACGGGACCGGGGTCAGCGATCGTCCCGCGGCGCGGCCTGGGCCACCGACGACGGGCTAGGACGGCGTTTGCGCGGTACGGCCGAGCGAGGCGGCTGGGCCCGCATGTGGTCGCGCACCCGGGTCATGATGTCGCCGAGGTGGTGCAGGTCGTCGTCGGACAAGGGCTCGAACAGCAGGCGGCGGGTCACCTCGACGTGGCCGGGGAGGACGCGGCCGACCAGGGCCAAGCCCTCCTCGGTGACGGCCACCAGCGTGGAGCGCTCGTCGTCGGGGCTGGGACGCCGGGTGATCAGGCCGGCCTTCTCCAGCAGGCCGGCCTGGTACGTCAGGCCGCTGCGGCTGTAGACGACGCCGTCGGCGAGCTGCGTCATGGTCAGGTGGCCGCTGACCGACGCGAGGCGGGCCAGGAGTTGGAACTGCACGTAGCTGAGGTCGCCCTCAGCGCGCAGCTGCAGCTCGACCTGGTGCTGGAGCAGGCTGACGGCTTCCATGAGCGCGAAGTAGACCCCCAGCTGCTGGGGATCGAGCGCCGAGACGCTGTCCGCGTCGGCGTCGGAAGGGGAGCCAACCATCTCGTGAGTGTACCTGCTTCGAACCAAAACTACTGTGTCGCCCGTCGGGCTTGCTTCGAAGTCAAAGTAGGCTAGATTGGTGCTTTGACTTCGAAGCACGTGAGGAAGGATGACCATGAAGGCAGTGCGGTACCACTCCTATGGCGACACCGACGTCCTCGTCCACGAGGAGGCGGACCGTCCGGAGCCGGGTACGGGTCAGGTCCTGGTGAAGGTGGCGGGCGCCGCGTTCAACCCGGTCGACGCATCGATCCGCGCGGGCTACTTCCCCGAGGTGTTCCCGCTGGTGATGCCACATGTCCCGTGCTACGACGTGGCGGGCGTCGTGGCAGAGGTGGGCGAGGGCGTGACCGGCTGGACCGCCGGGGACACGGTCCTGGCGTTCCTGCCGATCGCCGGGCGCGGCGCGGCCGCCGAGTACGTCGTCGCGCCCGCCGAGGCCTTGGCGGCTGCGCCCCGCACGGGCGACCTGGCCGATGCCGCGGCTCTGCCCTCCGTCGGCCTGACCGCCTGGCAGGCGCTGTTCGAGCAGGTCGGCCTGAAGCCGAAGCAGACCATCCTGATCAACGGCGCGGGCGGCGCGGTGGGCGCGTACGCGGTGCAGCTCGCGGTGCGGGCGGGTGCGGTCGTGACCGCGACCGCCAGCGCCCGTAGCCGCGACCGCATCCAGTCCTACGGCGTGGACCGGATCATCGACTACACCGAGACCCCGCTCTACGAGGCCGTGGCAGGGCAGCGGTTCGACGTGGTGCTGAACCTGGTGCCTCCGAGCCCGGAGGACCTCACGCGGCTGCTGGACCTGGTCGTCGACGGCGGCGCCTTCGCCAACACCATCCCCCCGGGCCCAGGGAGCGCCGACCGCGGCGTGCGGATCTGCCAGGTCTTCGGCCACAGCGACGCCGAGCAGCTCGCCGAGCTGGTCAGCCGCGTAGACGCCGGGGAACTGACCATCTACGTGGCGCAGCGCAGGCCGCTGGACGAGCTGCGCGCCGTCCACGAGGAGGCCGCCGCCGGAAAGCTGCCCGGCAAGACCGTCCTGATCCCCTGACCTGCGACCGCAGGCCCGGCTGGGCGCCGACCGCGCCGAGCCCGTGGGAAGCAACGAAATCGAGGAGTGTGCGTGCTTTCGACGTTACATTCGGACCCGGTGGGCTCGACCCTGAACCGGCTGCTGGCCGCTGAGGACCAGCAGGACCTGGTGGCCGCCTTCGCGGACGCGGGCGTGGACATGAGGGGCGAGTACCCCGCGGACGTGAGCGCGGCCGACCTGGCCGAGCGCACGAAGGACATCATCATGTCGGTGTCCAGGGAGGGCGGGCAGCTGCTGTACCTGCTCACCCGGGCCGTCAAGGCGCGGACCGTGGTGGAGTTCGGCACCTCGTTCGGGATCTCGACGCTCTACCTGGCCTCCGCCGTGCGCGACAACGACGGCGGCCAGGTGATCACGACCGAGCTGCAGGCGGACAAGGCGCGCAGCGCGCAGGAGAGCTTCGCCGCCGCAGGCCTCTCCGACATCATCGAGCTGCGGCTCGGCGACGCGCGGGAGACGCTGAAGGACCTCCCAGGGCCGGTCGACCTGCTCCTCCTGGACGGGTGGCTGGACCTGCGGCTGCCGATCCTCAAGGTCGTGCAGCCGCGGCTGCGGCCCGGCGCCCTGGTGATCGCCGACGACATCGACCTGTACATCGACCAGGACTTCACCCAGGACTTCCTTGAGTACGTCAACGATCCGGCCAACGGCTTTCTGTCCCTGCGGCTTCCGGTCCACCAGGGCGTCCAGGTGTGCCTCAAGCTCAGCTGACCTATGGCACTGAGGACTCGTTTCAGGATGACCGGTCTGCAGGCTGTGTGTTCCGACCACGTGAACCGGACCGGTGGTCGGGCGTGTGCGTGTCCGCCTGGCCGCGCAACCATCCCATCCGGTCGTCCTGAAAACGAGCTCGCCATGATGGACATCAGAGTCCTCGGTCCACTGTCGATCCACCACGGGACCGTGGAGATATCGCCCACGGCGCAGAAGCTGTGCACGGTGCTCGCTCTCCTGCTGCTCAACCATGTGCGGGTGGTGCCCGTCTCGGCGCTGATCGACGAGTTGTGGAAGGACGTCCCGCCGAAAAGCGCCCGCGCGGCGTTGCAGATCTATGTTTTCCACCTGCGGAAGATGCTGACCCAGGCGACGGGGCTCACCCTGGCAGAGGTGTCTGAGAACACACTGCAGACAGTGCACAACGGGTATCGCTTCGTCGTCGAACCCGGGCAGTTCGACCTGAAGGTCTACGACCGGCTCCGACGGGACGGGTGCGCGGCCATGGGGGCGGGCGACTACCGCTCGGCCGCCCAGCACTTTCGCCAGGCCCTGGACCTTTGGCGCGGACCCGCGGTGGCCGACGTCGAACCGGGCACCAGAATCCGGGCCGAGGTCGCCGCGCTCGAACAGTCCCGGATGACCATGCTGGACTACCGCATCGAACTGGACCTGCGGCTGGGTCTGCATCGCGAGATCCTCAGCGAACTCGCGGTGCAGACCCTGCGCAACCGCCTCCACGAGAATCTCCACGCCCAGTACGTGATCGCGCTGTACCGGTCGGGCTACCGCATCCGCGCGTTGGAGGCGTTCCACCGGTTGCGGCACAACATGCTCACCGAGTTCGGGCTTGAGCCGTCGCCCAGGCTGAAAGAGTTCCACCAGGCGGTGCTGACCCTGGACCCCGCCCTGGACGAGGCGGAGGTGGTTCCGCTGCCGCGACGGCCGACGGTGGACCTTCCGGAGATTCCGGCGCTGGCCAGCTCGTTCTGACACCGCGACGGCACTTGCGCGGCGGGTGGGCGGGTGCCCGCGAGAGCACCCGCCCACCCGCGCCTCGTTCGCACCAGGTCCACTCAGGACACACGGGTGCGGTCGCGGTACTACAGGGCCGCCGCCGTAAGCACGGTCTTGACGCAGTCGTCGACGAGGCGCTCGGCGCGCTCCCGGGGCACCGCCTCGTCGATGTGGGTGAAGTTCCAGTTCAACTGGCCGTGGCTGGTGCTGACCGACGAGGCGAAGTAGCCGACGACCGAGATGCCGCCCACGAACTGCGCCCCCGACAACCGCCACCCGCTCAGGGCTCCGGGGAAGTCGAACCGGCCGATGTTGGACACGAAGAAGTTGAACGAGCCCTGCTCCTCGATGTACCGGACGAGGGGCTCGCTGTCGGCGATGCCGATTGGTCCCTGGCTGGCGAGGAGACTGAACACCGAGTACTGCTCGCCGCGGCGCCTGCGCGCGCTGATGTCCTTGTTGATGAACCGGGCCATCGCCCACAGGTCGTCGGGCTGGTAGGCGACCACCGAGTGCACCGCCGAGACGAAGCACCCGACCTCGTCCTCGGAGACCGGCCGGTCGAGCTCGTCCCGGAAGGCGACGGGGGAGCCGACCGCGAAGTGCGCGCGCGGTTTGGCTCCGGCGTCGCGCGCCACGGCAGAGGCCATCGCCGCGGCCAGCACGCCGTGCAGCGTGACGCCTTCCCCCTTGCACGCCGTCGTGAGCTTCTCCAGCGCGTCGCTGTCGATGGACCGGTGCAGCAACCGAGTCCGGCGGAGGTGGAACGGCACGAAGCGATCGGGCACGACCCGGCCCACCACCGCGTCCTGGACCGTGTCGGGTTCGTCGCCGGCCTCAGGGTCCTTGTCGGGCAGCACGCCCGACATGTCGCGATAGCGCGCCGGGAAGAGGTCTTCCACCGCGACCGGGACAGGTCCATCCGCGACATCCGCGACATCCGGGTCGGACGTCTGCGGCTCGGCGGCGAGCCGCACCCATTGCCGCAGCAACGCGAGGGCGGTCGTCCCGTCGGCGATACAGTGCGGCACGCTGAGGACCAGGTCGTGGACCTGCCCCGGCTGCCTGATGAGGACGGCGCGGGCCAGCGGGCCAGACCGCCAGTCGACCGATTCGGCGAACTCGTGCTCGTCCACCTCGCGTTCCCACGGCGACTCCTCGGAGTGGGCCAGGCTGACCTCGCGCAGGGGGATCGGGTTGTCCGTAGGCACGAACCGCGGTCCGCCGGGTAACTCGTCCGTGATGGCCAGGCGCAGCAGCGGTTGTCGGGCCTGCAGCGCGCGCAGTGCCTCGGTCAGCGCCTCAGCGGACAGTTCACCCTCGATGCGGACGCGAGCGCAGACGTTGAGTGTGGAGAGTTGGTCGATGATCCAGTACCAGCGTTCCGTCGGGCTCAACATTCTGGACGGGGCGGCGTGTCCGTCGACGGTGCCCGGCTTCCTGACGGTCGGGGTATCCATGCCAATTAGTCCCAATCGCGACGGGATTAGCGACGAATAGTGAGAGAAGTATAAGAATGGGCGGGAATCGCAAGATGTGTGCGATTTTAGCAAGCGCGTAACAATTGTCAACCGTTGCATTTGATGGAGATCGCGCAGGGGCGCCTTGGGGGTACTTTGGAGACATTTAAGCGGTTTTCAAGCATGCTGTGATGGCATTTCGAATAACCGTCGGGCTCGGCCTGCTACGAGCGAATCGACGGCAGGCGGTCAGGAGCCGACCACGTGGGGGCCTTCGCCGGCGGCATCGATTGCGAAATGAGACAAGGGCGGTCCCTAGCGGGAACCGGCCCAGATCCGCGACGAGGTCGAGGCGGACCCGGCCGTTTCAGCGGGGGCGCCCGATGCCCGCGCCCCGACATCACAGCAGCCAGGAGGCATGCCGCTATGACCGACTCGGTAGTCGTCCAGACCCCTCCCCCTCTCATCCCCATCGACCCCTCGGGCGCCGACCGCCACGGCGAGGCGGCGCGGATGCGCGAACTCGGCCCGGTCATCCGCGCCGTGCTTCCCGGTGACGTCCAGACGTGGGTGGTCACCGACTACGCGCTGCTCGCCGACCTCGCCGCCGACCCGAGAGTGGGCCGGGACTGGCGCAACTGGGACGCCCTGCGGCGCGGCGAGGTCCCCGAGGACTGGCCGCTGCTCAGCATGATCCGGCTCAACAACGCGATGGCCCGCGACGGCGCGGAGCACCGGCGGCTGCGCAAGCCGCTGACCCGCACCTTCACCCGCGCCCGGGTCGAGCGTCTGCGGCCGCGGATCGAAGAGATCGTGAACACCATGCTGGACGACCTGCCCAACCATGTGGGACCGGACGGCGTCGTCGACGTGCGCAAGCACTACGCCTACCCGTTCCCCATGCAGGTGATCTGCGAGCTCATCGGCGTGCCCGAGGCGTGGTGGCCCCGGTTCCGCGAACTCATCGACACCGTCATCCGCGCCGACACGACCGCCGAGGAGTACCTCACCACCCAGCAGGAACGGCACGAGTTGTGGCAGCGGCTCTTCGCCATGCGGCGCGCCGAACCGGCCGACGACCTGACCAGCGCGATGATCGCCGTCAACGGTGAGGACGACGACACCCTCACCGACGACGAGCTCGAAGACACCCTGTGGATGCTCGTCGCCGCGGGCCACGAGACCTCGATCAGCCTGATCGTCAACGCGACGCGGGCCCTGCTCACCCACCCGGACCAGCTGGCCCTCGTCCGCGACGGCGACGCTGAGACGTGGTCCAAGGTCATCGAGGAGACCCTGCGCTGGGACGCCCCGGTCGGCAACTTCCCGGCCAGGTTCCCGACCGAGGACATCACCGTGGGCGGCGTCACCATTCCCAAGGGCGACGCCATCCTCGCGCCCTGGAGCGGGGTCAACCGCGACCCGGCCAAGTACGGCCCGGACGCCGATCGGTTCGACATCACCCGGCCCAACCAGAAGCACCTGGCGTTCGGCGGTGGACCGCACGTGTGCGTCGGGCCCGCCCTGGCCCGGCTTGAGGCGGCGGTCGCCCTGCCCTCGCTGTTCGGCCGCTTCCCCGACCTCAGGCTCGCCGTCGACTCCGCCGAGTTGACCGCGGTCCCGTCGATCTTCTCCAACTCCGTGACCAGCCTGCCGGTGTACCTCGGCCCGTCACGGGACTGACCCCGAACACCGACCGGTGGTTGTCGTCGGCGTCGGGCCGACGACAACCTGCCGGTGCCGAGGTTTGGCCGGAACCTCGTCGATATCGCGGTCAGGGGAAGAACGGTTCCAAGTGGCCCGGGCGGCCGTCGAGTTCCTCAGCGGCGAGGAAGCACCCGGACTCGGATGCCGGCGGTAGTACAGGGTGCCCACGTGGGCACACCGTTGATCTTCCCTCTCTGGACCCGGTTCGGGGGCCAACACGTGAGCCCGGGGCAGCTGGCGACTGGGTCCCTCCCCGGAGCGCGCCGCCTCGTGTCACTGTGGAGGCTCGGCGGACGTCGGCCCCGTGTGAAGGAGTGTGAACGCCTGGAGGGCCAGCCAGCGCTGCGCCTCGTCCCAGGTCCAGCCGCAGTCCTTGACCAGCGTACGCCAGGCCCCGATGCCCAGGCAGAACCAGAGGATGTCGCCGGCGCGATCGGCGTCGAGCCCCTCAGCGAGCCCGCCGATCTTCCCGAGGTGCACCGCCGCCTGACGCAACGCCTCCCGGTACAGGGTGGTGCCCTGCCGCCACAGCGCCTCCGCGTCGTCCTGCACCGACATCGCGGCATAGAGCATCTCGGTGGCGTCCTGATGAGTCTCGTTGCCGACGCGGGTGCCGTACGCGAGGATTCGCACCGCCTCGCGAGGGTCATCGCATTCCCGCACCGCGGCCAGGGTCTGGTCCGCGCCGGAATCGGCCACAGCGGTCATGAGGAGTTCTTGGAAGATCGCCGCCTTGCTGCCGGCGCTGGCGTACACGGTTTTCGTCGCGACCCCCGCACGCCGCGCGATGTCGGTCACGGTCACGCGGGCGTACCCCTCAGACGTGAACAGTTCCCGCGCGGCCCGCAGGATGTCGCCGCGCGTGGTGGCGGCGTCCTGCTCTCTACGGGGGGAGCGGTACGGGCGACGCGTCGGCATGGGGAAAGCTTATCGAGCAATGGGTATCCTCTATGTGCATTCGTTGCATACTGTCTAACCTCGATTGTGGGGATCCCATGGCGCAGAACGTGAACGGCGTGTCGGAAGGCCTCCAGATGTACGACGAGTTGCTGGCGGTACACACGATCATCCGTCGGGGTGCGGTCCTCACCGCTGCGGCGATGCGGCGACTGGCGGCCGGCGGAGGAGTCGACGTGAAGGCGCTTGTGCGGGCCGCACGGTGGCAGGTGGAGTTCGTCCATCACCACCACGCGAGCGAGGACGAGCTGTTCTGGCCCGTGCTGCGCCGCCTGTTCCCTGACGCCGTGACAGCTCTGGACGAGCTCACCGTCGAGCACGAGGCCCTCGACGCCGGACTGAAGACCCTCGGCGCCGCCGTCGACACGATCGCCGCCGGGCCGGCCCGCCGGTCGGCCCATGGGTCGGACCCTGGCGCCGCCGTACGCGATGCCGCGCGGGAAGGGGCGCAAGCGGCGGCCAGGTTGGGTGAGGTGCTGCTCAAGCACCTCGACAGCGAGGAACCGGTCCTGCGGGAGCTCTTTCCGCAGGTGCCCGATGCCGAGCTCCTGCGCCTGCGGGCTGCCATCGTCGCCGGAGCCCCCCGTTCCGGGCCGGATCTGGTCATGGGGTTGCTCCACGACCCGGTTCCCGCGCCCGGAGCCGAGCGTCTGATGGCCAACTTCCCCGCGCCGGTCCGGTGGATGCGACCGTTGCTGCTCAAGCGCTACCGAACCCAGAAGTCCGCACTCGGCCAGTGATGCCACCGCCGCCCTGCTCCGCCCGGCCCGACACCGCGCCCGGAGGCGATAAGCGGTCGTCTGCGGGCCCCAGGCGCGGACGCGGCCCGCCCGGCCTGGCGGAGACGCCAGTCCCGGGACGACGCTGGTCACACGAGGCGCGATGGGCTACCTTGCGTGCGAGGTACTGTGGTGCGATGAGTTCCCGCCCCGACCGGAGCCGAGACATCTCGGTGATCCTAGACGACCAGATGTGCTTCGCTCTGTACGCCGCTTCCCGCGCGGTCACGGGGCTCTACCGTCCCATGCTGGAGGAGTTGGGCCTGACCTACCCGCAATATCTCGTCCTGCTGGTGCTGTGGCGCCACGGCTCCGGCGGCGTCCCTGTCAAGGATCTCGGAGTCGCTCTCCAGCTCGACTACGGGACGCTGACGCCGTTGCTCAAGCGCTTGGAGGCGAACGGGCTGGTGCGCAGACAACGCCGCCGTGACGACGAGCGTGCCGTACAGATCACCCTGACCGAAGAGGGCGCCGCGCTGCGTGAGCGCACCCGCGGCATCCCCGCGGTGATCGGCGACGCGATGAAGTTGGAGCCGGAGGAATTCCAGCGGACCCTGTCCACGCTGCGACGCCTGACCGCCAACGTCACCTCTCACAGCCGCGCCACGGAGTGATAGCGCCCCGAGCCGGCTAGAGGCGGGACCGCCGCGGAGCAGGCCGCACGTCCGGCCTATTACCTAGCGCCAAATTTAACCTTCCACGTCTACCTTGTGCACGATTAACTTTGTCGCTAGTGTCCCTGTCGTAGTCCCACGCCGCCCGGGGGCGCCGTCACCCCAGGCCTTCGCATTCATTCACACCGTACTGTCCGCCTGACCCTCTGGAGGGAAACCATGACCCCCGTACCCGGTACCGCAGAACCGACCGTCGTCCTGGTGCACGGCGCGTTCGCCGAGTCCGCGAGCTGGAACGGCGTCATCCGCAGCTTGCACGCCGCCGGCATCCCGGCCATCGCCGCCGCCAACCCCATCCGCAGCCTCTCCGGGGACGCCGCCTTCGTGTCGGCCATCCTCGCCAGCTCGGAGGGGCCCATCGTCCTGGTCGGCCACTCCTACGGCGGTGCCGTCATATCCAACGCCGCCTTGGACAACGACCAGGTCAAAGCCCTGGTGTTCGTCGCCGCCTTCGCCCCTGAGGAGGGGGAGAGCATCGGCGAGTTGTCGGGCCGCTACCCCGGCTCCACTCTCGGCGACACGCTCACCACCGTGGCGTTGCCCGACGGCACCACCGATCTGTACATCCGCCAGGACAAGTATCACCAGCAGTTCGCCGCCGACGTCGCCCCCGAGCAGGCCGCCCTGGACGCGGTGACCCAGCGGCCGCTCAACGACACCGCGCTCAACGAGGGCTCGGGACGGCCCGCGTGGAAGTCCATCCCGTCCTGGTTCGTCATCCCGGAACTGGACTACAACATCCCGCCGGAGGCGCAGCGCTTCATGGCCGAGCGGGCCGGCTCCAGGGAGACGGTGGAGGTCCCGGGAGCGTCCCACGCTGTCCCGGTCTCGCACCCCGACACCATCGCGGAGATCATCCTCAAGGCCGTCAAGCACGTGCAGTGACCCTCGGTGCAAATGAGCCCGCGAGGCCGACCTGCCGCCACCTCGGCCTGCGGCCACTCTGCCGGCGGCTGGGCCCCTCGGACGTAGGCGCCTAACGGGATGGTGGAGATCGTGGACGGACTCGGCGGATCTGGCCAACCGGAAGCCGCCGCTGCCCGGCGCGAACTCGCCGTACGCGATGTTGAACCACTGCTCTTCACGGCTGTCCGGACGCGGTGTCCGGGCAGCCTTCCCCGCCACCGCTCCCGAGATGGCGGGTCGCGCAGTTCGAGTACGCAGAACACTCACGGTAGGAGGAACATCGTCAACAGACGAACGTTCTCCAAGATGCTGACCCTAGGGGCTGTCGGGGCCTCGCTCCCCGCTTCCCGAGCTCTCCGCGGAATCGGCCGCGTCGGCCGCTTCCGACACCGGAGGAAAGCGGGTTCCACCCGCGGCGAACACCTCCTTCCCGTCACTGAAGCAGGTCAACGCCGGGGTTCTGAACATCGGATACGCCGAAGCAGGTCCGGCCGACGGCCCCGCGGTCGTCCTTCTGCACGGCTGGCCGTACGACATTCATAGCTACGTGGACGTCGTGCCCCTGCTGGCCGCGGCAGGCTATCGGGTGCCTCGGTGTTTGAGTGCTGATCGACCTTGTCCTGATCCTCGTGGGCAAGTTCAACGACAAGCAGGGTCAGCCCCTTGCCAAGTAGTGCGTGCTCGAATATGGCGAACAGGTCGCTACGTGCCTGGGTAGAGCTTCGGCCCGCACCTCTCGCCGGTCGATTCGCAGCGTCTCGTCGACTCACGGGGAGCGACTGAAAACGGTTCAGTGAGTCCATTACTGATGAACCGCATGGGCCACTCCACTACACGGGCCGGCTGATCTATCAGCACACCGCTATGAAGCGTGACCGCGATCGCTAACACACTCGGGAAGCTCACCGAGGAGCCCTGACAAAGCGAGATCCGAAAGGATCGGGCACGTAGCGGGCACCGGAGGATCGACGAGTCTTTAGCCAATCAAGGCCCCGGTCGGCGCCATTTCGCTGACCTGGGCCTTTTCTTGTGGAGCGGGTGACGGGAATCGAACCGGACCAGTAAGGGGGTTCTCACCTGCGGGTTTGCCGTTCGAGCTGGTCACGCTTACCGGGTTGGGCCAGGTTCTACGGCGTTCTACCCACTCCTGCCGGCCCGGTGTGCCCATGCGGGCACACCGTTGATCTTGGCGCGCTGGGTGTAGATCAAGGAGTCTTGTCGAGGGTGGGTGCTGCCAGCTTGTCTGCCCAATCGTCCAGGCCGGTGGTGAGCACGTCTTCTAGCTTGTCCTTCCCGGTGGCCTCTGCAAGATCAGCGAGGCACTCACAGCGGGTCAGATCGCCGGTGACAGTGCAGAGGTAGATGCCCATGATCCGCAGTGCCTGAGCGGACGCTTCGTAGACCTGCTCCCCAGGGATCGGGATCTTCTTGGCGTACTCCCGCAGGAGTCCCCAGAGCCATCTGCCTGCCCTGTCCTGAGGTGACTCGCCCACCAGTATCTCGGCGACCAGGGCGTGAGCTTGGTCTCGCGCTTCCAGGAGCTTGCGGGCGGCGGCTGCAAGCGGGGCGCATCCTGAATCCCGCGCGGTCTGGACCTCGCCCCAAAGCGCGCTTCCGAGGAGATCGCAAGCCCGTTTGGCGACAACGGACTTCCAACCGTCAGTTGTCACGTCAACGGCGATCGTAATAATCATATTCTCTGTGGTGGCGGATTCGGTAGCCGCTGCAGATGCCGTAGATCGCCGTATCCTGCCTGCCGCAACATGGCGTCCTCGGTGATCAGGGCAGGGGGCTTTCCTGCGGCGTCGACAGGGCAGACCTGTACGCGTCTGGGTGGAACCGCATAAACCGGCCATGAGCAGACCATCCGACAGACCGGCGTTTCCACCTAGTGGCCAGATCGTCATGCTTTCCCACCCAGGCGGTAGCCCATCCAGTCTTGCGGCAACATCGCGGGAGACGGTCCGTGGAACTCCTGTCAAGCGCGCGACGATGAGCCGGTGGGGCCGGTTATTCTCGTTCCAGGGGCAGGAGCCTTGCCTCGCATATAACGTTCGTGTTATGAGTTGGGGAGAGGTGGAACTGGAGCCCGAGGTCGACGAGTGGTTCGACTCGCTCAGCCAGGACGACCAGGAGACGGCTGTCTTCTACGTTGACCTGCTCGCCGAGCGGGGAGTGCTCCTAGACGAGCCGTACACCAGGCAGCTGTGCGGCAAGCTCCGCGAGCTTCGATTCCATCTCTCCCGCGAGGCCGTACGCATCAGCTACTGGATCGCACCAGGCAGGCGCATCATCCTGCTGACGGTCTTCCGCAAGCAGCGGATGCGTGAGACGGCCGAGATCGAACGTGCGGTGCGGGCCATGACGCGATGTATCGCGGAGGCTCACACGGCGGAGGAGGAGTGAGTGCCATGGCCGAGCGTAAGGCGTGGTCTGACAAGCGCGCTGAGATCATGAGTCGGCCCGGTGCCGGAGCCGCGTACGAGGCCGCGCGAATCCGTTTCGAGCTCGGCGAGGCCGTACGGCATCGCCGTGAAGAGCTAGGCCTCACCCAGGCCGAGCTCGCCGAGCGGGCCGGACTCAAGCAGCCGGCCGTGGCCCGCTTCGAGGCAGGCGGCACTATGCCCACGATCCCCATGCTCGAACGCCTCGCCGAAGCACTGGAACTACGGCTCAGCGTCCAACTCCAGCCACTTCCCAAAGCGAGCTGACCTCTGCTCCTGGAAGCTCTTACGCCTGGCAGCGTTCTGAAGCGCACCCGCGGGTGCACCCAGAGAGTGAGATTCGCCTCACGATTTGCTCAAGGAGCGCCCAGCCCAGAGGCCATACGAGCGAGCGGATGACGGGAAGCCTGTGCTACATGCCGTGTGGGGGCGCTGGCCTGGGCTTCCGGCCGGTCATGAGTGACCGTGATTGCCTCCTCGTCGCCTTGCTTAATGGCCCGTTAATGGCCTGGCGATCGGGCGCATGGGCTGCGGCGGACCATCGGATTATGAGTGGACTCGATCTTGTCGAAGAGGTGCGGCTCTTATCTGCGGCTCGGCTCAGCTTCGATCGTCTTCCGCCAGCAGAGTTCCGCGTATATGCCGGATCTTGAAAGCCTGTCAAGGCCTCGTCCGGCTGAAGGACGGTTGCCTCCTGTCCCGAGAGCGGATGAGGTGACGTAGGCAGAAAAGCGCGACGCCTTATTCCGGCTACTGCATGCTCACTCCGTGCGGGTGGTCGAACGAGACTGGGCAGGTGAAATCCACAGTGCGTACCCACGGCCGATCGTGATCCCCGTAGGCAGGTGCCGACCATGGTCCGGTCGAGCACCGGGCTGCGGATGTCGAGGGCGCCGAAGGTGGGCAGGATGTGGTTGCGCAGCCGCGCTCATAGTCGTGGCGGGTGCGCTCCGCGATTCCGGACTTGCTCGCGATGAAGGCCAGCGCGTAGTCGGCGAACAGTGGCGTGCGCGGTGTCCCCGTCGCAAGGACGGGTTCCGGCCACTGGTGGGCGGAGGCCTCGACCGCGTGCTTGAAGGCGATCGCTTCGCCGTAGGCATGGAAGGTCCGCGACTGCGGGCGGCCGTGCCGGCCGCCGCCGAGCCGCCACCAGATCCGGTAGCTTGGGGCGCCGCTCTTGCGGACGCGCACCTCGATGGACGCCATGTCCGGCAGCGTTTCCACAGCCGCGATTCCTGACGCCTGGCAGCGCACCAACGTGCACCCACAGGTGCACCCAGAGAACGAGGCCTGCCCACAATTCGATCAAGGAAAGACCAGGTCAGGGGCCGTGCAAGCGTGGAGCGGGTGACGGGAATCGAACCCGCGCTGTCAGCTTGGGAAGCTGATGTTCTGCCATTGAACTACACCCGCATGGGCCGACCATGAAGCCGACCGCGTCACTACTGTAGCGGAAACTCGGCGTGCTCCTGCAGTCCCCAGGCGAGATCGTCCGCGGCTGGCGCAAGATCCACCGGCCCAGTCCTGATGACTCCGGCCTGGGAGCGCGGTCAGCGGCCGGGCCGTACATGGGCGGTGGGCGGTTATGCGCACGTCATCGACCGTTAGCCTTGCACCCGTGCTGCTTTCCGATCGAGACATCCGCGCAGAGCTCGAGTCCGGGCGGGTCAAGCTCGACCCCTACGATCCCGAGATGGTCCAGCCGTCCAGCGTCGACGTGCGGCTGGACCGGTACTTCCGGGTCTTCGAGAACCATCGGTATCCGCACATCGACCCGGCCATGGAGCAGCCCGACCTGACCCGCGAGGTCGAGCCCAACGGCGACGAGCCGTTCATCCTCCATCCCGGCGAGTTCGTGCTGGCCAGCACCTACGAGGTGATCAGCCTGCCGGACGACATCGCGTCGCGGCTCGAAGGCAAGTCCAGCCTCGGCAGGCTCGGCCTGCTCACGCACTCCACGGCCGGCTTCATCGACCCGGGCTTCGAGGGGCACGTCACCCTGGAGTTGTCGAACGTCGCCACGCTGCCGATCAAGCTGTGGCCCGGCATGAAGATCGGCCAGCTCTGCATGTTCCGCCTCAGCTCGCCGGCCGAGTTCCCGTACGGTTCCAACCGGTACGGCTCCCGCTACCAAGGCCAGCGGGGTCCCACGCCCAGCCGCTCGTTCCTCAACTTCCACCGCACCAAGATCTGAAGACCTGTGCGTGTCAACCGGTGACGGCAGGGCAGCCGCAAGGCAAAGAGAAGGTTACAAGCGCACATCCAGGGTCTTAAGTTCGCATTTCCACTGGTAGGCCGTACTCTTCTCTGCGGACCATCCCCGCACATCTGGAGAAATGACGTGCGACT
Organism: Planotetraspora sp. GP83; assembly: GCF_041262585.1. Taxonomy (NCBI): domain Bacteria; kingdom Bacillati; phylum Actinomycetota; class Actinomycetes; order Streptosporangiales; family Streptosporangiaceae; genus Planotetraspora; species Planotetraspora sp. GP83. Next base: position 323,811 of record NZ_JBGCBZ010000006.1, on the reverse strand, counting down.
GCGTCTCACGCCCCGTGAGGACAGCTACTACGACTTGTTCGCCGACTCGGCCAACAACCTCGTCACCGCTTCCCGTCTGCTGGTCGAGATCATCAGTGAAGGTTCGGACCGGGACGCCCTGGCCGAGAAGATGCGGGCCTGCGAACACGCGGGCGACGAGCGCACTCACGCGATCATGAACCGTCTGAACGAGAGCTTCATCACGCCCTTCGACCGCGAGGACATCTACCGCCTCGCGTCGAACCTCGACGACGTGATGGACTTCATGGAGGCCGCGGCCGATCTGATCGTTCTGTACCAGATCGACCACCTTCCCAAGGAGGTCGTCCGCCAGGTCGAGGTGCTGGAGAGGGCCGCCGAGCTGACGGCCGACGCCATGCCGCGGCTACGGTCGATGCAGCACCTCAACGAGTACTGGATCGAGATCAACCGGCTGGAGAACCAGGCCGACCAGATCTACCGGCGGCTGCTCGCGAAGCTGTTCGGCGGCGACTACGACGCGCTGACCGTCATGAAGATGCGCGAGGTGATCGAGCAGCTCGAGCTCGCGGCCGACGCGTTCGAGCACGTGGCCAACACGATCGAGACGATCGCGGTCAAGGAAAGTTAAGGCCCAGTGGAGCTGGCACTTCTCATCGGCGTGATCGTCATCGCGCTGGCGTTCGACTACACCAACGGCTTCCATGACGCGGCGAACGCGATCGCGACCTCGGTCTCGACCCGGGCGCTGACCCCGCGAGTCGCACTGCTCATGGCCGCCGTCATGAACTTCATCGGCGCGCATCTCGGCGAGTCGGTGGCCAACACGGTCGGCAAGGGGATCATTCCCCCTCCCAGCGGGCAGCACGGGCTGATCATCGTCGGCAGCGCGCTGATCGGCGCGATCATCTGGAACCTCATCACGTGGTACTTCGGCCTTCCGTCGTCCAGCAGCCACGCCCTGATCGGAGGGCTGATCGGCTCGGCTCTTGCGTCGAGCACGACCGTTCACTGGAGCGGCGTGGTGCAGAAGGTCGTCATTCCGATGGTGCTCTCGCCAGTGGTGGGCTTCACCCTTGGCGCGATCATCATGATAGCGATCTTGTGGATCTTCCGCCGGGCGAATCCGCACAAAGCAAGCCGGGGTTTCCGGTACGCGCAGACGGTGTCGGCCGCCGCCATGGCACTGGGGCATGGCCTGCAGGATGCGCAGAAGACGATGGGCGTGATCTTCCTCGCCCTCGTCGTCGGGGGGCACGTCTCGCCCGACTCCAGCATCCCGGAGTGGGTCATCACGTCCTCGGCTTTGGCGATCTCCCTCGGCACCTACGCCGGCGGCTGGCGCATCATGCGCACCCTCGGCCGCCGCATCATCCACCTCGACCCACCGCGGGGCTTCGCCGCCGAGTCGGCGGCGGCGACCGTGCTCTACACGGCCGCCATCGGCTTCGGCGCGCCGATCTCGACGACGCACACGATCACCACCGCGATCATGGGCGTGGGCGCCACCCGGCGGCTGTCGGCCGTCCGGTGGGGCATCGCGGGCAACATCGTCGTCGCCTGGGTGCTCACGATCCCGGCCGCCGCCATCGTGGCCGCGATTTCCTACTACGTGCTGAACTTCATCCTCGGGTAAGGCCAGATCACCGGCGGTACATCACGTCGGTGTCCCATCGGGTGAACCCGAGCGACTCGTAAAGCCTGATCGCCGGGGCGTTCTCCTCGTCCACGTAGAGCATCACCTGCGCCAGGCCCAGCGAGCGCAGGTGCGCCAGCCCGGCGAGCGTCAGCGCGCGGCCCAGCCCCGTCCCCCGCTCCGCCGGGTCCACCCCCACGACGTACACCTCGCCGATCGGCTCGTGGGCGTGCTCCCCGTCGCCGTGGACCTTGGTCCAGTGGAACCCCGCCAGCGAGTCCTGCCGTACGGCGAGGAAGAATCCGGCGGGGTCGAACCACGACTCCTGCTCCCTGCGCTTGAGGTCGTCGATCGTCCACGTGCCCTGCTCCGGGTGCGTGGCGAAGGCCAGGGCGTTGAGCGCCACCCACGCCTCCTCGTCCTGTCCCGGCACGAAGGTGCGCAGCCGTACGCCGTCGGGGAGGGCGGCGGTGGGCAGCGGCGCGAACAGCGACCGGCGCATCTGCCACAGGGAGCGGGCGCGCGTGAAGCCCGCGCTCGCCGCCAGACTGGAGGCTGCGGGGTGATCGCCGTGAGCCCACAGCCTGAGCCGCCCGCCGCTCTGCTCCAGCACCGCCTCCAGCAGCCGCTGTCCGAGACCGCGCCCGCGGAACGCCGGGTGAATCACCAGTTCGCCGCTCGGCCCCTCGACCGGGTCGGTCGGGTCCAGGTGCGCGAACCCCGCGAGCTCCACCGGCTCCCCACGATCGCCGGCGAGATCCCCAACGCCGTCGTCACCGCTGGCGCCGTCCGGGACGGCCGCTCCGTCCGCGGCGGCATAGATCAGTACGGCTCTCGCCCCGGGGTCGCCGCCGTAGCGCAGATGCAGCATCACGTGCTCGTTGAGCGGACGCACGCCGTCCGCCTCGGTGGCCGCCTCGACCAGCGCGAGCACGGCTGCCACCTGCTCGTCACCAAGCCGTTCCAAAATCTCCACGCGCGCGTTCATGTCTCGCACACTAGGTGATCGTCCATCGTCGAGCACGGCCGGGTTCTGGCAACATCCGCCATGTGCGAACCCCCTGAATCGTTATCTCTGCGCCATTTGATGCTTAGATCACGGCTTTACTGTCGAGAACCATGACCCCAGCATCCCTTACGCGACTGGCCGTCGCCGGTGCCGCCGCGGCGTGTCTCGCGGCACTCACCGCCGGACCGGTCAGCGCGGACCCCGTTCGCCAGAACGTTCCCCAGAACGCCAAGGGCACGAAGGCCGTACCGGTCCGGTTGCTCTCCATCAACGACCTGCACGGCAACCTGGAGCCCCCGACCGGCTCCGGCGGCCGTATCGTCAACGAGACCGGCCAGACGGTCGACGCCGGCGGCGCGGCCTACCTCGCCACCCACATCAAGCAGCTTCGCGACCAGAACACGGTGCTGGTCGCCGCCGGTGACCTCATCGGCGCGTCGCCGCTGATCTCGGCCGCCTACCACGACGAGCCGACGGTCGCCCTGCTCGACAAGCTCGGCCTTGAGGCGTCGTCCGTCGGCAACCACGAGTTCGACGAGGGCATCACCGAGCTCAGGCGCATCATGAACGGCGGATGCCACCCGGTCGACGGGTGCTCGCCGGAGGGCACGTGGAAGGGTTCCAGCTTCGACTACCTGGGCGCCAACGTCCTCAAGGAGAAGAGCGGCAGGTACGCCCTGCCGCCCTTCTACATCAAGAAGATCAATGGCGTGAAGATCGGCTTCATCGGCCTCGTCACCCAGACCACCCCGAGCATCGTCACCGCGTCCGGCATCCAGGGGCTGAAGTTCGCCGAGGAGGTCTCCTCCGCCAACAAGGTGTCGAAGTACCTCGCCCGCAGGGGTGTGAAGGCGCAGGTCGTGCTCGTCCACGAGGGCGACTCGGTCACCCCCGGCCAGAGCCCGGACGCCTGCCCCGTCACCCCGGGGAACGGCTCGCGGATCGCCGGCCAGCTCGACCCGCAGATCGACCTGGTCATCAGCGGCCACTCGCACCAGGCGTACATCTGCAAGACCAAGGACCCGGCCGGCCAGGACCGCTACTACACCCAGGGGTCGTCGTTCGGCCGCGTCATCACGCAGATCGACTTCCAGGTCGACCGCAGGACGCACGACGTGATCCGTTCCAGCGTCGTCGCCGACAACCACGTGGTGACGCGCACGGTGACGCCCGACCCCGAGACCGCGGCCTTTGTCCAGACCTGGAAGGACCGCGTCGCGACGGTCGCCAACAAGAAGATCGGCACCATCACGGCGAACATCGGCCGTGACGTGACCGGCGGCGCCGAGTCCCCCCTGGGCGACCTCATCGCCGACGCGCAACTCGAGGCCACCAAGACCGGCGGGAACGCCGAGATCGCGCTGATGAACCCGGGCGGCGTCCGCGCCGACCTGACCTACGCCCAGAGCGGTTCCGAGGGCGACGGGGTCGTGACGTACGGCGAGGCCTTCACGGTCCAGCCGTTCAACAACCTCATGCAGGCCGTCACGCTCAGCGGAGCGCAGCTCGACGCGCTCCTGGAGCAGCAGTGGACGGCCTCGTCCACCAAGGTCCTGCTGCCGTCCGCCTCGCTGACCTACACCGCCGACCTGACCAAGCCGATCGGCTCGCGGGTCTCCGGCATCAAGATCAACGGAACCGCCGTGACCGACGCCCAGCAGATCCGGGTGGCCGCCAACAACTTCCTCGTCGGAGGCGGTGACGGCTTCACGGTCTTCACGCAGGGCACCAACCTGTGGAGCGGCCCGCTCGACATCGACGCGTTCGTCGCCTACTTCGGCGCGCACTCGCCGATCGCTCCGCCGGTCGCCAACCGCATCACGTTCATCAAGTAGCCGTCACACGAGAAGGCCCGCCCCGGGAAACCGGAGCGGGCCTTTCAACAAGCTCAGACGGTACGGCTATCGCCGGGCGGGCTCGGCGGCGTCGGCATGCTGCTCTCCGCCACGGTCGGGGACGAAACGGTAGCCGACGTTGCGGACGGTTCCGATCAGCGCCTCGTACTCGGCGCCGAGCTTGGCCCGTAGACGGCGGACGTGGACGTCGACGGTCCGGGTGCCCCCGAAGTAGTCGTAGCCCCAGACCTCCTGCAGCAGCTGGGCGCGGGTGAAGACCCGGCCGGGGTGCTGGGCGAGATACTTGAGCAGCTCGAACTCCTTGAAGGTCAGATCGAGCGCGCGGCCTCGGAGGCGGGCGGTGTAGGTGGCCTCGTCGATCGCCAGGTCGCCGCTGCGGATCTCGTCCGGCACCTCCTCGGCGGCCGCCAGCGACAGCTTGCCGACGGCCATCCGGAGCCGGGCCTCGACCTCGGCGGGGCCGGCGGTGTCGAGGATGACGTCGTCGACGCCCCACTCGGCGGTCATCGCGGCCAGGCCGCCCTCGGTGACGACGACCATCAGCGGGCAGTCGATCCCGGTGGTCCGCAGGAGCCTGCACAGGCCCTTGGCGTGGACGAGCTCGCGGCGGGCGTCGACCAGGATGGCGTCGGCGGGCGGTGTGTCGATCAGGGCGGAGGCTTCGGCGGGCGCCACCCGGACCGAGTGCAGCAGCAGCCCGAGCGCGGGGAGCACCTCCGCGGAGGGCTCCAATGCATTGGTCAGCAGGAGCAGGTTGCTCACTTCCGCCTCCTTGCCACCTCGTCGGCACGTCGCCGCTTCCGGCGAAACCGCGACAGCCGTACAAACACGTAAGGACCCGGGGGCCACATCGCCCAGGTCCATTAGTTCGTAGGGTAGCCCACAGGATGTTCGCGTCCAATGTGGGTCCATCGTGTAAACAACGCTTCACGCGGACTAACGCCGTAACAGGCCGATCACAGGGCGTGGTCAACCGCGTGACGGGAAGGGAGCTGAGGGGCCGATGGCCACCGGAACGGTCCGATACTGGGCCGCGGCGAAAGAGGCCGCGGGCATCGCCGAAGAGCCTTTCGACGCGGAGACCCTGGCGGATTTGGTTGCCAAAATCACACGAAATCCGCAGATTGAGCGCGTGCTGCGCCGTTCGTCCTTTCTGGTGAACGGCGCGCCGGCGGGCACGCGCGACCCGAGCACGGTGAGCCTTCCCGAAGGCGCCGTGGTCGAGGTTTTGCCGCCCTTTGCCGGGGGATGAGGGCTAGGCTGATCACGAGGTGCTCCCGGAGGAGTTCGGATGCGCAAGTTGGTCGTTTTCCTGATCCTGCTGGCCATCCTGCTCGTCGTCGTCGACCGGGTGGCGGTCGTCGGCGTGCAGCGGGAGATCGCCCGGCAGATAGAGGCGAAGTACGACCTCGCCGAGCCCCCCACGGTGCGGATCGAGGGCATCCCGTTCCTCACTCAGGCCATCTCGGGACGTTACGAGGAGATCGCCATCGGCATGGGCCCCATGACCCGCGAGGGCGTCAAGCTGTCGAAGATCGACGCCACGCTGTACGGTGTGTCCGCCCCGCTGGCCGACCTGCTCAAGAACGCCGAGAAGACCCGGATCAGGGCCGAGCGCGTCACGGGCACCATCGTGATCTCCCGGGAGACCTTGTCCGCCCGTGCGCCGCATGGCATCCGCGTGGAGGGAGACGGCGGCGACACGCTGAAGGTCTCCGGGAACCTCACCGTCCTCGGGCGGACCGTGCCGGTCACCGCGGACATGAAGCTCGAAGTCGTCCAGGGCGGTGTGCGGCTCACCCCGGCCAGCGTGAAGATCGCGGGCGGCATCTCGGTCCCCAGCCCGGAAAGGCTCATCACCTTCACCGTCCCCGTGAAGAACCTTCCGCTCAATCTGAAGATCACATCCGTGAAGTCGACGCCCCAGGGCCTCGCGGTAGAGGGCACGGCGACCGATGTCCCGCTCAGATGATCCCGGTGATCCGAGCAATCCTCATGAACCGGACGGCCCCGCCGTACGTGAAGAGGGTGTGAGTCCAGCCCGAACCGCCGACGAGGAGCTCATACGGGCGCTTTTCGAGGATCACGGAGGGCCGTTGTACGGCTACGTGCTGCGGCTGACGGGCGATCCGGGCAGGGCGGAGGATGTCGTGCAGGAGACGCTACTGCGGGCGTGGCGGCACCCTTCCGTGCTGGAGGGGCGCCCGGTCCGCGCGTGGCTGTTCACCGTCGCCCGCAACCTCGTCGTCGACCAGCACCGGGCTCGCCAGTCGCGGCCGAAGGAGACGAGCGACGAGGCATTGGCCGTCCTGCCCGCCGACGACGAACTGGAGAAGGCCGTCGAATCGTGGGGGATCGCGGACGCCCTCGCCTCGCTGAGGCCCGAGCACCGAGAGGTGCTTCTGGAGACGTACTACCGGGGGAGATCGGTGAAGGAGGCGTCGGAGATCCTGGGGATCCCGCCGGGAACGGTCAAGTCGCGCACCTACTACGCGCTCCGGGCCCTGAAGCTCGCCCTGGAGGAACGGGGGCTCGCGCCATGACCTGTGACGACGTGCGGATGTCGCTCGGGGCCTACGTCCTCGGGGCGCTGGACGACGAGGAGGCCGCCCAGGTCGAGGAGCACCTGGACGGGTGCCCGGCGTGCCGTGCCGAGCTGGCCGAGCTGTCGGGGCTGCCGCCCTTGCTCGCCCGGGTCTCCGAGGAGGACATCCAGCACGCGGGCACGCCCCCGCGGGCCGTACTGGACCGGCTGGTCGCCGCGTCGGCCAGGCGCAGCCGCCGGTCCCGCGTGCTGCTCGCCCTGGCCGCGTCGGTCGTGGTCGCGGCACTGGGCGGCACGGCCTGGCTGGGCACAGTGCACACGGAGTCGCAGGAGACCTCAGCGGCCGGAGGCGCGCTGGCCCCGGTGGCCTCCGACGCCCGACCTGAGGTCGACAGCAGGATCGCCGATCCGAATCTGCTGACCGCGCCGGCCTCGCCCGCTCCATATACCAACATGAAGATTTCATCGGTCGACCGTGGGCACACGAACGGGAAGTTCCGCCTGGAGGTGCGGCTCACCCCGGATGCCGGCGGGACCACCGTCATGGCGGAGGTCTACGGGGTGCCCGTCGGCACGCACTGTCAGTTGCACGCGGTCGGCTTCGAAGGCACCAGGTCGCCCGTCGGTAGTTGGACGGTGGCGGCGGCCGACTACCACGGGCGCAAGGCCGAGTTCGGCGGCTCGACGGATCTTCAGATCGGGGAGATCCAGCGCTTCGAACTGCTCACTTCCACCGGCCGCATCCTGGTGACCGTCCCGATGTGACGCGCATGTCGTCACGCCTCGGGGTTCACGGGAATGAATCGGGGCGAGGGATGGGTTCCAGACCGTGATGGCAGGAATCGTTGTCCTGGGTGTGACGCTCGTCGTGGGCGTGCTCATCGGGCTCGTCATGAGGCGCCGCGACGGGAGGCTGCGTGCCGTGAGGCAGCCGGATCAGGCATCTACCGATGAACGTGCGCGTTCGGCGGTGACCAGCGGCGACATCGGCGCCGACCTGGGGGAGCGGGCCACGCTGGTCCAGTTCTCCACCGCGTTCTGCCAGCCGTGCCGGGCGACCCGCCGCGTCCTCGATGAGGTGGCCGCGATGGTGCCCGGCGTGCGCCACGTCGAGATCGACGCGGAGTCGCGGCTCGACTTGGTCAAGCGTTTTGACGTTATGCGCACCCCAACGGTCCTCATACTGGACCATTCCGGACATATCGTGAAGAGGGCGTCAGGTCAGCCGAGGAAGGTGGACGTCATCGCCGCCATCGGCGTCGCCGTCGATGGACCGTCTCACGAATTGTCTCAGTAAGCGGACAGCGTGTGACAGATGGCGAGACGACGGGTACTGTCATGGTCATGACTCCCACGACAGAGCTGCTCACAAAGCGGCGCGCGGTTGATTTCTGCCGCGTCGCCACCTCGCTCTGTCGCATGGCCTGAGGGTGATTCCCGCGGCTCACCGCCGCATTCCGTGAATCCTTCAGGAGCATCCCACGATGCAAATCGACCCTCGCGGCCCCCGATTTGGGGCAGCCATAACGACTCTGGTTCTCGCGCTTGTCCTGGTGACGCGCAGCCCCTGGCTGCTCGCCGTCCAGACGCTCGTGTTCGCGCTCGGTGCCTTCGACGCCTCTCCGTACGGGCTTCTCTTCAGGAAGCTGGTGCGCCCGAGGCTCGGACCGCCGAGTGAGCTGGAGGATGCCGCGCCACCGCGCTTCGCGCAGGTTGTCGGGCTCGGGTTCGCGATCGTGGGTCTGATCGGGTTAGCGACGGGGATCACACCGCTGGCTCTGGGTGCGACAGCAGCGGCACTGCTGGCCGCCTTTCTCAACGCAGCCTTCGGCTTCTGCCTCGGCTGCGAGATGTACCTGATCATCCGCCGTCTACAACCTGGGAGAATTCAATGAGCCGCTCCGCCGTTCTGGTGGACGCCGACTGGGTCGAGGCCAACCTCGACACGCCGGGTGTCGTGCTCGTCGAGGTCGACGAGGACACCAGCGCCTACAACAAGGGTCACATCCGCGGTGCCGTGAAGATCGACTGGAAGCAGGACCTGCAGGACCCGGTCCGCCGTGACTTCGTCGACAAGGCCGGCTTCGAGGCCCTCCTGTCGTCCCGTGGCATCGCCAATGACGACACCGTCGTTCTCTACGGTGGCAACAACAACTGGTTCGCCGCCTACGCCTACTGGTACTTCAAGCTCTACGGCCACGAGAACGTGAAGCTGCTCGACGGCGGCCGCAAGAAGTGGGAGCTCGACTCCCGCGAACTGGTCGAAGAGGTGCCCAGCCGCTCCGCCACGACCTACACGGCCAAGGACCAGGACCTGTCGCTCCGCGCCTTCCGCGACGACGTCGTGGCCGCGATCGGCAAGCAGAACCTGGTCGACGTGCGCTCGCCCGACGAGTTCTCCGGCAAGCTGCTCGCTCCGGCCCACCTCCCGCAGGAGGCGGCGCAGCGCGGCGGTCACGTGCCCACCGCTCGCAACATCCCGTGGTCCAAGGCGGCCAACGACGACGGCACCTTCCGCTCCGACGACGAGCTGAAGGACCTCTACGCCGGCGAGGGCGTCGACTTCGGCAAGGACACCATCGCGTACTGCCGCATCGGGGAGCGCTCGGCGCACACGTGGTTCGTGCTGCACGAGATCCTCGATCAGGCCAATGTCAAGAACTACGACGGTTCGTGGACCGAGTACGGCTCGCTCGTGGGCGTGCCGATCGAGCTGGGAGAGGCCCGCTGATGACTGTTCAAGGTTGCGCCGCACCGGAGCAGACCGTGGCACTGCCGGCAGGCATCGACCTGTCGACGCAGGCCGTGATCCAGGGCGTCGTCTCCGGCGCCGGTACGGCTTACGCCCGCCTGCTCGACCACTCCGGCGAGTTCACCGGTGAGGTCGTCGTCTCCGACGAGGGCATCTTCCGCTTCTTCGCCGCCCCGGGCCAGTGGACCGTCCGCATCATCGCGGGCGGTGGCATCACGAAGGACATCTCGGTCGAGGCCAAGCTCGGCGAGGTCGCCCAGCTCGCCGTCGCCGTCTGACCTGTCTGATCCGAAGTCTGATCAAAGCCCCGAAAGGCCGGTGCGTCCCCACGGACCCACCGGCCTTTCCGCTTGCCTAGAGGACTGGTTCCTTACTGGCGTGTGAGCAATGCGACATTGGGCGCTGACGGCTAACCATCCGCATCGGGCTGTGATTGGTCGTTTACCCCCCACTACTCGTCGTTTCGTATTACGTTTGCTAGCGTGGAGGTGCACAAGTCCGCGCTCAAGCACGGAGTCGTCTACGAGGACGTTGTTCATGCGGTGACCAGGTTCTTGGTCGCCTACTCGCTCACGGACGAACATGGTGGAGGGCCACGGCGAGAGCTACGACTTGGGCCGGATCGTGCGGGGAACCTGCTGGAAACGGTTGTGCTCCTCTTGGATGACGACCGAGAGTTGGCTATCCATGCGATGCGGATGAGGCTCAAATATCGAGAGCTGTTGCCATGAGGGGGTGGGAGCGATGCCTGGAGAGGAGAGGAAGATTCCTACATCGGGCGGTGTGCCGATAACCGATGAGCTTATCGACGAACTCGCGGACGAGGCTGTCGAAGGTTATGAGACAGACACGCTTCGACGTCGCGGAGGTCGACGGCCGATGGGTTCGGCACCTGCGGACGTTGTTCCAGTGCGGCTGGATCCCGATCTGCGCTCCGCGTTGCTTACAAGGGCCAAGCACGATCACACCAGTGCCAGCGAAGTGATCCGCCAGGCGCTGCGGGCATGGCTCGACGTGGCCTGATCCCACGCCTTCGGCTGCCGCTCGCGCATCGCGGCTTCGATGAGCGGGTCATCGACGTCGATGTTGTGCGGCTCACGTGCACAATGTGTACATCGGTAGTGGGGTCTGGCCGTATGTTGGCCGCCACTCCAGAACCACCACTGTCTTGTGCGTTTCCACGAGTACGGTGAGTATTACGTGGTAGACGTAATACGTGAGTGGAGCGAACGCGATGCGGCTCAACAGCAAGGGTCAGGTCACCATCCCCGCAGAGATCCGCGCGAAGTACGGGCTGCATGAGGGCGATGAAGTCGACGTGATCGAAGTCGGTAACACCTTGCAGATCGTGCGCCGGGAGTCGAGCGCTACGCGAGGACAACGCGCCACCCGCCGGCTTCGCGGCACCGCCACGACCCGCATGACGACTGATGAGATCATGGAGATGCTGCGTGGCGAGTAGCCTGCGCCTGATGGCGGAGCGTGTCACGCTGGTTGACTCCTGTGTCCTCCTGGACATCGCCACGAATGACGCGAAGTGGGCGGACTGGTCGGACCATGCGGTCGCGCAAGCGCGTGACGAGGGTCGCGTCGTCATCAATCCGGTTGTATACGCAGAGGTGTCGGTCGGGTTCTCTACCATTGAGGCTTTCGATCAGGTGTTGCCCCCGGAGGACTTCGAACGTGAAGACGTTCCCTACGAGGCTGCCTTTCTTGCGGGGAAGGCGCACCTCGCCTACCGCCGACGTGGCGGCGAGAAGAGGTCTCCACTTCCCGATTTCTTCATAGGTGCACACGCAGCCGTGCGGAAGTACCGCCTCCTGACCCGCGACCCGGCGCGGTATCGCACCTACTTCTCCGGGCTTGAGGTGATTGCGCCGTAAAGGGGCCACTTCGAGGGGATGTTGAGGATGTGATGCCAGGGGAACCGATAACATGCGGCAGATGTCCGAAACGTCGGCGCTTTCCCTTCCCAGCCAGGCTGCCGCACCACGTAGGTCGTCCTGGATGCTGTCGCCGTACGCGCTGCCTGCGCATGCCTTACGCATCGCCGCCAGGTGCGCGCTGCCGCTGATCATCTGGTTCTCCCTGGGCCGTCTCGTGCGCTGGGGGCTGCTCCTGCTGGCGGCGACCCTCTCGCACGGATCGTGGTACCAGGCGCGGCTCATCGTCGTGGTCTTCCTGTTCACCCTGGTCGTGATGACCTCGCTGGCCACGACCGTGGGCATGCTGTACGTGATCCGGGATGCCCTGATGGAGACCCGGGCCCGCCGGGAGGCGGACGAGGGCCGGGAGACCCTGTTGGGGGCCCTCAACCGGACGGCGCTCGTGTTCGCCGGCATCTACATGACGTGGGGGTTCGTGCTGGAAGATGTCCGCGAGTTCTGGAACCTGGATGTCTTCCGGCAGCCGGATGCGGTCTTGGTCGACGCGCTCGCCCGCCGGGAGAACACGGTGATGGACGGGCTCAGCAGCCTCGACGTCAAGGTGTCGCTCGTCGCGATGGGTGTGGCCTACCTGGTGAAGACCTTCTTCGGCCGCCGCCACGACGCGGGCAACGGCCGCTTCTCCGGGATTCTTGCCACATTCGGAGAGCTTGCGTTCGTCTTCTACGGGATCAACGCGACGGTCACGGCGGTGGGGGCTCGCTCTGACTGGATAGGCAGCCGTGCTGTCGTCGCGGGCTGGCACGACTGGGTGGGGAAGGTCGAGGCGAGCGTTCCCGGCTGGAAGCCGTTCTGGGACTTTGCCGGCGAGGTCTGGCCGTACGTCATCGATGCCCTCGCCGCTCCGCTCGCCTGGCTGACCGTCGGCATCCTGGTCTACGGAGCGTACGCGGAGGACACGCGGACCACGATCAGAGGAACGCGCCTCGAACGTGCCGCGGTCCACATCGAGCGCACGCACAGCCTGACGCGGCGCGCGTTGACCAAGCTGACCGCCGGATGGACGGAACGCTGGATCCCGCTCCTCAACTCCCTCCGGCTCACCGCACGTGGAGGCGCCCCGCTGTTCGGCCTTTTCGCGCTGTGCTATGTCGGGCTGCACATCGGTGGCGACTATCTCGGTAGGGCCGGTCGCTATCTCGTGGCGAGCGATAAGCCGTATTTCTGGTTCGTGACCGACGTGCCCGTCGACTTCGTCAAGGACCTGGCAGTGACCACGCTGTCGATGTGCCTCATCGCGGCGACATTCGACCTGGCGGCGAGCAGGGACCGGCTCAGCCGATAGTCGTTTTGGTCAGCGCAGGAACCGTAGCACCTGGTCCATTTTCTCTTCGGATTCCACCGAGTCCTTCATCATGTCCGCCACCGACTGGCCAGGAACGCTGCGCGCCGAGCTCGGGCGCAGCAGGACCTGGACTTCGCCGGCGACAGAAGGGGGAACCACACCCATCAGTTCGATCCGGTACGGCGTGCCGACCTTGTTGTCCGTAGTGTCAGGGGGAGTCTCGTCGTGGACTCCTTGGGTGAGCCAGATGCGACCGGACCGGTCCGTCAACCTGACTTCCGGCGCACCGTGCCGGATCGCTCCCTCGCCGTCCAGGGCAGTTCTTGTGGCGACGACCTTCATCCACTGGCGATCGGAGGTGGCCGGCTTACCGGTCGGATCGGGGATGCGTTCCAGCGTGACCTGCCAGGACACGTGCTGCCACGTGCCCGCCTGACCTGGCTGGATCGTGTGGATCTGATCTTCCGGCTGACCGTATTGGAAGACCCGGTAGCCGAACCATCCGGGGAGGCCAACGGCCAGAACGACGGCCACCAGGGCGCCAGCCCCCAGCAGGGCGGTCCGCCGCCCGCGAAGAGTCACCGCGTGCCCTGCGGCAGGCGGCTCGGCAGGAGACGCCTGGACGTCAGGCTGCTGGATGTCAGGCGGCGCGGGCGGCGGTGGGGTGGGGGACGGCTGGACGATAGGCGGAGGCATGGTCGCGGGCCGCGTTCCCCTGAGTGCGGGGAAGGGCTGCGTCGACCTGTCCTGTTCCTCCTCGGGCTCAGGCTCGGGTTCGGGTGGCCATACCCGCCGGTCCCGCGGCCCCTTGAGCGTGCCGGGGATCGGTATCGCCGCAGGCTGGGGCAGCGGGCCGCTGTAGGTGATGTCGCTGATGTCGGTGGGCTGGCTCGGCGGCGGCGCGAACCAGTCGCGCGTGTTCTGACGGCCTTCGGTCGGCTTTCGGCCCATGGGTGCCCCGGTCATGAGGTCTTGTTCACGAGTGAGTGGTACTCCTCCGCCTGAGAGACGAGTCGCGTGGCGGTGTCGTCGGAAAGGCCCAGGTCGATCTCCGCCTCAGGCGCGAAGTTGTCCACGACGATGGCGGAGACCGGTGGGATGAAGACCAGTCGCGCTCCGGGCAGCGCCTCCCCGGGCACTTCGAAGACCAGGACACCGCTGGACCAGAATCCCGGCTGGAACCACTTGTTGAAGAGCGTGAGGCTTTCGTCCACCTTGTCGGTGGGCTGGTAATGCTGGCCGTCCGCGGTCAGGAGCACCGGAGGGCCGAGCTTGCTCAACTGCATGGGCTCGCGGGGGGTGGTTGCGGAGACGTTCACCAGGAGGAACAGGTTGCTGGTGCCGACCTTGGTCACGTTGCCGCTGAAATTCTTGGTGTCCACGGCTTTGGCGGCCGAGACCGATGTCACCTTCACAGTGAAGCGGTTCGTCTCCACTACCTGACCCGGCTCGCCTCTCGTCGTGAGGAACGAGTTGCGCTGCTCGAAGGACATGGCGAAGGTCTGGGCGTAGACCGCGGCCGCGGCGAGCGAGATACCGATGACAACGCCCAAGGCGCGTCGGGTCATGTTCTTCTTGGCCGGAGGTTTCTTGGAGGCCCGTTGTGCCGTCCTGGTCTCCGGGTGTGTCACCGCCGTCACCCGAGCTCCTGCCGTACGGGAAGGGAGACCTGTGCGGCCACCGCAGGCACGAACGTGTCCTGCTTGTCGTCGCTTACAAGCTCCCAGTAGTGAGTCTGGTCCCGCAACCCGAAGGATTCGTAGGAGAAGCGCCCCACATCAACGGTGATCTCCGTAGGAGCTGTGGCGCTGGGCTCCAGCTCATACTTCACCACCACGGTCGTCGTTATCCCCGGATGAAGTTGCTGGCTCTTGATGCCGTAGCTGATCACCGAGGCCTGGGCGCCGTACTTGGTCTTGATCTCGGGTTTCGTGCGGAGCAGCGAGCCGGCGAAGCCGCCAATGGGGGAGAACTTGCCCCCGGGTGCCGGAACAGTCCCGACATAGGTCGTTTTGTCGCCCTTGTTGGTGACTTTTAGGACGAGTTCCAGGTAGCGCTTGGAGCCGCCGAAATCGTCCTTCTCGGTGGTGTCGATGGCCTTGATGAACTGGGTGCGGAACTGGCCCTGGTCGATCACCTGGCCCTGGGCGACCTTGGGCGCCGGCTCCTCCGGGGCGTCCTTCAACCCGCCGAACAAGGCGGTGACCCCGAGCCCCGTCGCGCCCAGCGCGGAGGCGACCGGGACCAGGACCGGGCGTCGGCGGCGGGAGCCACGAGGGGGTGACGTCATGGCAAGGGATGGTAGTACGCCCACACTGACACCATCCGGCGCATTCGTCCCACCGGTGGCCGGAATTACGTCCGAATGGCGAGAAGCCCGTACTGACAGGGCTTTCAGCTCCTACGCTGTGACCGAGGCGGACATGGAGGGCCCGTGGGCGACCCGCACCCCGAGCATGCCCAGCTTCAGGCAGACCGCATCTACCTGGGCTGGCAGTACGCTCTGCTGTACCCGGATCCGGGACCGCCGCCAAAGCGCCCGGCCCGGGAGGATGTGGCTGAATCCCCCACGTCCCCGACGTCCCCGACCGAGCCCCCCGCCGACGCGGAATGGGTCCGGCGGGAGCGGCTCCAGGAGGATCTGCTCAACCGTCCGGTCCGGTTCTTCCGTACGTTCATGGCGGTCGTGGCGGCGGGCATCCTCATCTTGGGCGTGACGGGGCTGCTCACGTGGTCGTTCGTGTTACTCGGCCTGGTGGCGTCGGGCGGTGTCGCCGCGATCTGCAGCTACGCCATCCATCAGGGCCACCGGGCCGTCAACGCCCGGGTGAGCGAGCGCCGCGCGAGAGCCGAGCGTGAGCGGGAGCGCCGCGAGCGCGAGATGGTGACGGCCCAGGAGGAGCACGCCGCGAAATACCGCGACTGGGCCGAGAAGAAGAGCATCTTCGACAGGCAGCTCACCTGGTATGCGGTGGCCGTACCCGACGAGATCGACCGCGTGGACGTGGCCGGCGGGACGCTGCCCGGCTGGTCCGCCCTGATCACGCTGATCGGCGCGACCCGCCTCTACAGCGGCGGCCACCTGACCGTGCTCGACCTGTCCGAGGGCGCGATCGCCAAGGACCTCATCGAACTGGCCAAGCGAGGCGGCGACGACCCGCTCGTCTGGGTGTTACCGGTGGACCTGCCGAAGCTCGACCTGGGCGCGACGCTCAAGCCTGAGGCGTTCGCCGACGTGCTGGCCCACGTCGTGAGCGTCAGCGAGGAGACGAGCAGGGACATCGGCTTCGACAACGCGATCCTGGAGCGGGTCCTGGAGGTCCTCGGCGAGAATGCCACGATCAGCCAGGTCACCGCCGCGCTCAGGGCGCTCGCGCAGGTGGGCGACCCGCGCGACGACATGAAGTACGGCCTGCTGACCGCGACCCAGCTCGAACGCATCGGCACGCTCTTCGGCCGCGGCGTGGCCGACCGCGTGGTGATCGAGCGGGCCTGGGCACTGGAGTCGCAGCTACGCAAGCTGGAGACGCTCGGCTCCGAGGCCGTACGGCTCCCGCCGGCGCGGCTGCGGGTGGTCAGCATGGACCGGCAGGCCGGCGTCTTCGGCAACCGGGTCCTCGGGACCTACGTGGCCACGGCGCTCACCCACATCCTGCGCCAGTCGCCGGCGAGCGAGCGGCCCTGGTATCACACGATCATCGTGGCGGGCGCGGACAAGCTCCGCGGCGACGTGCTCGACCGGCTGATGGACGCCTGCGAGACCTCCCGGACCGGGCTGGTCCTGACCTACCGGAGCCTCACTCCGACCGTGCGCGAGCGTCTCGGCCGGGGCCACGCCGCCGTCGCGTTCATGCGCCTCGGCAACGCGGAGGACGCCCGGGTCGCCAGCGAGCACGTCGGCACCGAGCACCGCCTGGAGCTCGCCCAGCTCACCGAGACGTTCAGCTCGGCCGTCCACGGCCCCAGCGGCTTCTACACCTCGACCGTGAGCGCCGGCCGTACGGGAACGGAGGAGAAGGGCGAGGGGGACCTCAAGGAGGACATCACCGAGTCGACAGAGTGGGGACGCAACGCCACGCAGGTCGCGGAAGGGGTGTTGCAGCGGTCCCGCGAGTTCCTGGTCGAGCCCCACCAGCTCCAGCAGCTCCCGACGACCTCCGTGATCGTCACTCACGCGACGGCGGAGGGGCGGCAGGTGCGGCTCGCCGACGCCAACCCGGCGATCCTGACCTTCCCGAAGACGACGCTTGGGGAGTTCGAGGAGGTGCGGCGGGCGGCCCTGGCCCCCAAGGAGCCCGAGCCCGAGCTCGAGCAGCTCGACGAGGACGCCCCGCCGCCCAACCTGGGCCCGCCGCCGCCCCGGCTCGACTGGCGCAAGCGGCCATGACGGTGGTCACGACACCGTTCGCATCCGGTAAGGGCATGGTCAACCGGGATGTGCGCCGTTGATCGTTCCAAGAGTCTTTCCCCTGTTCATCGTCGAGTGAGGGGTCTCATGCATCCGTTCCCCCTGAGCGGGCCGTGGTACCGGATTCAGGCCATCACCGCCCCGTCGCGGAGCTCGTCGGCGGAGTGGGACTTCGTCACGGTCCTGCCCGCCGTTCTGTCCGCGGCCCAGCGCAACCGCCCGTTCGTCATCGGCTGGCTGTCACGCGGCTCCGGCGCGCCGCTCGAGCTGATCACCAACGCCGGGCCGCTCACGCCGCCGCGGCCGCCCAAGCGCGCGGTCGCGTCCGTCGACGCGCCGGTCACCGGACCGCAGCCGCTGCTCTTCCCGGGCGGCGCCCGCGGGGTCGAGATCGGCGAGGAGTGGCTGGCCGACCTGGCCGACCTCGTCTGGACACCCTGTCCCGGCCGCCAGGCGCCCCCGCTGTACGGCAGGCGCGAGCCCGAGCACGACGAGACCAAGCGGCCCACGCTCTTCGAGTCGACCCTTGTCACGCTGATGTCCCGGCCGTTCGGCTGGGTGGTCGTGGCCGAGCCGACCGACCTGCTCGACGACGAGGTCACCCACCTGCGCACCCAGCTCAACGTGCTCCGGCAGTACGGCGATGCCTCCGAGAGGTCGCGGTTCGACGCCGAGCGGGCCGAGCGACGGATGCAGGAGCTCGACGCCTTCCGCGAGGCCGGCCTGTGGAACGTGCGAGTGCTGGCGGGCGCGGCCGGGCCGGACGAGCTGCGGCAGATCGCCCCCGTCCTGGTCGGCTCCGTCGAGATGAGCCACCACCCCTACCGGCTGCGCAGCGCCATGTCCCTGCCCAGACTCTCCGGTCCCAGGGCATCCGAGACCGGCCTTTCCGGCCCCGCTCATCCCGCCCTCTCGGGACCCGTTCTCTCCGTACCGGCCGTGCCGGCTCCCGGCGTTGCGGGGCCCGAGCGTGGCGTCACGGCCGGCGAGTCCGTGTACGGCTTCGCCGAGGCGCTGGCCGTCAACCTGGAAGACCCGGCCGACGGGGCGGCGGCGCCGTTCGCGGCCACGGCGGGCGCGCTGGCCGCTCTGGCGGGCCTGCCGCGCCGCGAGGTGCCGGGGGTGCGGGTCCTCGACGCGGGCTTCTTCGACGTGACGAGCGAGGCCGAGGTCGAGGGCTGCACCGAGTTGGTCGACCTCGGCGCGATCGTCGACGGGCAGGACCGGGCGGTCGGAACGTTCCGCGTGCCGCTGGCCACCCTCAACCGCCACGCGTTCGTCACCGGAGCCACCGGATCGGGGAAGTCCCAGACGGTCAGGCACCTGCTGGAGGAGCTGACCAAGGCGGGCATCCCCTGGCTGGCGATCGAGCCGGCCAAGTCGGAATACGCCGCGATGGCCGGACGGGTCGAGCACCTCGCCCCGCTCACCGTCATCAACCCGTCGGCGCCGGACAACGTGCCGTTCAGCGTCAACCCGCTCGCGCCGGAGCCGGGCTATCCCGTGCAGGCGCACATCGACATGGTCCGGGCGCTGTTCATGGCCGCCTTCGACGCCGAGGAGCCGTTCCCGCAGATCATGTCGCTGGCGCTCCAGCGGGTCTACGAGGCCAACGGCTGGGATGTGGTCACCGGCGGCGGCATTCCCGGCGCGGCGGTGCAGCCGGCCGTCCCGACCCTCGAACAGCTCCAGCAGCACGCCCTCGAGGTGATCCAGGAGATCGGCTACGGCAACGAGGTCCAGGCCGACGTCGAGGGTTTCATCAGCCTCCGGCTGCGCAGCCTGCGGGTGGGCAGTGCCGGCAGGTTCTTCGAGGGAGGCCATCCGGCGGACATCGGCGGCCTGCTGCAACGCAACGTCGTGCTCGCCATCGAGGACGTGGCCAACGACGAGGACAAGGCGTTCCTCATGGGCACGCTGATCATCCGCATCGTCGAGCACCTCCGGATGCGCGCGAGGCAGGAGCCCCGCCACGAGGAGGGGGGCGCCGGTCTCCGGCACGTGATCGTGATCGAGGAGGCCCACCGGCTGCTCAGGGATCGCGGCGCCCAGCGTGCCTCCACCCACGCCGTTGAGCTGCTGGCGGGGATGCTCGCCGAGATCAGGGCGTACGGCGAGGGCATCATCGTGGCCGAGCAGATCCCCACGAAGCTCGTCTCGGACGTGGTGAAGAACACGGCCCTGAAGGTGGTCCACCGCCTGCCCGCCGAGGACGACCGCCAGCTCGTGGGCGCCGCGATGAACCTCAGCGAGGACCAGTCGCGACAGGTCGTCTCCCTCCAGCCGGGATACGCCGCGGTGTTCGCGGACGGGATGGACCGGCCGCTGCGGATCCAGGTGCCGCTCGGGGAGGACCGCGAGCACCCCATGCTGAGCCCCGTGCCGCCCATCTGCGGCCGCCGGTCGGCCGCGTGCGGGCGAGAATGCCGCACGGGGAAGGCCTGCACGCTGGTCGAGCTCCGCGAGGCCGACCTGCTCGCGGTCGCGCCCGAGTGGGCGTGGCTGCGGATCTGGACGGACACGGTCATTCTGGCCTTCGTGACGAACCGGTCGCTGCCCGGCGTCCCGCGCGTTCTCGCGGACATCTGGGCGGAGCTGCCGGTCAAGCGCCGGGAGTGCCTGCTGGCGACGCTGATCGAGCGTGCCGTCGCCGGCCGGTCCTGGTCGCTGCGCACCTGGTTCGACCCCACGCTCCTCACGGAGAAGGCCGCCGAGGTCGCGGCCGGGCTGCTCGGGCCGGGAAGCCTCCGGGCGAGGGACCTGAGGCCGGAGGACCTGATGCCGGGGAACATGCCGGGGGACATGGTGGGGGACATGGTGGGGGACATGGTGGGGAGCCCGGGGCAGGAGGACTCGATCGGATCGGTTGACGCCGCGCGGCCCATGCGGGCCGGCGACCGTCCCGGCGCGGCGTGGGTCATCCCGCAGGTCCGCTGGTTGCACGAGGTCGATCGGCTGTTCCCCTTCGGCCATCCCGCGCCCAACCTGCGCAGCCCCGCCCCGGCGATGGAGTACGCGCTGTTCGGCACCGACCCCACCGGCCGGCCGTACGCGCACCAGGGACTCAACGGCGGCGTGAACGGGAGCGCCGATGCCGTTGTTCGGGAAAGCGGCGATGTCCAGGCGAGCGCCGACGGCGGCGCCACCGCGGCCGTCAATGGGTCGGGAGGAGGGGACACGGCGGTGGCGGTCGGCGTCCGCACGGAGCTGCTCGGCCACCGGGCCAAGGCGCTGCGCCATCACCCGCTGTCGATGGAGTTCGACCGTAACCGGGCCCTGGCCTGGCGGGCGATCCTCGGCGACGACGAGCACGAGGGCATCCAGAGGGACGTCGCGACCGTCGCCATCGGCGTCGAGCCGCGAGACCGGGTCAAGCACGTCGCCCAGACGATGGGGGCGGGCTGGCTGGAGACCGTGCTGTCCTGGCCACGCCGGTTCGTCCTCCCCTTCGACGGCGAAACCCCCGCCGAGCTGTCCTTTCCCACCCTCGGAGGGTGATCACGCACAGGTTCCCGCACATGGCCGCTCACCTGCCCGCCCCTATGTCGTGATCATGCGCGGATTCCCGCACATGGCCGCTCACCTGCGACGATCCCGTCCGCGACCATGCAGTGCCGTACGGCTCCCGCGTCGCGAGTCGGTCAGCGGTGGCGAGCGAGGCTAGGATCGCGGACATGAGTCAGCTTCCGTTGCGGGCGCAGCTCGCCAGTGCTCTGGGCCGCACGGCCGCGACGCTGTCCAGGGCCACCGGACGTGGCGACGGTTCGGTGATCGGCGGCAGGCTTGGGCTGATGCTGGAGCCCGACCTGCTGCGCAAGCTCGCGGCGGACCGCAAGCTCGCCCTGGTCAGCGCCACGAACGGCAAGACGACGACCACGCGTCTGATCACCTCGGCGCTCCAGGAGTTGGGGGACGTCGCCACCAACGCGTTCGGCGCGAACATGCCCGCCGGGCACGTGTCGGCGCTGTCGTCCGCGAAGGCCGCGCCGTACGCCGTGCTGGAGGTCGACGAGAAGTACCTTCCCGAGGTCCTCGACACGACCAACGCCGGGATCGTCTGCCTCATGAACCTGAGCCGCGACCAGATGGACCGCGCGGCCGAGATCTGGCTGCTCGCGCAGAAGTGGCGCCGGGCGCTCGACGGCAAGCCCGCCCACGTGATCGCCAACTGCGACGACCCGCTGGTGACCTGGGGGGCCTCGACGGCGGCCCGGGTGACGTGGGTCGCGGCGGGGCAGCGCTGGCGCGAGGACTCCTGGTGCTGCCCCGAGTGCGGAGGCCCGCTCGACCGGGGCGGATCCATGGCCGCCGGCCAGGGCGCCGCCACTCAGGGCACGGACTCCTCCTGGGCCTGCCGGGAGTGCACCTTCCACCGCCCCGAGCCCAACTGGGTGCTCGACGGCAACGAGGTCATCGACCCGCGCGGCCACCGCTGGCCGCTCGACCTGCAGCTTCCCGGCCAGGCCAACCGGTCCAACGCGGCGATCGCGCTGGCCACCGCGGAGGCGCTCGGCCTGGACCCCGCCAGGGCCCTGCCGAGGCTGCGCACGGTGACGTCGGTGGCCGGGCGCTACACGACGGTCGAGCGCGACGGGCGCTCTCTGCGGCTGCTGCTGGCCAAGAACCCGGCGGGCTGGCTGGAGGCGTTCGACGTCGCCGACCCCGCCCTGCCCATCATCCTGTCGGTCAACGCGCAGGGGCCCGACGGCCGCGACACGTCGTGGCTGTGGGACGTGGACTACCGCATCCTCGGGGGCCGTCCCGTGTACGTGGCCGGGGAGCGCCGTCTCGACCTGGCCCTGCGGCTCGACGTCGCCGGGGTCCCGTTCCAGCTCTGCGACTCGTTCGACCAGGCGGTGTCCGTGCTGGCGCCGGGCCGGATCGACGTGATCGCCAACTACACCGCGTTCCAGCAGATCCGAGCGGAGTTCGGCCGTGCAGTCTGAGTTGTCTATCGTCTGGATCTACCCGGACCTGCTGAGCACCTATGGCGACCAGGGCAACGTCCTGGTCCTGGAGCAGCGAGCCCGCGCGCGCAACATCCCCACGCGGACGGTCTACGTCCGCTCGTCCGACCCGGTGCCCCAGCAGGGCGACATCTACCTGATCGGCGGCGGCGAGGACCGGCCGCAGATTCTCGGCGCCGAGCGGCTGCGCAAGGACGGCGGGCTGCACGCCGCCATCAACCGGGGAGCCGCGCTGCTGGCGGTCTGCGCGGGCTACCAGATCATGGGTTCGGTCTTCGGCGGCGAGGAGGGCCAGCCGGTGCCCGGCATCGAGTTGCTCGACATCAGCTCGGGCCGCGGCGAGCGGCGGTCGGTCGGCGAGCTGGCCGCGGACGTCGACCCCGCGCTGGGCCTGCCGACGCTGACGGGCTTCGAGAACCACATGGGTGTGACGAGGCTCGGCCCCGGCGTGCGGCCGCTGTCCCGGACGATCGTCGGCACGGGCAACGGCGACGGCACGGAGGGGTGCTACGCGGGCAAGGTCATCGGCACCTACCTGCACGGTCCGGCGCTGGCCCGTAATCCCGCTCTCGCCGACCTGCTGCTCACGTGGGCCGCCGGGCCGCTCGCGCCCATGGACGACACCTGGTATCAGCGGCTCAGAGACGAGCGCCTTCGCACCGTCATCCCGCGATGAATCACGGTCGCCAAGGTGTGCATGATCACGGCGAAGGGGGGCTAATACACGAGGGCCTGGACGTCGGGCGCGAGGACTTCCTCCACGAACGTCGACGCGCCGGCGATGCGGACGCCGTCGATCACGTCGTCGACGGTGATGTCCCGGCGCGCGGCGCACTGGGTGCAGAGGGTGACCCGGCCACCGACGAGCACCGCGTCGAGCAGGTCCGCCAGCGGCGCGGCCTCCGCGAGGGTGAACTCCTTGGCGCGGCCGGGCAGCGAGAACCACGCCGACTCGCCCGTCAGCCAGAGTGACACGGGGACGCCGCTCGCCAGGGCGGCCGCCGCTACGGTGAACGCCTGGTTGCAGCGCTCCGGGGCGTCCGCGCCGGCCGTCACTTTGATCACCAGTGATCGTGCCATGGTGGCAGCCTAGTCGGCGGTTGGTATGCCCGCGTCAGCGCATGCCGTACAAGTCGGTATAAATCGATAAGCCGCCATGTGGCCAGGTCGCGAGCGCGCACGATGATCGGCTCGCCGGGGCCTCTAAGCTCGTGTCCCATGGACGTACATCCCGACCTCGAGCCGATCGCCTTCCTCCTGGGCCGCTGGGAGGGAGCCGGTGTGATCGGCTATCCCACCATCGAAAGCGCGAACTTCGGCCAGGAGGTGGTGTTCGGGCACAACGGAAAGCCGTTCCTGACCTACCGCAGCCGGACCTGGCTGCTGGACGCCGAAGGCAACAAGGTCCGCCCGCTGTCCACCGAGACGGGCTTCTGGCGGATCCAGCCGGAACGTCAGATCGAGGTCTGCCTGGCCCACCCCACCGGCATCGTGGAGATCTACGTGGGGGAGGTCGTCTTCCACAAGATCGAACTGCGGACCGACATCGTCGCCCGTACGGCCACCGCCAAGGAGTACACCGCCGGTCACCGGCTGTATGGCCTGGTCAACGGCAGTCTCATGTACGCATACGACATGGCGGCCATGGGGCACCCGCTGCAGTCCCACGCCTCCGCCGAGCTGAAGAAGGTGGCGGACTTCACGCCCGAAGACTGAATCACCCGTCACACCCGCGGATCCCGAAGGCATAAAAGAACCCCGGGCGTGCTCCGCCTCCTGATGAGGCGGGCCGGCTGGACCATGGACGGAGAGAGCTCTCCGACCGCCGGCTGCCCGGGGTTCCGGTGTCTGTCGAGGATTCGCCGGGACGTCGTACGACATCCAGACGGAAGGTCCAGATGGACGACGTCCTAGCGGACAGCCACCTCGCTAGTCCAACAATGACTAACCATTATTCGGACCACCTCCCTTCTGCGTGCTTGCAGGTTATGTGAGCGAATCAAGAGCGGCAAGCGATTAATCGCCGAGGTTGGCGATCACCCCGCGACCGGGGCCGGTCAGGCCGCATAAACTCTGGCCATGGCCGAGACTTGGCACGAGGAGCTGCGGTCGCGCGGCTACCGGATCACCCCGCAGAGGCAACTCGTGCTGGAGGCGGTCACCGCGCTGGGGCACGCCACGCCGGAGGACATCTGCGGCCGGGTCCAGGAGACCGCCCGAGGGGTGAACATCTCCACGGTCTATCGCACCCTCGAGCTGCTGGAGGAGCTCGGCCTGGTCACGCACACCCATCTCGGCCACGGCGCGCCCACCTACCACCTCGCCTCGGAGGCCGACCACGTCCATCTCGTCTGCCGGGGGTGTGGCGAGGTGACCGAGGTGGCTCCGAAGCTCGTCCACGGCCTCGTCGAGACTCTGGACAGCGAGCTCGGCTTCGCGACCGACGTCCGCCATCTCACCGTCTTCGGCCGCTGCCGCAAGTGCCACTGACCCCGCCGCCGCCCGGCTCGCGCGGTCCAGTGCGTACGGCTCGCACGGCATGATCACGAAGAACGAACGGCCTGCTTAGATGGATGTTATGGGAACCTGCGCATGATCACGCGCGGTGGGTGGGCTGGTCGGGCGGCCACTCCGGGAATCTCCGCATGATCACGCGGGATGGGGGCGCGAGGGACCTAATAACCTTGAGGCATGCGGAGCCCTTTGCTTGACACGCCGGGAGCCGTCGCCGCCGAGGCGCCGGACGAGACCATTGCGGGCCACTACGGCGATCCCTACGCCGAGCAGCGTGCGCTCGCGAGCGGACAGGCGCTGGTCGACCGGAGCAACCGTGAGGTCGTGCGGATCTCCGGCGCGGACCGGCTGCGCTGGCTCAACGACCTGAGCTCGCAGAAGCTCGACACCCTCGCACCGGGCGCCCCGGCGCAGACCCTGTTCCTGGACGCGCAGGGCCGGGTCGAGCACCATCTCACGCTCGTGGACGACGGCGAGGCGGTGTGGGGGCACGTGGAGCCCGGCACGTCGGCCGAGCTGATCGCGTTCCTGGAGAAGATGCGGTTCATGCTGCGGGTCGAGGTGGCCGACGTGACCCCCGACTACGCCGTGGTGACCGTCGCCGCCCCCGGTGAGACGTCAGGCGCCGCCGCCCCGCCGGACGGGACCGTCGCCATCGGCGGCGACCTGCTCGTCCCGCGTGAGCGGCTGGCCGGCGTGGCGTCGGACCTCGGGCTGCGCCTGGCGGGGATCTGGGCCTACGAGGCGCTGCGTATCGAGGCGCACATGCCCCGGCTCGGGTTCGAGACCGACCACAAGACCATTCCCCACGAGCTGGGCTGGATCGGGACGGCCGTGCATCTCCAGAAGGGCTGCTACCGGGGGCAGGAGACCGTCGCGCGCGTCCACAACCTCGGCCACCCGCCGCGCCGGCTCGTGTTCCTGCACCTCGACGGCAGCGTGGACGTGCTGCCGCCGCATGGCGCTCCGGTGACTCTCGGCGTGAGCACTCCGGCCGAGGCCGATCCGGAGGCGGCCGTCGAGGGCGCAGCCGAGCCGGGCCAGATCGGGTTCGTCGGCTCGTCCGCGCGGCACTACGAGCTGGGGCCGATCGCCCTCGCGGTGGTGAAGCGGACCGTCCCCGTGGAGATCGACCTGCTGGCCGGCGGCGTGGCCGCGACCCAGGAGGTCATCGTGCCGCCGGACGCGGGTCGCAACGTGGCGATCGACCCCGCCCTCAGGCGCCGGATCCGCTGACGCCCGGCCCCGCGCGGGCGACCCAGGGGACGTTTCAGACATCCAGGACGAGGGTGATCGGGCCGTCGTTGGTCAGGGACACCTTCATGTCGGCGCCGAAGACGCCCGTCTCCACCCGTGCGCCCAATGAGCACAGCTCGGCGACGACGGCCTCCACCAGCGGCTCCGCCACCGGCCCGGGAGCCGCCGCCTGCCAGGTCGGGCGGCGGCCCTTCCGGGCGTCGCCGTACAGGGTGAACTGGCTGATCACGAGCAGCGGCGCGCCGATGTCGGAGCACGACTTCTCGCCGTGCAGGATGCGCAGCCCCCAGAGCTTGCCGGCGAGCCGGGCGGCCTCGGCCGGCCCGTCGGTGTGGGTGACGCCGACGAGCACGAGCAGGCCGGGCTCGTCGATCGCGCCCACGACCTTGCCCTCGACCACCACCGACGCGGAGCTGACCCGCTGAACGACCGCACGCATGGCCCCGCATTCTGCCACGTATGACCTCTTCGTAGACTGCCCGTCATGTCCGAACTGGTCGTCGAAGTGGTCCGCTCCGGGTTCGTCGAGTCCGTCCACAGGGCACGGGTCCACGCCGTGGACGCCGGGGGCTCCCCAGTCATGGTCCACGGTGACACGTCGAGCCTGGCGTCTCCCCGCTCGTCGATGAAGCCGCTGCAGGCTCTCGCCATGGTCCGGGCCGGCCTGGCGCTGGAGAACGAGCTGCTCGCGCTGGCCTGCGCCAGCCACAGTGGCGAGCCGTACCACATCGACGGGGCGCGGAAGATCCTCGCCGGGGCGGGGCTCGACGAGACCGCCCTGCGCTGCCCGGAGGACCTCCCGCTCGACACGGCCGCCATGCACCAGGTCATCCGCGAGAACGGCGCGCCCAGCAGGATCTACATGAACTGCTCGGGCAAGCACTCCGCGATGCTCGCCACCTGCGTGGCGAACGACTGGCCGATCGAGGGATACCTGGACCCGGGCCACCCCCTGCAGAGGGCGATCCGGGCCACGGTCGAGGAGCTGACCGGCGAGCGCGTCGCGGCGACCGGGGTGGACGGCTGCGGCGCCCCGCTGTTCTTCGTCTCGATGGCCGGCGTCGTCCGGGCCTTCCGCCGGTTCACGCTCGCGGCTCCCGGCAGCCCGGAACGGCGCATCGCCGACGCGATGCGCGCCTATCCGCAATGGACGAGTGGTACGGCACGGCCCGAGGCGGAGCTCATGCGGGCGATCCCGGGCCTCATGGTCAAGGCAGGCGCCGAGGCGTTCGACGCCTTCGCCTTCGCGGACGGCCGCGCCGGTGCCGTGAAGGTGGAGGACGGCGGCTACCGGGCCCGCGTGCCGGTCACCGTGGCCGCCCTCCGGGCCCTCGGCCTCGACGCTCCGGAGCTTGCCGGGCTCGCGACCACGCCGCTGTTCGGCGGAGGCCGCCCGGTCGGCGAGGTCCGCGTCCGCCCGGCTTGAGTCACCGGCTCAGAGAGAGCGGAGCTGGCGTGAGGTGGAGATCGCGCCCGAGGTCGTCATGGTGAAGGTCCGCATCGAGCCGGCGAACTTGGACAGGTCCCACTCCGCCGGCCCGTGGTACCAGTACAGGTTGTCGGCCGGGTGGCCGTTGCCGTTGATCGAGGTCACCACGCGGGCCCACCGGTCCACGCAGTCGAAGATCACCGCGTACGGCAGATAGCGGGAGAACAGCTCGATCCGCTGAGCCGGCGGCACGTCGCCGATCTCCGCCGAGTACAGGTAGTCCCGGAATCCGATCGTGTGGGCGAGGGCGGCGGCGCCCTTGGCGGTCTTGGCGGGCATGTACTGGCCGCCGACGGCCAGCGCCGCCCCCGCCATGATCACGGCCGGCCCGAGCAGGCCGTACATGGTGAGCCAGGCGAGCAGCGCCGTGGCCACGACGCCGAGCCCGATGACGGCCACGCCGACGTTGGTCCATCGGGACCTCACCGAGTCGGGCCGCCTGGCGAACCATCCCTGCGTGACCACGTCGCGGTAGAGCGCGTCGCGGACCCTGCCGAGCCCGGCCGTGAAGGACCCGTGGAGCTGCGACAGGAGCACGGCGTCCCGCCCGTCGAAGATCGCGTCGTAGAGCGCGCGCTCGTACGGCAGCAGGCCGCTCAGCGCGGCCTGTGGCAGCAGGCTGCTCGCGGGAGCCTGGGCCGGCTTGACGAGCCGCCAGTCCGGGGCGTCGTAGGCCTGCCGCGGCTGCTCGTCGATCCTCAGGTAGCCACGGACGGCGAGGTCCACGATGGTCGCCGTCACGTCGACCACGTCGGCCTGCTCGTCGAAGAGGGTGCCGATCTGTCCGGGCCGCACGCCGTCCGGCGGTGAGAACTGGCCGTTGTGGAGGCCGCTGACCGTGCCGGACTCGCTGCCGACCACCCGGGCGTCCCGTCCGCGCGTCCAGTACAGCAGGCCGACGCCTCCGAGGAGCAGGAGCAGCAGCAGCGCGAGCGCCCCGCCGGTTACCGCGTTCAGGGTGAACGCGTTCGCCAGCTCGAAGCGGCGCTCCAGGATCGGCCCGGCTCCCGTGGCGCCCTTCTGGTAGCCGACGATCACGGTGAGGGTCTGCCCCGGCCCGAGGCCCTGCTGCTCGAACGTGGCCGCTCCGCCGGTCTCCTCGATCGAGGCCGCGGTGCAGGGGATCGCCGAGGTGAGCTCCCCGGCGAAGCACGAAAGGTTCTGAATCTTCCCTGGACCGCTGACCCGCGCCGTCGCGTGCCGTACCGGCCCGGCCACGGCGAACCAGCGCAGCTCCTCGCCGGTCGCGAGGGGGGTGATCGCGCCGGCCACGTCATACTCCACCGTGCCGCTGCCCGTGATCGTCAGCGTCTCGCCGTCGAAGGAGGCGCCCTTGACGTTCGAGATCCGGTAGAGGCGGTCATGGCCGTCGTCATAGCGGGTCCGGGTGAGCGGGGTCCGCTCGACCGGCCCGCCGGACAGTGTGACGGTCTCCTCGACGTGGAGCACGCCGTCCCCGCGAAGCTCCATGGTCACGTCATCCTCGGTGACGGTCCCCGAGGTCAGCGCCTCGGCATGGGCGGGGGCGGCCACGAGGACGGCGAGCAACACGGCGAGCCCGATCCTGCGGGCACGGTCGACCATGAGCCAGCACCCTATCGGTCCCTTCTTGTACGGCTGACGCGCTCGATAGGCTTACTCGTCATGGGCCGGACCCGTCTGTACCGCAATGGAACCCTGGAGGCCGAGGGGTTTCCGGTCGCCGACGTCTCGGAGCATCTCAAGGACCCCTCCGCCGTCGTGTGGTTCGACATGTGCGAGCCCACGAGGGAGGAACTCCAGGAGATCAGCGAGGAACTGGGCCTGCACGAGCTCGCCGTCGAGGACGCGCTTCAGCACAAGCAGCGGCCCAAGCTGGACGTCTACGAGAGCCACAAGTTCCTCAACATCTACGTCGCCGAGTTCGACCCCCGGACAGGACGGCTGGACATCACCGAGGCGTCGGCCTTCATCACGACACACGCCCTGGTCACCGTGCGGAACTCCGAGCGGTTCTCGATCGACGAGGTGACCAGGCGCTGGGACGAGTCGCCGAGCCTCGCCGAGCACGGCGTCGCCTTCCTCGTCCACGGGCTGCTCGACTACGTGGTGGACAGCCACTTCGTCGCGGTGGAGGCGATCGACGAGCAGATCGAGGCGCTGGAGGAGACGGTTTTCGACGAGCGGCCGGTCGGCCCCGCCGACCAGCGGCGCACCTTCGAGGTGCGCAAGAGCCTGGTGACCCTGCGCCGGGTCGTGATGCCGATGCGGGAGGTTGTCAACACGCTGATCCGCCGCAACACCGAGATGGGCGACGGGGTGATGGCCCCTTACTTCCAGGACGTGTACGACCAGGTGCTACGCGCCACCGAGTGGACGGAGTCGCTCCGTGACATGGTGGGCAACATCCGCGAGGCGCATCTCACGATGCAGAGCAACCGGATGAACCTGATCATGAAGAGGGTGACGAGCTGGGCGGCGATCATCGCCGTACCCACGATGATCACCGGCTTCTACGGGCAGAACATCCCTTTTCCTGGCTTCGGCCATCCCTGGGGCTTCTGGATGTCCATGGCCGCCATCGTGGTCGTCTCGGCCGTTCTCTACCGGTCGTTCCGCAAGCGCGACTGGCTCTGACCGGGGGGCGCCGCGTCCGGGCCCGCGGTGCCCGTCAGTGGATCAGACTCTCTGCCACAGAGCCGGTACGTTCGGTGGCTCCCAGCCGACTTGGGCGGTGTGGGTCTGGACGCACCGGTAAGTCGCGCCGCCGTAGGTCACCGTGGCGCCCACTGTGTACGTGGTGCCCGCGGCCCAGGTCCCTCCTGGATTCGGCGCCGTGGGGGTGGGGGTCGGAGTCGGGGTCTTGGTCGGGGTCGGAGTCGGAGTAGGCGTGGGGGTCGGGTTGCCGCCACCGCCGCCGATCTGGAGATCGACGCACGAGTAGAAGGCATTGACCGTGTCGGCGATGTTCCAGATGGCCAGGACCTTCTGCCTGCCGCTGTAGCCCGCCAGGCTCACGTTGTGCGAGACCGTCGCGCCGGGCTGCCTGCCTCCGTCGTTGAACACCGCGATCCGGGTGTTGCCGATGTAGTACTCCCACGTGCTCGTGGAGTGCCTGGCCGTCAGCGTCCAGTTGAAGGTGACACTGCTGCCGACGGACGTGGCCGGCCAGGGCTTGCTCTCGTCACTGAGCTGGGCGAACCGGGCGACGCCGCCATGGCAGTTGCGCTGCCCCTTCGGCCCTTCCACGCTCTGCGGCTCGTAGATGATGTCGCCGCAGTTGGGGACGCGCCCTTGGGCGCAATTGGCCTGCCGGCTCGGCGGCGACGAGATGTACCCGTGAGCCATCGCGGGTGAGGCGACGAACAGTGTCGCCGCGACGGCGACCAGGCTCACCGTGACGAAGGTGATTGATCTTCGCATGTAGTGCTCCTTCACGAAGGGGGTTTGGAGGAATATAAAAGAAAGTTTCTTAACGGTAAATGCCTCGGTGACCGCTCATTTCCCGATGCTGTCAGGAATGCGAGATCGCGTTTCCAGGGCCCCTACGCGAGCAGGCGAGCCGCCGCGGACGGGTCAACGCCGAATGGATCAAGCTCCAGACGGCGTTGTTTTCGCGGCGGGTCTACTAGTGTCGTCAGCACCCGGCAGGGCTGGATCACGGTGCCTCGACGCACCGTCTTACTGCGGACGAGGTGAACGTGGTCGCGGCAGACACCCAGCGGACCAGCGCGGACGGCAAGGGCAGGAAGGGCTCCTGGTTACGTGAGTATCCGGTCCTCATCGTCGTGGCCCTGGGTCTGGCGTTGCTGATCAAGTCGTTCGTGGTGCAGGCGTTCTACATCCCGTCGGAGTCGATGCAGAACACCCTCCTCGTCAACGACCGGGTGCTGGTGAACAAGCTCGTCTATCACGTCCGTGACATCGAGCGCGGCGACATCGTCGTCTTCTCGGGCGTCGACTCCTGGGATCCCGAGGTCCCGTACGAGGAGCCCGGTAACCCGATCGCCGGGTTCTTCCACTGGGTGGGCACCGCGTTCGGCGTCGTCCCGGGCGAGAAGGACTACATCAAGCGGGTCATCGGCGTGCCGGGTGACAACGTCAAGTGCTGCGATTCCAAGGGGCGGATCACCGTCAACGGCACCCCGCTCAATGAGTCCTACCTGTATCCGGGTGATGTTCCGTCAGATACGTCCTTCGACGTCACCGTGCCGAAGGACCGGCTGTGGGTGATGGGCGACCACCGATCCCTCTCATTTGACTCGCGGCGTCACACGGGCGATCCCGGCGGCGGCACGATCCCCATGGACAAGGTGATAGGACGGGCCTTCGTCCTCGTCTGGCCGTTCGACCGGGCCAAGGTCCTGCCGATTCCCGAAACGTTCGCCCGGCTGGCACCGTAAGTGGCCGCGAGCCGGGGAGTGGTCACCAGGGGCCGTAGGGGCCCTGGTTGCCGCCGCCGCGGTACTCGTTCACCGCGGGCTTCACATCGGCCATGTAGATGCCCGAGGCGATGACCGACACGATCGTGAAGATGTTGAGCTGGCCGAAACCGACGCCGATGTAGCCGCTCGCGGCCACGAGCGTGAAGAACGTCGCGAGGCCGAGGAAGACCAGCCAGAGGGGCTTGGTCAGCTTGCCCGCCGCCTGGAACGCGCGCGCCGGAGTCCTGAGCGCGTGCACGAGGGCCCACACCGCCAGGACGAACGCCGCGATGGCGAGGCCCCAGAAGATGTAGTCCAGCAGGCTGTAAAACATCGGCACTCCCGCTAGTCCATGGTCAGTCGCGGCCCCAGCCTAGTCGTACAGAACGCGAAACGGCCCGCCCCCGCGGGTGCGGGAGCGGGCCGGGCGGTCCTTGCGCAGGATCTCGGCCGGTCTCGCGGCCGATCCCTCTGCCCGGCCTGGGCCGAACTCGGGGCACGGTCGCGCCGTTGGGCCCGGTGGCCGGATGAGACCTGATCCTCGCCGGGAACCGGTCGTCCCCGCCGTCAGGCGCGGCTGACCGGCTTGGTGCGCGGGGTGGGCTTCTTCGTGGTCGCTTCGGCGGCGATCGCGGGCTCGGCGCTCTCGGAGACCTCCTCGAGCTCCAGCGCGGCCTCGCCGCTGACCTTGCTCACGATCTTGCGGCCGCGCAGCGCGAGGTCCTCGTAGACCTCGGTGAACTTCGCGGCGGCGGTGTCGGCGTACTCCTTGGCCTTCTCCGGGAGGTCCTTGGCGACGGCCTCGGCCTTGTCCTGGACGGTGACGGCGTACGCCCGAGCCCTGATGGGAAGGTCCTTGGCCGTCTCGCGCAGCTCCTCCCGGCGGGACTGGAGCCTCTGCAGCTGCTCGGGCAGCTCGCGCAGCTTCTCGACGGCGAGGTCACCCGCGCCGGTGAGCGCGTAGAACGGCTTGGACTCGGTGATCTTCCTGACCTCGGTGGCGAGAGTCATGGGCTATCCTTCCTTCGTTTCCGGTGTGACGCCGTTACGCGAGGGAACCGGGTCGTCCCCGAAAGTCTCGGCCGATTGCGGCGGCCGGGCGGAGTCGTCGGCCCGGTTCTCCTTGCGGAACGACTCGTAGATATCGATGAGCACCTGGCGTTGCCGCCCGGTGAGTGTGACGTCGGCCCGGACCGCGGCCAGCACGTCGCTGTCGGGCTCGCGGTCCTCGATGAGGCCCGCCTGCACGTACAGCGCCTGAGCCGAGATGTGCAGACCCTTCGCGATCTGGTTCAGGATCTCGGCGCTCGGCTTGCGCAGGCCCCGCTCCACCTGGCTCAGGTAGGGGTTGGACACCCCCGCCTGGGCGGCGAGCTGGCGCAGAGAGATCTTCGCCTGCTGCCGCTGCTGGCGGATGTATTCGCCAAGCGAGCCGACCTTGGGCAGTTCCATGTCCCATAGTCTGCATGCTGGTGCTTGCAATTGCAAACTCGGCGGTAAACACCAGCTAGCACCCAAGGCTCAGCCAGGAATCAGCCAAAGCAGAGGCGCGGAGGCGGCCAGCACGACCGATCCGGCCAGGATCAGGAACCGGTGGTACGCCGGGAGGCCGATGCCCGGCTGGACCAGCCGGTTGACCCGCGCCATCACGTTCGCCCCGGCGGAGGCGCCCAGCGCTCCCTGCGGGGTGGGAATGGCGGCGGCGGTCCCGAAGCGGAGCAGGGCGGTGGCCAGCCGCTTGGGGCAGCAGTGCCGGCGGGCCCGGTCGTCGGCCGCCATCTCGACGAGCAGCCCCACGGAGGCGTGCGCGTCCCGCACGACCTTCGACCACGGCAGCGCCCGGCGCAGCGCCGCGAACGGCAGGAGCACGAGGTCGTGCCGCTCCCGCACGTGCGCGGTCTCGTGTGCGAGCACGGCCTCCAGCTCGCCGGGCGAGAGGAGGCTCAGCGTGCCGTCGCTGATCACCACCTGCGACCTCAGCCCCGGCAGGCAGTAGGCCGCGGCGCCCGGGTGGTCCACCACCCTGACCCCCGGTACGGCCGGCTCGTCGCGGGCGATGAGCGACAGCAGCACGCGGTGCCGGTGCCGGGCGCGGAACGTCTGCGCGCCGGCGGCCAGCAGCACCACGACGAGTACGGCGAGCATGGTCAGCCCGGTGACCAGCGCACCCATCCCGACCAGGTCGTGCGGCTCGCGCACGCCGTACTCCAAGGTCGTCAGGAAGGCGGCGAGCCCGTGGACCACGCCCTGTCTGTACGGCTCCAGCGCGTACGCGAGCAGGGCGCCCGTGGAGGCGAGCCCCCAGGTCACGCCGAGGGACTGCCAGAGCAGTATGGCCGTGCGAGGGGCACGCCACGTCCAGCGCGCCGAGGTCAGCCGCCAGGCGGCGACGGCGCAAACCGTGGCGAGGGCCGCTAAGACAGCCGCCGCGATCACTGCTCCTCCAGCTCCGTGAGGGCTTTTCGCAGGATTTCGGCCTCGGACCCGGATACAGCCTGGGCGAAGCGCGTCAGCGCCGCGTCCCGGTCACCGGTCATGTCCAGGGCTTCGAGCATGAGCTCGGCGACGTAGGCGTCGCGGCTCGCGGCGGGCTGGTAGCGCCAGGCGCGCCCATCCCGGGTGCGGCTGAGGAACCCCTTGCGGGAAAGTCGGTCGAGCACGGTCATCACCGTGGTGGGCGCGAGGTCGCGGTCCTCGATCAGGCGGCCGACCTCGCGGGCCGTCAGGGGGGCGTTCTCCGCCCAGAGAATGTCCATAATGGTGCGTTCAAGCTCGCCGAGACCCTTCACGTCATTCAGCCTACCCGGGGTAGTACTACGTCCTGTAGAGAGGTGAACACCGTGAAGATCATTTTGGCTGAGGGCGACATCACCGAGCAGAGCGTGGACGCGATCGTCAACGCCGCCAACTCGTCGCTGATGGGCGGCGGCGGGGTCGACGGGGCGATCCACCGGCGTGGCGGTCCGGAGATCCTCGAGGAGTGCCGGGCTCTGCGCGCCTCGCGTTACGGGAAGGGCCTGCCCACCGGCCAGGCGGTCGCGACCACGGCCGGCCGGCTCCCGGCCCGATGGGTGATCCACACCGTCGGTCCCGTGTACTCGCGGAGCGAGGACAGGTCCCATCTGCTGGCCTCCTGCTATCGGGAGTCGCTGCACGTCGCCGACTCGCTGGGAGCCGCGACTGTGGCGTTCCCCGCCGTGTCCACCGGGATCTACCGGTGGCCGATGGAGGACGCCGCCCGCATCGCCCTGTCGGCGGTACGGCAGGCCGGGTCGGGTGTCGCCCAGTCCGCCGTGCGTGAGGTGCGCTTCGTGCTGTTCAACCCCGGAGCCTATGCGGTCTTCGAGCGGGCCTTGGAGCAGATGGGGTAAGTGTTCGGTTAAGTCTCTTGCCCGCCGCTTTGGGGGCTGCGCTGGGCCGCGATCACAGCCACTTCATCATGTAGATCTCGTCGCGGTCGTCGCCGGGAGACAGGCGGATCGAGCGGGGGACTCTGCCGACCTCGCGGTAGCCGAGGCTCGCGTAGAAACCGTCCACTCCGGTGCCGCCGCGGCACGTGAGCTGGAGCATCTCCAGCCCGAGCCCTCTCGCGGCGTCGTCGGCGGCCAGCATGAGCTCCCGCCCGTAGCCCTTGCCCTGGTGCTTCGGGTGGACCATGACGCGCAGGACCCACCGCCAGTGCGCCCGCAGCCCCGACTGGCTGTCCGCGAGGATCAGCCACGACGCGACCCGGCCGTCGTCGTCGAAGCCGACGAGGGGGTCGTTGCCGGTCCCGGAGAACGACCTTTCGGCTGTGGGCCTGATGTCGTCCGGCGTCACGGGCGGCACGAACCCCACGGCTCCGCCCGCGTTGGTCACCTCGGTCCAGCAGTGCAGGAGGTCCTCGAACAGCTCGGGCGTCATCTCCGGTGCCAGGACGAAGCGCATGGCCCGACGTTACCAATCCATGGTGAACGGAAGACTCGGGGGAGTCCCTTGCGGATCTTCGGTGCCATGGACACACGGCGGACCGGGGTTCGAGACCCTCGGCGGCTATGGACCCACGGCGGACCAGGGGAGCGTCAGCTCGCCGAGGCGCCACCGCGACGGGCCGCCGGCGGGCGGCGCCGTGGCGACCGGCCAGTCGCGCGCCAGCAGTTCGGCCGCCCTGATCCAGCGCTGGCGGTGGCCATACGAGCCGAAGGGCGCGCAGGTCGCCCAGGCCCGGTCCCAGTCCGCGAGGAACGCATGAATCGGCTCTCCGGAAACGTTGCGGTGGATGAGCGTCTTGGGCAGCCGCTCGGCCAGGTCGGAGGGCCGTTCGAAGCCGGTGAAACGGGCCGCGAAGGTGAGCGTCCGGGGGCCGTCGTGCCCGAGCGTGGCCCACACGGCCCGATGGCCGATCTCCGAGCACGTCCCCTCGACGATCACGCCGGCCGGGTGGATCCGGTCGCGCAGCAGGCCCCAGTATTCCCAGGCCGCCGCCTCGCCGTACTGCCTGAGCACGTTGAAGGCGCGCACGACCATCGGCGGCCTGGCGACCGGCAACTCGAACCCGCCCCTCGCGAAGGAGAGCCCTTCCCGCTCGTACGGCCTGGCCGCCGCCACGCGCTCGGGGTCGATCTCCACGCCCACGACCTCCACCGATGGGCACACCCAGCGCAACCTGGTGAAAAGCTCATATGTCGTGATGTGGGAGGCTCCGTAGCCGAGGTCCACCACCAGCGGCTTCTCGTCCGCCCACGACCTGAGCAACGGACCGTGGACCGCGGCGATCCAGCGGTCGGACCGCCGCAGCCGGTTGTGCCCCGTGGTCCCGCGAGTGATCGTCCCGATGGGCCGCGTCCCCGGGCGCGGCCTCACGCCCGTTCCGGCACGCGGTACACCTTGTGCTGGGCCGCCTGCGCGCGGGGCCGTACGACCAGCCGGTCGATGTTCACGTGAGACGGCCGGGTGACGGCGAAGGCGATCACGTCGGCGACGTCGTCGGCGGTCAGCGGGCCGGGGACGCCCTCGTAGACCTTGGCGGCCTTCTCGGCGTCGCCACGGAAGCGGGTCAGCGAGAACTCGTCGGTCTGGACCATGCCGGGCGCGATCTCGATGATCCGCAGGGGCTCGCCCACGAGCTCCAGCCGCAGCGTCTCGGTCATCGAGGTCTGAGCGTGCTTGGCCGCGCAGTAACCGCCGCCGCCCTCGTAGGAGACCAGCCCGGCGACCGACGTGAGCATCAGCAGGACGCCGTCGCCCGACTCGATCAGCTTGGGGAGCAGGGCCTTGGTCATCCGCAGCGAGCCCAGCACGTTCACGTCGTACATCCGCTGCCAGTCGTCCAGCAGTCCCTGCGCGACCGGCTCCAGGCCGAACGCCCCACCGGCGTTGTTGATCAGGACGTCGCAGCGCTCCAGCGAGGCGGCGAAGGCGTCCACGGACTCCTGCGAGGTCACGTCCAGCGTGGCCGGGCGGATCGCCGGGACCTCGGCGGCCAGCTTGTCCAGCCGGTCACGCCGCCGGGCCGCCGCCACGACGTCGAACCCCTCGGCCGCGAGCCGGCGGGCCGTCGCCTCACCGATGCCGCTGCTCGCGCCGGTCACCACTGCGGTCTTGGTCATGGTTCGCCTCCAAACGCTTGGACGGGCCAACATCCTCGCAGGAGTCCCCCCGCGAGGCCGACCGGAGGGATCTCGGGAATCTTGTGGAGATCTTTCTTGTTAGAGCACTCTCGGAGGTGGTTCGGGTGACGCTCAGACGGCGTCGGGTCAACCGGGTCGCGACGATCAGCGTGCACACATCCCCGCTGGACCAGCCGGGCACCGGCGACGCGGGAGGCATGAACGTCTACATCGTCGAGGTGGCCAAGCGGCTCGCGGCGCTCGGCACGGAAGTGGAGATCTTCACCCGGCAGACGGCCCGCGACCTCCCTCCCGTGGCGGAGATCGCCCCCGGCGTCCTGGTCCGCCACGTGACCGCCGGGCCGTACGAGGAGCTCGACCGGGCCGACCTCCCCGGCGAGCTGTGCGGGTTCCTCTCCGGCGTGCTGCGGGCCGAGGCGATGTACGACCCGGGCCGCTACGACCTGATCCACTCCCACTACTGGCTGTCCGGCCAGGTCGGCTGGCTCGCCAAGGAGCGCTGGGGCGTGCCGCTCGTGCACACGATGCACACCATGGCCAAGGTCAAGAACCTCCTGCTGGCGGACGGCGACAAGCCCGAGCCGCCCATGCGGGTGCTCGGCGAGGAGCAGGTCGTGGAGATCGCCGACCGCGTCGTGGCCAACACCACGGCCGAGGCCGAGGAGCTGATCGAGCTCTACAACGCGCCGGCCGAGCGCGTGGCCGTCGTGAACCCCGGTGTGAACCTGACCGTCTTCCAGCCCGCGTCCAAGGGCGCCGCCCGGCACCGGCTCGGCCTGCCGCAGGACGCCCACGTGTTGCTGTTCGTCGGCCGCATCCAGCCGCTCAAGGCTCCCGACGTGCTCCTCAAGGCGGCCGCGCGGATGCTTGAGCACAACCCCGCCCTGAGGTCGCGGCTCGTCGTGGCCTGCGTCGGCGGCCCCAGCGGCAACGGCCTGGCCCGGCCGTCGCTGCTCACCGACCTCGCCGCCGAGCTCGGGATCTCCGACGTCGTACGGCTCGCGCCCCCGGCCCCGCAGTACGAGCTGGCCGACTGGTACCGCGCCGCCGATGTCACCGTGGTCCCGTCCCACAACGAGTCGTTCGGCCTCGTCGCGCTGGAGTCACAGGCGTGCGGCACCCCCGTGGTCGCCGCGGCCGTCGGGGGGCTGCGCACGGCCGTCAAGGACGGGATCTCCGGGGTCCTCGTCGAAGGCCACGACCCGGACGACTGGGCCGAGGCACTGGGCCGGCTCGTCGACCGCCCGGCCTGGCTCGACTTCCTGTCCGGCAACGCCGTACGGCACGCCACCGGCTTCGGCTGGTCCGCGACGGCCGGCCGTCTGCTCGACGTGTACGCGGAGGCCATGGCCCAGCAGCATCGGATGCCCCTCGCGGTCAACTCGTAGGCTGGAGACCATGAGATCCGATCCCGCAGGCCGTGATTTGGAAGGCCGCGATTTGGAAGGCGTGGTGGAGTCCGCGCTGAAGTCCGCTGAGCTGTCCTACGAGCGGCCCAAACCGGGGGCGTTCCTCGTCAAGCTTCCCGGCCAGCACAAGCTGGTTACGCTCACGTGGCTCGTCATCGGCGACCAGGCGCTCAACGTCGAGGCGTTCTTCTGCCGCCAGCCCGACGAGAACCACGCCGAGTTCTACCGCTGGCTGCTGCTCAAGAACGGTTCGATGTACGGCGTGCACTTCGCCGTCGATCCGATCGGCGACGTTCACCTCGTCGGCCGCGTTCCGCTCGACGCGGTGACGGAAGAGGAGATCGACCGTGTTCTCGGCTGCGTGCTGACCTACTCCGACGAGTCGTTCGACCGGGCCCTGGAGCTGGGCTTCGCGTCCTCGATCCGGCGGGAGTGGGAGTGGCGGGTGAAGCGAGGGGAGTCCCTGGCCAACCTGCAGGCGTTCGCCCGCGTGGTCGACTCGTGACACGCTCTCGGTAAAGCGGGGCGAAAGCCGTACGCCGTTAGGATTGGCGGCATGGCGACTTTGG
Organism: Planotetraspora sp. GP83; assembly: GCF_041262585.1. Classification (NCBI taxonomy): domain Bacteria; kingdom Bacillati; phylum Actinomycetota; class Actinomycetes; order Streptosporangiales; family Streptosporangiaceae; genus Planotetraspora; species Planotetraspora sp. GP83. The sequence goes on along the minus strand of NZ_JBGCBZ010000006.1, from coordinate 284,178 downwards.
TGCTGCTGAGGCACGGCGAGAGCGAATGGAATGTCAAGGGCCTGTTCACCGGCTGGGTGGACGTCACACTCTCGCCCACCGGCGAGGAGGAGGCGCGCCGGGGCGGGCAACTGCTCCTTGACGCGGGCATCCGCCCCGATGTGGTGCACACCTCCGTGCTCACCCGGGCGATCAAGACGGCCAACCTCGCGCTGGAGGCGGCCGACCTGCTGTGGCTGCCGGTGCGCCGCTCCTGGCGGTTGAACGAGCGCCACTACGGCGCCCTGCAGGGCAAGGACAAGGCCCAGACGCGGGCGGAGTTCGGCGACGAGCAGTTCATGCTGTGGCGCCGGTCCTACGACGTCCCGCCGCCGCCGATCGCGGACGACGACGAGTTCTCCCAGTTCGGCGACCCCCGGTACGCCCTGCCGTCCGAGCTGATCCCCCGGACCGAGTGCCTGAAGGACGTCGTCGGCCGCATGCTGCCGTACTGGTACGACGAGATCGTTCCGGACCTGGCGGCCGGCAACACCGTGCTGGTGGTGGCGCACGGCAACTCCCTGCGCGCCCTGGTCAAGCACCTTGAGGGGATCAGCGACGAGGACATCGCCGCTCTCAACATCCCGACAGGCATCCCGCTGCGCTACGAGCTGGACGACGACTTCCGGCCCATCGGCGAGGGCCGGTACCTCGACCCCGAAGCCGCCCGAGCCGCCATCGAAGCCGTGGCCAACCAGGGCAAGAAGTAACTCCACCCTTCCACCCTGGAGCCCACCCATGTCACCTGGGTTGGGCTCCAGACCAAAAAGGGCGCCCGAGCCCGCCGCGCCGGAGGCGCGGCAGAAGGCATACGAAAGCCCCGGCCCCCCGAGGACCGGGGCTTTCGAGCTTGGGGGTCAGGCCGCGTCGTCCGAGCGGGTGCCGGTGACCAGGTAGACGACGTCGCGGGCGACGCGGACGGCGTGGTCGGCGTAGCGCTCGTAGAAGCGGCCGATCAGGGTGATGTCGATGGCGGCCTCGATGCCGTGGCTCCAGTCCTTGGCGAGGAGGACGCGGAACAGCCGCCGGTGCAGCCGGTCCATCTCGTCGTCGTCGTCCTCCAGCTCCTTGGCGACCTCGATGTCGCGGGACGCGATGCAACTGCCGGTCTTGGTGATCAGATCCTCGGCGATGGCGCCCATCCGCACGATGGTGTCGCGCAGCTCGGCGGGGATGGCCGACTCGGGGTGCCGCATCCTGGCGATCTTGGCGATGTGCTCGGCGAGGTCGCCCATGCGCTCCAGGTCGGCAGCCATCCGCAGAGCGGTCACCACGGTGCGCAGGTCGACGGCGACGGGCTGCTGCGTCGCCATGACCTCGTAGATCGACGTCTCGATCTCGGCGTAGATCCGGTCGACCTCGGCGTCCTGAGAGATCACGCTCTCTGCGAGCTGCAGGTCGGCGTCCAGCAGCGCCGTCGTGCCCCTTGACATGGCGGACCGGACAAGGCGGGTCATCTCGACCAGCCGGTCCGTGAGGGATTCAAGCTCATCGTGGTAGGCGTCGCGCATGCCGTTACGCTACGCGTGAATTCGTGAACGAACCCCGACCAGTAAATGAACTTTTCCGGAAACACCATGGTCATGCGCTATCCGGCAGTCCGGAAGATGAGAAACGCCGCCTAGCATTTGAGCGTGAACGAGTTGCTGGCGAGCCTAGCGGCGATGGGCGGATTCGTCCTCGGCTCCTTCGTCATGCTGGCGATCCGACGACAGACCGACAAGGCGCAGGAACCGGAACCCGTTGACGACATGCTGTCTCCGGGCGTGGCGTCCGTCCTGGCGGTGCTTCCATCCTCGGCGGTCGTCCTGGACCGCGAGGACCGGGTGCTCCGGGCCAGCTCGGCCGCCCGCGCCTTCGGGTTGGTCCGGGGAGATTCCCTCATGGCCGCCGAGTTGCTGGCTCTCGCCAGGAAGGTCCGGAGGGACGGCGAGATCCGCGAGAGCGAGATCGAGACGGCCGGCCGTAAGTTCGGCCAGGAGTCGACGACCTTCGCCGTCCGGGTCGCGCCGCTGGGATCCCACGGCCAGGTGCTGGTCCTCGCGGAGGACCAGACCGAGCGCCGCAGGGTCGAGGCGGTCCGGCGCGACTTCGTCGCCAACGTGAGCCACGAGCTCAAGACGCCGGTCGGCGCGCTGAGCCTGCTGGCGGAGACGATCCAGGACGCGGCCGACGACCCCGAGGCGGTCACCCGCTTCGCGGGGCGCATGCAGCACGAGGCGGCCCGGCTGACCTATCTGGTGCAGGACCTCATCACGCTGTCCCGGATCCAGGGCGGCGAGCCGATCCCGACCCCCGGGTGCGTCCCCATCGACGAGGCCGTCCACGAGGCCATCGACAGGTGCAACACCAAGGCGTCCTCCAAGGACATCACCCTCGTCGCTGGAGGCAGCGAGGGCCTGAAGATCTGGGGTGACGACGAACTCCTGGTGACAGCGCTGCGCAATCTCATCGACAACGCCGTGGCCTACAGCCCCGAGCACACCCGTGTCGTGGTGAGCGCCAGGCCCGCCGGAGGATCCGTCGAGATCAGCGTCAGCGACCAGGGCATCGGCATCCCGGAGAGCGCCCAGGAGCGGATCTTCGAAAGGTTCTTCCGGGTCGACGCGGCCAGGTCCCGGGCCACCGGTGGCACCGGGCTGGGGCTCGCGATCGTCAAGCACGTCGCCGTCGCCCATGGCGGCGAGGTGACCGTCTGGAGCAAGGAAGGCTCCGGCTCGACCTTCACCCTTCGCCTGCCCGCCTTCGGCGGGAAGGCCGTCGCCGAACCACGCACAACCATCCCCCTGGAGGCCGCGAAGTGACTCGGGTACTCGTCGTCGAGGACGAGGAGTCGTTCTCCGACGCCTTGTCCTACATGCTCCGCAAGGAAGGGTTCGAGGTCGCCGTGGCGGCCAGCGGCCCCGAGGCGCTGGACACCTTCGACCGCAACGGCGCCGACCTGGTGTTACTCGACCTCATGCTGCCGGGCCTGCCCGGGACGGAGGTGTGCCGATCGTTGCGGCAGCGCTCCAAGGTCCCGGTGATCATGCTGACCGCCAAGGACAGCGAGATCGACAAGGTCGTGGGTCTGGAGCTGGGCGCCGACGACTATGTGACCAAGCCGTTCTCGTCGCGTGAGCTCGTGGCCCGCATCCGGGCCGTGCTCCGGCGGCAGGGCGACGTGGAGGAGCTGGAGTCCGCGATCCTCGCCGCGGGCCCGGTTCGGATGGACGTCGACCGGCACATCGTGGCCGTCCGCGGCCAGCAGGTGCAGTTGCCCCTGAAGGAGTTCGAGCTGCTGGAGGTGCTGCTCCGCAACGCCGGCCGGGTGCTGACCAGAGGCCAGCTCATCGACCGCGTCTGGGGCGCCGACTACGTCGGGGACACCAAGACGCTCGACGTCCACGTGAAGCGGTTGCGGGCCAAGGTCGAGTCCGACCCGTCCAACCCGCGCTGCATCCTCACCGTCCGCGGCCTGGGCTACAAGTTCGACCCCACCGAGGAATGACCTGACCGCGAACTGACCGCGAGCTGAGCTGACCGCGAGCTGAGCTGACCGCGAGCCGAGCCTCACGAGCCTCACGAGCGGCGTGGAAACCCCTGTCCGGTACGGCATGCCGTACCGGACAGGGGTTTCGGCCTGCCAGGCGTGTTCAGGCGTGTCTAGGCGGCGGGGGTCGCCGAGCCGGAGGGGGCCGGGGTGGGCGTGACGCCGGTGGCCGGGGCGCTGGGCGACGAGATCGGGGCGCTCGGGCTCGCCGCCGGCTGCGCGGCGGGGGGCAGCGTGGCGAACTCGCGGCTCCGCGTGACGACCGGCACCGACAGCGCGATGTCGCCGGCGTTCTTGAACTGCAGCGTCAACTGCAGGCTCTCGCCGCCGCGCAGCGGCTGCTTGAGCCCCTCCACCGTGACCCCGGGCGTCTTGGCCAGCGTGTCGGGCGCCAGCTGGATCGGGCCTGGGGCCTTCACCGAGGTGGCCTGCTGCCCGTTCGACACGATGCCGGTCAGGGTGTCCGGGGTGCCCGTGCTGTTCACGAGGGTCAGGTAGAGCGGTGCCGAGCCTCCGGCGGCGATCTGGCCGCCCGCGTCAGGCCCGAGGATGAACGCCTGGCTGATCTTGACGCCGTTCTGGCCGTAGGCCGTGCCCGAGCCGGTGTCCTGGATCAGGACCCCTGCCTCGGTGGGCCTGTACGGGGTGTTGGTGTTGGCGTCGAACCCGGCGCCACACGCGGCCAGCGCAGGGATGGCGGCCAGGAGCGCGGCAACGGCGATCGCCCTGCGACGGCTGGTGCTGGTCACGGTTCGAGTTCTCCTTGGTGCGCACGTTTATGGGCAGGCTTCAGCCTATCCGCGCCACCTGTCGGTCTGGAGGCGGCTCCCTGGCCGCCGAACGCGCAGCAGTGCAGGTCATCCCGTATGTCGAGAATGGCGATTCACAGAGTTGAGCCGTTGTCAAGCCCTAAAACGAGGCTTTGACCTGCAGTTATGTTCCTTTCACTGTTCCGGGAGGCTGTAACCGCGTGGTACTCTGGAGTACAGCGGAAGGGGTACTCGTCACATGACTTTCCAGGTCGGCGACACTGTCGTCTACCCCCACCATGGGGCTGCTCGGATCGAGGCCATCACGACCCGAACCATCAAGGGTGAGGAAAAGACCTACTTGGTGCTGAAGGTCGACAAGGGCGACCTCACCGTCCAGGTGCCAGCTGAGAATGCCGAGCTCGTCGGTGTACGCGACGTCGTCGGCCAAGAAGGGCTCGAGCGCGTTTTCGACGTGTTGCGCATGCCGCACACGGAGGAGCCCACCAACTGGTCCCGCCGCTACAAGGCCAACCTGGAGAAGCTGGCGTCCGGCGACGTCAACAAGGTGGCCGAGGTCGTTCGCGACCTGTGGCGACGCGACAAGGAGCGCGGGCTGTCCGCGGGTGAGAAGCGGATGCTCGCCAAGGCGCGGCAGATACTGGTCAGCGAGCTCGCGTTGGCCGAGAAGACCAACGAGGACAAGGCCGAGGCCTTGCTCGATGAGGTGCTCAACTCCTGAACACGACATCGCCAAGGGTGGGCATCGGAGTCGATGTCCACCCTTTTGCGTCTGGCAGGGAGCTTCATCTGGCCGGCCTGCACTGGCCTGGTGAGACCGGGCTCGCGGGACATTCGGACGGCGACGTCGCCGCACACGCGTGCTGCGACGCTCTGCTCTCAGCCGCCGGCCTGGGGGACCTCGGCGGGCTCTTCGGCACCTCCGATCCCCGCTGGGCGGGCGCCTCGGGTGTCGTGCTCCTGGAGGAGACGGCCCGGAAGGTGCGGGCCGCCGGCTTCGAGATCGGCAATGTGGCCGTCCAGATCATCGGAAACCGCCCCAAGCTGGCGTCTCGCCGTACAGAGGCGGAGAAGGCGCTCGGGGCCGCCATAGGCGCTCCTGTGAGCGTGAGCGCCACCACGACGGACGGCCTGGGCCTCACCGGACGCGGAGAAGGCGTCGCGGCCATGGCAACCGCCCTGGTCTTTCAATGAATGGCTCGGTCCAAACAGACATGTCAACCGGAATGAGAGCAGAAGCGTCTCATTAGCACGTGGGCGGCGGCTCGAAACCTGGCGCGGAAACGGGTCGCCGCCCTCTTGTCTTTTTCGTTTGCCGGACGCATATTTCCCCGATGTGGGGTAGCCCACCTTCTGAGAGTGAAGGGGTCACCCTCAACGGGAGGTCGATATGACAATCCAGTCCATTCTTGGCGCCATCATCATCGGAGCGATCATCGGTGCTCTGGGACGTCTGATCCTGCCGGGCAGGCAGCAGATCGGTTGGATTCTGACCGTCGTCGTCGGCATCGTCGCGGCGCTGATCGGAACCGCCCTCGCCCAGGTTCTGGGCGTGAAGACCACCCCCGGCATCGACTGGATCGAGCTGGTCATGCAGGTGGTGCTGGCGGTCGTGGGTGTCGGCCTCGTCGCCGGTCTCCGCGGTCGAACGCGTGTATAAGGCTGGAGCGGGCGGTCACCCGCCCGCGTCCTAGCCCAAGAGGAAAGGCCCGGACGGCCCTCCCCGGACCGTCCGGGCCTTCCCCATGCCCTGCTCTTCCGGCCCAGCCAGGCGCCGGCCCGGCTCGCCATGGCCTGTCCGGGGGCGCCTGCCACGCTGACGGCCAAGGCGCGCCCCCATCCAGTTGGCGGGCGTGAGCGTTCCGCGTATCAGGTAGGCGGGCGCGGGGTGCTGCGCATACGGCCGGACGGCGGCGCCAGCGGCACACCGTCTTCGGTGCCGGTGCCGGTGCCGGGAGCGTCGTCGACGGCAGGTGCTCCGGCCCTCGAGTCGTACGGCTGCCGCCGTGTCGCGGTCCGCTCGTCCGGGTCGGCCACCTCGGCGGCGTGTGCCGGGTCGGGGGCGTGGGCGGCGTCGGGGCCGTGCGCCAGGGCGTCACGGATTTGCCGCATCGGCTGCGTGTCGACCCCCGTCTCGTCCGTCTCCAAGCTCTCGTCCGCCTGCGAACTGTCGTCCATCTCCGGGCTGAGGGAGGGGGCGGCGGAGGCTTCCGGGGAGCCGAATTCCGGCTTCGAGGCGGCCGCTGGGGCCTCCGTAGCGCCGTCGGCACCGTTGGCGTAGTCGGCCGGCTGCGAGGCAACGGACGCGGCCTCGGCAGCATGCGCGGCTTCTTCAGCAGCGGGAGCGGCTTCCGGAGCGTCGGAATCCGGCTCCGAAGCGGTTACCGGGGCTTCTGGGACTTCCGGACGCGGCTGGGAGTAGCGGCGCGCTATCGCTTCGGCGGCCTCGCCGTACCGTCTTGACAGCTCCGCGGAAGCCTCGTCCGACGCCGCGACGATCGGTACGGCGGCGCCAGGCTGGTCCTCTTCGCGTAACGGCTGGGTTTCCGCAGCGGTCTCAGGGGTGCGATCACGTCCCGAAGGGCTGTCCTGGCCGCCCGGAGCCTCCTCTTCGGCGGCAGGCGTGCTGGTGCCGGGGGCTGAAGGCGCTTCTTCCTGCGCGGGGGTCTCGCCGGGCCCCTTGGGGCGGGGGTGGACGAGCACATCGCCCGTGTGGGGACGGACGAAATCGCCCCAGCGGATGGGACGGTTCCGCTTCGGGGCCGTCGGCCGCGCGGGCTCAGACGGTGGCGGCAGCGTGCCCAGTGGTGGAAGCTCGTCCACCGGTGGCGTCTGGGGAGCCGCTGTCGGAGGCACCACCGGCATGACGTCGGGCTCGGCAGCCTCGGAGTCGGCAGGCGGCGCGTAGTCATCATCGGACTCGACGCCAACGAGCGGCCTGCCGGGTGCCGATCCGCCGCCCACATTGGGGCGGCCGGTTTCGGATTCGGCTTCCACATGCGGCTGGCGGGGTTCCGCGTCGGTGTCCACATCGAGCCCGCCAGTATCGGCGTCGCGGCCCCCGAACGGCGAGTTCGCGTCATGGCCGGACTCGGAGGTGGGAGTGACCGGCAGTGGCGGGGCGTACTCCGGTGGGGCGACGGTCTCGGCCACCGGGCTCACCGGTAATGGCGGGGCGTAGTCCGGCGGGGCCACGGCCTCGGGAACGACGGTGTAGGGCGCTGTGGGGCCCTGGGCCGCACTGACCCTGCGAGACTCCCGCTCGCCGTCGAAGGGCACGATCTCACCCGCGTCTGCGACATCGTCAAGGTCGGCCCGGCTGGCCCGCGCGTGTTTGAGGAGGATGAGCAGCATCCAGAGCCCCAGGGCCAGCATCACCCACGGCAGCAGGGCGACGACGATCGCCGCTTGGCGCGGGTCGAAAGTAGCCCCGGCGGCGGAGGCCACCGTCGCCGCGGCGGCCGCCGCCAGGAGGAGGAGCAGCACGAGGCTCGCCTGCAGCCGCACCAGAAGCCGCCCGCCGCCCAGAAGCAACACGCTGACCAGGGCGACGACCAGGAGGGCGTCGAAAGCGGTCGGGTACAAGTAGGCGAGACGTGGTTGCGCGTGGCCCGTGATGGCGAGGGCACGCAGGTCGTCGAAGGAGAGCGCGCACGCCGCCCCTGTGAGCACGGCGACGGCGAGGCCGGCGAGGCCGATCGCGAGGCGGCGCAGCAGCAGCGGAGCGCCTGCGGGCGTAGGTCGGGACGGGCGGGAGGCCATGCCTGCCGCACCGGGGGGAGTCGCGTCCATGGCCTTCCGAGCCTACAGAATCGGTCCGACGATCGATCGTCACTGCGAAGGTCAGAAGCCTGGAGATCGAGACCTGACGAGCCTGGCCGTGCCGCGCGGAGCACCATATCGGGCGCTTCGGCAATCGACTCCCCTCGCCAGCGATAGGTGCGTTAAGCGGTTTCTCCGCTTATGGAGTGACTAATGAGTCCCAAGTGCCAGCCGTACGAGGTGAAAAGGCGACACCGCCTCCTTCACGGGCGCACAAGTAGGCATGTGCTGCGGCATAAGGCGTTAGCCTTGCCTTCGTGAGCCTGAACCTCTACGACACCAGCACGCGTACGGTCCGTGAATTCGTTCCGGTCGAGCCCGGCCGGGTCTCGATGTACCTGTGTGGTGCGACCGTTCAGGCTCCGCCGCACATCGGGCACATCAGGTCCGGCCTCAACTTCGACGTGCTCCGCAGGTGGCTGCTGCGTGAGGGTTACGACGTGACGTTCTGCCGCAACGTCACCGACCTCGACGACAAGATCATCCGGGTGGCCTCGGAAGAGGGCGTGCCCTGGTTCGTCGTCTCGGAGCGCAACCAGCGTGCCTTCACCTGGGCGTACGACCAGCTCGGCTGCCTTCCGCCGACCGTCGAGCCCCGCGCGATGGGTCATGTCCCGGAGATGGTCGAGCTGATGCGGCGGCTGATCGACAAGGGTCACGCGTACGCCGCGGGCGGTGACGTCTACTTCGACGTCGTCTCCTACGCCGACCGGTACGGCAAGCTCTCCAACCAGAAGCTCGAGAACATGCGGGCGGCCGGAGACACCGACACCGACTCGCTCAAGCGCGACCCGCGTGACTTCGCCCTGTGGAAGGGCGCCAAGCCGGGGGAGCCGACCTGGCCCACGCCGTGGGGCCGGGGCCGTCCTGGCTGGCACCTCGAGTGCTCGGCGATGGCGACCAAATACCTCGGCGGCACCTTCGACATCCACGGCGGCGGCGTCGACCTGGTCTTCCCGCACCACGAGAACGAGATCGCCCAGTCGCAGGCGGCTGGCGACGGCTTCGCGCGCTACTGGATGCACAACGGCATGCTGAAGCTCGGCGGCGAGAAGATGAGCAAGTCGCTCGGCAACTCGCTGCTCATCCCGGACATGCTTCGCAAGGTGCGGCCGGTTGAGCTGCGCTACTACCTTGTGGCGGCCCACTACCGCTCGCCGATCGACTACTCGGAGGAGGCCCTCCAGGAGGCCGCCGCCGGTTACCGGCGCATCGAGGGATTCATCACCCGGGCGGTCGAGGTGATCCACGACGTGGACGCGGCGGCGCCGCTGCCGCAGGCGTTCGTGGACGCCATGAACGACGACCTCAACGTGTCCCAGGCGCTGGCCGTGATCCACGAGGTCGTCCGCGAGGGCAACGTGGCCTTGGCGCACGGCAACAAGGAGCAGGTCGCCCGGCTGCTTGCCGAGACGCAGAACATGCTCGACGTGCTCGGTCTCGACCCCCGGTCGGAGCAGTGGCGCGTGAGCGGCGACTCTGGCCTCCGTGAGGTCGTGGACGCACTGGTGGCGGTCGCCCTGGAGCAGCGGCAGGCGGCCCGAGCGCGCAGGGACTACGCGGCCGCCGACGCGATCCGCGACCAGCTCGCCGCGGCCGGTGTCGTCGTCGAGGACACCCCCCAGGGCCCTCGTTGGGAACTGGCACGCTAGGCGGGCCGTACCCTAGAGACCATGGCGGGAAAGGCTTCAGGGAAGCCCACGAAGAAGCAGGGCCCCACGAGGGGCACCGGTGGCAAGGTGCGGCGTTCCCTGGAGGGCAAGGGCGCGACGCCCCCCGCGCACATGCGGCACTGGTACAAGGACAAGGCCCGTGCCGAGCGGATCGAGCGGGAAGGCAGTGGCCGTCCTGGCCAGCCTGGCCGCGCCCCGAGCCGCACCCGCAAGGAGGACGCGCCGGAGGTCATCGGCGGTCGTAACCCGGTTGTCGAGGCGCTCCGCGCCGGTGTGCCGGCGAACGCGCTCTATGTCGCGCAGCGGATCGAAAACGACGACCGCGTGCGGGAGGCCATCAAGATCGCGGCGGATCACGGCATCGCGCTTCTGGAGGTCTCGCGGGACAAGCTCGACCGGCTGACGGAGGGCGGCGTCCACCAGGGCATCGGCCTGCAGATTCCGCCGTACGAGTACGCCCATCCCGAGCAGCTCGTCGACTACGCCCGTGACGCCGCCGAGGTCCCGCTGATCGTCGCGCTCGACGGTGTGACGGACCCGCGCAACCTGGGCGCCATCGCCCGTTCGGCCACCGCGTTCGGCGCTCACGGGCTCCTCGTCCCGTCGCGTCGCTCCGCTGGCGTCACCGCCGGTGCCTGGAAGACCTCGGCCGGGACGCTGGCCAACCTGCCCGTCGCGCGGGCGGCGAACCTGACCCAGACGCTCCAGGCGTACCGCGAGGACGGCCTGTTCGTCATCGGCCTCGACGGCACCGCCACGCTCGATGTCGCCGACGTGGAGCTCGCGACGGAGCCACTGGTCCTGGTCGTCGGCTCGGAGGGCAAGGGCCTGTCCCGTCTCGTCCGCGAATCCTGTGACCAGGTCGTTCGCATCCCCATGAACGCGGCGGCCGAGTCGCTCAACGCCGGAGTGGCGGCCGGGATCGCGCTCTACGAGGTGGCCCGCCACCGCCGCCGGTGATTTCACCGTGACGGTACGGCCCGCGGACCACTAAACTCGTAGTCGATATGCCGCCTTAGCTCAATCGGCAGAGCATCTGTCTTGTAAACAGAAGGTCTGGGGTTCGATTCCCCAAGGCGGCTCGCATGTCAAAGGCCCCTTGCGATCATCGCAGGGGGCCTTTTGGATCTCCGTACAGCAGCGATGTACAGCAACGTCGTCTATCGCTCGCTGTCACCGTCGAGGCTCTGGCTCAGGCGGTCGAGGGCCTTGCGCGTGGCCGGCGATGGGATCTGCGTGTAGGTGTTCATGGTCAGCGAGATCTGCGAGTGGCGGAGGATGCGCATCGCCACGCGAGGGTGAACGTCAAGCGCTGCCAGGAGCGAGGCGCAGGTGTTGGCCGGGAGACATGACCGCTGTTGGGCTGTCGTGCCCGTCGTTGTGTGGCGTGAGCACTGATCCATTAGGGCGCGTGCCGTTCTCCCGCAGGCTGCTGGGACCAACCGCCTGGATGAGGCAGAGAGGGACGTGGACGTTGCTGTTCGTCGGAGATGACTGGGCCGACGACCACCATGATGTGGAGGTTCAGGACGAGGCGGGCCGCAAGCTGGCCGCCAAGCGGCTGCCGGAGGGTGCGGCCGGGATCGCCCGGCTGCATGAGCTGATCGCCGCGCATCTGCCCGATGGCCAGGTGGGTCAGGTGGTGGTGGCGATCGAGACCGACCGGGGCTTGTGGGTGCAGGCGCTGGTCGGGGCCGGCTACCAGGTGTTCGGGCTCAACCCCAAGCAGGTCGCCAGGTTCAAGGAGCGCTATAACCTCTCGGGCGCCAAGAGCGACGCCGCCGACGCGCACGCCTTGGCCGACATGGTGCGTGCGCACCGAAACGCCATCAGCTGCGCGCGGTGGCGGCCGACAGCGCGTTGAGCGAAGCGATCAAAGTGGTCGCTCGTGCGCATCAGACGCTGATCTGGGAACGCACCCGGCACACGCTGCGGTTGCGCAGCGCGTTGCGCGAGTTCTTCCCCGCCGCCCAGGTCGCCTACGCCGGCCTGGCCCTGACCGGCGCCGACGTCCTGGAGTTGTTGGTCAAGGCTCCCGATCCGGCGTCCGCGGCTAAGCTCTCGGCCGCTCAGATCAGCGCCGCGCTCAAACGGGCGCGCCGCCAGGACGTGCCGGCCAAGGCAAAGGCGATCAAAGACGCGCTAGGTACCCGGCAGCTGGCCCAGCCTGCCGCCATCACCGCCGCCTACGCCGCCACCGCAGCGGCGATCGCGCAGGTGCTGATCACGTTGAACGAGCAGATCAAGCAGCTGGAGACCCAGGTGGAGACCCATTTTCACAAACACCTGGAGGCTGAGATCTACCTGTCCCAGCCCGGCATCGGAAAGGTCAACGGCGCCCGGGTGCTCGCCGAGTTCGGAGACGCCAAGGGCCGCTACGCCAGCGCGAAGGCCCGTAAGAACTACGCTGGCTCCAGCTCGATCACCCGAGCGTCCGGACGCAGCACCGTGGTCATGGCCCGGTTCGTCCGCAACGACCGGCTCGCCGACGCCCTGCAGTCGCAGGCACTCTCCGCGCTGACCTCATCACCCGGAGCCCGCGCCTACTACGACAAGCAACGCGCTCGTGGTCTCGGCCACCACGCCGGGCTCCGCCAGGTCAGCAACCGCCTTGTCGGCATCCTGCACGGCTGCCTGAAGACCAGCACCCACTATTCAGAAACAACCGCCTGGCCAAGCCGCGTCGAACCCACCCGATCCCTCGCGGCTTGACTTCTAAGCCCTTGGGATGTCTCTTCTGCCGATGAGCGGAAGATTTAGCCTGGCATCCGGAATTTGGTCCGGCCGTTCGTGGAGCCCCGGTCGGCGCGTTCGACCGGGGCTCCTCATGTCAGGCGGTCCACTCCGGATCGCGGCCGATGAAGCCCAGCAGTCTGGATTGCGGGTCGGCGTGTTCCTTCACCGGCACGCGGGGGCCGTATTCCCCGGACGAGCGGATGATCTCCTCCATCGGCTCCATCCCGGCCAGCAGTTGCCAACAGAAGTCCTGGTCGAGGCGGTCGTCCTGGCCTGTGGCCCGGGCGAGGTCCCAGGTGTGCATGAACACGTCGGCTGTGTAGAACTGGTCGATCGCGCGGTCCAGCGGCAGTTCGCCGGTATGCGGATTCGATAGGAGGCGGCCGGAGGTGGCCGGGTCATCGAGCAGGGACTGCACCGCATCGCAGTGGGTCTGCCACGCGGCGGCCGGGTCGTCGTCGACCGATGGCCCGGCTGGCAATCGGATACCGGAGCCGGTGGCCAAGAACGGCGGTAACCATTCGGTCAGGTGGCGTACAACGTCGCGGGCGGTCCACCCGGCGACCGGCGCGGGCGCGTCCCACGACTGGGCGCCCCGGACCCGATCGGTGAACCCGCGGCTGACCTGTCGGTGCCGCTCGGCGGGCCGGTTAGACAGTGCCATCGGCAAGCATCTCCTCGAGCTTGGCGTAGCCCTCGTTGACCCCGACCTCCATGCCGCTGGCCAGCCATGCGTCCCGGACCTCAAAACTGTCCACAAGAGACTGTGTGCGCAGAAGCGTCCGCCCGCCGTCGAGGTTCTCGAACCAGAGCGTCTCCAGCGCCACGCCGTCGGGTTGCCCCTCGAAGGTGAACGTCTGGACGATCCGGTCCGGCCGCACGTCGTGGAAGCAGCCACGAAACGCGTACTGCTGCCCGTCGCGGGTGGACACGTAGCGCCAGCTGCCGCCTGAGCGCGCGTCCCACTTCTCGATGCGGGTGTGCATCCCGTTCGGACCGACCCACTGCGCGAACAGCCGCGGATCGGTGTGCGCCCGGAACAGTTGCTCGGGCGTGGCGTTGAACTCCCTGCGCATCCGGATGATCGGCACCTTCGGGTCGGCCTCGATCGTGGTCTCGGCGATGGTGCTCATGCCGCGCTTCCCTTCTCGGTCTGGTCGGTCGTCGTGTCGTGGTTCATCTGCGCCAGTACAGCGTCGAGACGGCGGTACTGCTCCTCGGTCTGGCGCCGGTAACGCTCGATCCACCTGTCCATCAGGTCAAAGACCTCCGCTTCCAGCCGTACCGGCCGAGGCTGCGGCCCCGCCGGCCGGCTCACCACCCCGGCGTCCTCCAATACCTTGAGGTGCTTGTAGACCGCCTGGAGCGTCATCGGGTAAGGCTCGGCGAGCTGGTTCACCGTCGCATCGCCCACCGCGAGCCGAGCCACCATGTCGCGCCTGGTCGGATCCGCCAGTGCCGCGAAGACCCGCGACAGCGTGTCTGCTGCCATCGGCACCTCCCCAACTTTCAACCCTCTAGTTGAAAGTCAAGCTATACCCGCTGAGCGACCGGTATCAACCGACAAGTTGAAACCGCAGACGAGCGCAGATGCCAGACCTCGATCCGAGCGACCCCGGGAGGCTGGGCCGGGTCGATCAGACGAAGTCCATCGGGCCGGACCGGGCGTAGCTGCCACCTCCTCGCTGGCGCCCGTCGAAGCCCCAGCCGCTGATCCTCAAGACCAAGATCAGGTGCGCACTCATGCCGCTGGTCGGGCGTTGGCAGCTCAGCGAGTCTGACACGTCCGACTCTGCCGATGTGCGGGCGTTCACGTCTCGGCACCGGCCCGGCTCCCAGCCGCGTAACGGCAAGGCGGCCGGGCCGGATCCTCGATGCTGTCTGGATTCTCGCAGGGTCCGTCACATCGGTTCGACGGGTAGCCATAGCTCGCAGGTCGTGGTGCTGAAGTCGTCCGCGCGCTCGAGGACCGCGACGATCGAGGGACCTGGCCGCAGTCGCCACGGGTTGGAGGGGAACCACTCGGTCGCGGTCGCGGCCCAGGTCTTCTGCAGGGCCTGCGGATGGGGTCCGGCGGTGCGGAAGACCGCCCATATGCCGGCCGGTACCTCGATGGCGTCGAGGTCGTCGGGGGCCGGCGTGTCCCGAGAGACAGCGACCCCGTGCAGGTAGGTCAGTTCGCTGCCCTCGGTGCCGTCGGGGTCGAGGTCGTCGCAGACTTGCAGCAGGCCCCCCGGCTCGGTGTCGCCGAGGGCCTTCAGTCGGAGATGCTCCTCCTGCGGCAGTGCGGTGATGTGCTGCTGGATGTGCGGGTTGATGCCCTGGTGGATGAGCGGAACCCGGGCTGCGTGTCCGACCAGCCGGAACGCGGGGCGGTCGACGATGCGGGTGTCCATGGGGATGCTCCCTTCGACGGTCAGGCGGAACCTGAGCTGCGGTTGTGTGCGAAGGGGGCCTCCGTCGCGGCGCACGTCACCGGGGCCGGAGCCGTGGACCGCCCGGAACGCACGTCCGAACGCCTCGGTCGAGCCGTATCCGTGCCGGACGGCGATGCTCAGCAAATCGTCCTCACCCCGGACGACGTCGGCAGCGGCGACGGTCATGCGGCGCCGGCGCACATACTCCGACAGCGGCATGCCGGCCAACGACGAGAACATCCGGCGCAGGTGGTACTCGGTCGTGCCGACCGCCCTGGCCAACCCGTTCACGTCGAACTCCTCGGTGAGGTGCTTCTCGACAAGGTCGACAAGCCGGTTGAGTGCCGAAATCACGAGGCCTCCTTTCGACGTCAAGCCTGGCCGAAGGCATCCCGGCCGCGCCCGACCGCTGCGGTCCGATCCGATCATGTCCCTGGACCGTCACGGCGCTAACGCACGCTCATGCCGCTAGGCGGGCGTCGGAGATCCGAGTGCGGGACACGTCCGGCTCTGCCGATGAGCGGACGCCGGGCGCCGAGGCCGAGGACCCTGTCCGGACTGGTGGCCGACCAAGCCGGGGTATCGACCATGCGAGGACGGATCGAACGGACCTACCACCGCCGATGCAGGCAACGTCGACTCGGCGCGACGGAGGTGACCCAGCCGGGCTGCAATGTCAGCCTCGGCAGGGGTGCTATGAGCGAGTCGCCTCGTAGTCGGAGAGTGCGGCTGGGGTGGTCCGGGTTGCCGGGCGCATGGTGAGGATCAGTACGGCCAGCCCGGCGAAGATGACCGCGGCGACGACGCCGGTGACGTGCAGGCTGGCGGTGAACGCCTCCCGCGCGGTGTGCAGCAGTTCCGCGCCCTGGCTGGCGGGAAGGTGCTGGCTGGCGGCGACCGCGCCGGCCAGCGAGTCGGACGTGCCGTCCATCCGGCTGCGGTAGACCACCGCGGCCACCACACCGAGCAGCGCGAAGCCGAGCGAACCGCCGAAGTAGTTGCCGGTCTCCGACATCGACGCCGCCGAGCCGGCGCGCTCCGGCGGTACGGACCCAACGACCAGCCCGGTGCCCAGCGCGAACAGCGGGCCGGTGCCCAGCGCCAGTACGGCGATGCCGATCATCACCAGCGGCAGGGCGCCCGCACCGTCGACGCCGGCCAGCAGCAGGCTGACCAGCGCCGACCCCACCAGCCCGCCGGTGATCGCGGTCGTCTGCTTCATCCGCCGGGCCAGCGCTGGCGCGGCCATGGTGCCGACCGCCACGCCCAGGCCCATTGGTGCGAACAGCACCGCCGACACGACCGGGGAGAAGCCCAGCACGCTCTGCAGGTACTGGGTCACCAGCAGGCCCGTACCAGCCATGGCGATGCCGACGAAGGCCAGCGCGACGAGTACGGCCGTGAACGGGCGGTTGCGGAACAGCCGCAGGTCCAGCAGCGGCGTCTCCAGCCGCAGTTGCCGGCGTACGAACAGGAATCCGATGGCCGCGCCGACGACGAGGGCCGGCGCCGGGACGACTGACACGCTCTCGACGGTCAGCTGCTTGATGCCGTAGACCATCAAAAGCACCGCCACGAGCGAGAGCCCGACGCTGGCCAGGTCCAGCCGGCCGGCCTGGTCGCTGTGGAACTCGGGCAGCAGGACCGGCCCGGCGAGCAGCAGCAACACCATCGCCGGCACGGCGACCAGGAACACCGATCCCCACCAGAAGTGCTGGAGCAGGAATCCGGCGAGTACGGGTCCGAGCGCGCCGCCGGTGAACTGGCAGGTCGCCCAGATCGCGATGGCCTGCCCGCGCTGTCGTTCGTCGCGGAACATGTTGGTGATCAAGGCAAGTGTGGACGGCGCCAGGGTCGCGCCGGCGACGCCCAGCAGCGCACGCGCGACAATCAACATCAGCGGGCTGGCCGCGAAGGCGGCCACGATCGACAGCACCGCAAACGCTGCTCCGCCGATGATCAGCAGCCGTCGGCGGCCGATCCGGTCGCCGAGCGTACCCATCGTGATGACCAGGCCGGCCACCATGAATCCGTAGCTGTCACTGATCCACAACTGCTGGACGTTGGTGGCACCCAGGTCGGCGCTCAGCCGTGGGAGCGCGAGGAGCAACGCCGTCGCGTCGATCGCGACGAGCAATGTCGGCAGCATGAGGACGCCCAGTCCCAGCCATGCCCGGTCGACTCGCATATCTGAAACTTCCTGTTCTCTCGACGTTTCGCCAGTTGGTCGGAGCGGTCGAGAGCTTCTTGACATCGGTACGGACGGACATCTCTCGGGTCTGCCACGGCTGGGCGTCACCAGAGATGACGACCTCGCGGTCCGGGCGATGCGACGGCGAAAACTCGCGGGTAAGTTCTGGCAGGGGGATGTCAAGACGGCGGCGGCGGCTCCGACCAACTGGTCGAAGGGCCCAGCCGGGGCTCGCGACCACGAGGAGTACGAGATGAAGTTCCTGATCAGCATGCATATCAACCCGGCCGTGCTGGACGCGCTGACCGACGAGGAGAAGGCGGCGATAGGCGACGGCCACGGCAAGTTCATCGAGGCGCTGAAGAAGTCCGGCGAGCTGATCACCACGCAGGCGCTGGTCGACCTGTCACAGGCCGCTGTGGTGTCCGTACGCAACGGCCAGCCGGTGGTGACCGATGGACCTTTCCTGGAGTCCAAGGAGTATCTGGGCGGCTTCTACCTGATCGACTGCGAGAACAAGGAGCGGGCGATCGAGCTGGCGGCGCAGATCCCGGACACCGCGATCGAGGGGCTGGGGGTCGAGGTGCGGCAGGTGATGTTCGCTGACGGACAATTGGAGGCATGACAGCACCAGCCATCGAGGACCTGCTGCGTGAGCTCACGCCGCAGGTCCTCGGCGCGTTGGTCCGTCGGCACGGCCAGTTCGAAGGGTGTGAGGACGCCGTACAGGAGGCCGTCCTCGCCGCCACCGTGCAGTGGCCGGCCGAGGGAGTGCCGGACAACCCGCGCGGCTGGCTGGTGACTGTCGCGTCCCGGCGGCTCATCGACGAGATGCGCAGCGACCACGCGCGCCGCGAGCGGGAGTCGGCGACGGCCACCGAGGTGGTGCCCGAGGACGTACCGGACACCGACGACACGCTCGTCCTGCTGTTCCTGTGCTGCCATCCGACGCTGACCGCGGCCTCCCAGACCGCCCTGACGCTGCGGGCGGTCGGCGGCCTGACCACTGCTGAGATCGCCCGCGCGTTCCTGGTGCCGGAGGCAACGATGGCGGCCAGGATCAGCCGGGCCAAGCAGCGCATCAAGGCCTCCGGCAGCTCGTTCAGCCCGCCGGACGGCGCGGAGCGCGAGGAGCGGCTACGGGTCGTCCTGCACGTGCTCTACCTGATCTTCAACGAGGGCTACACCGCCTCCTCGGGCAGCGAGTTGCACCGCGCCGACCTCGCGCACGAGGCGATCCGGCTGGCCAGGATGGTGCACGCGCAGCTGCCCGAGGACGGCGAGGTGACCGGGCTGCTCGCGCTGATGCTGCTGACCCACGCCCGCCGGAAGGCACGTACGACGGCGGCCGGCGACCTGGTGCCGCTGGACGAGCAGGACCGTACGAAGTGGGACCGCGAGCTGATCGACGAGGGCATCGAGCTGGTCAAGGCGACGCTGGCCAGCCCGGCGCTGGGGCCTTACCAACTGCAGGCCGCCATCGCCGCCACGCACGCCGACGCGGCCACGGCCGAGGAGACCAACTGGCCGCAGGTGCACGCCCTTTACCTGATCCTGGAACGGATCGCGCCCAACCCGATGGTCACCCTCAACCGGGCGATCGCGCTCGCCGAGACCGAGGGCCCGCTGGCCGGGCTGGCCCTGCTGGCCACATTGGACAGTGACGAGCGGATGGCCCGGCATCACCGGCTGCTGTCCGTACGGGCGCATCTGCTGGAGAAGACCGGCGACACGGCCGGGGCGTACGAGCACTACCAGCGCGCCGCGAAGGCCACCGCCAGCATCGCCGAGCAACGCTACCTACAGTCCCGGGCCAGCCGGGTGAGAACATAGACTCCGCCCCCAATCCCTCCACCAGGTCACATGCACCTTCAGCGCTGCGAGGTTCGCGATCCACGCCACGGAGAGCAGATCAACGTCCGATCATGCCGCCGATAGTTCGATGCCCGGCCAGATGGCCAGCTCTCCTCCTGACCGAGATGCCGTTCGGCGCCGCGGTCCTTCGCGGCGGGCTGCCGGCCGGGCGACGTAGCTCGCGTTTCGGGCCTTCTGGCGCGGACCGAAGATCGCCGAGGAAGCCACCTGCTCGGCTGCCTGGATCGTCCGTCCTGCCGGGCAGCCTCTACGCTGCCGGGATGGTTGCGCTACTCGACCCTCGCCGTGAGTGTCACTGCGTCCTATGCACCGGCGACAATCCAGGCCATGACCACGACGACGGGCAGGTGTGCGAACACGGCTGCCGGGACGACACCGCGGACCTTGTTGCCCGGCACGGTTGGAGCGCAACCGCGGTCCATTCTGACGATGGTGTTCCGGCCTGGGCGTACACCATCGGCATGTGGCACAGTCTGGGCAGCCCGGAAGTCGCGATATTCGGACTGCTACTCCCGGACATGCAGAACTGGATCAACAAGATTGGCGACCAGATCCGCGACGGTCAGCCGCTGCACTCCGACGAGCGACCCCTCCACGGCATCCTGCCTGGCGACTATCCGCTGATCATCAAACCGGTGCATCCCGGCTGGTATCCGTTCTACTTCGGCACCGCCCTGCGCTTCTACCGCCACCACCCACCGCTGCCGATCGTCCAAGTGGTCTGGCCCGACCAGGACGGACGCTTCCCCTGGGACGAGCACGCGGGCGTCAACTGTCGGGCCAACCAGCCACAGCTGTGGCTACCCCCGGATCAGCACCCTCCAAGCCTGTGGCGCGAATTGGAGTCCATCACCCCGTGGCCGTTCCCAGACTCCCCGGTGAGGACCCAGGTCTACACCACCACCCGCATCGTCGAAGGGCAGCAGCCGATCCGCGGCGTGGTACGCGACCACGACGGAGACTGGCAGTTCCTCAACGGCCTCGACACCACCGGACAGAGCATCGCGATCGCGCATCTCCACCACGTGTACGCCCAGCACCCGTACCTCGCACAGTTCGCGACCCTGGCACCCGGTCGGCAAGCCTGGCTGTCTACCGACGGCACCTGGACCCTCAGCGACCTTGATCCGGAAGACAAGCCCGCCGAGGACGGGTAGACGCTGGGCGGCGACCGGTACCAGGCGACGGAACCGATCCCGCCGCAGTGCGTGCGCCCGTCGATGAGCGCCTCACGAACATCCTCTTCTGCCGCGAAGCGCGTGGTCTTCGACTGTTGCGCCGTCGTCCGACTATGCCGAGATCAGTAAGTCTCCCTCTCTCCGCTCGACGCATCGGCTGGCGCGTTCTTCACGGGCTCGTCGAGGCGCAGGATCGTTTCCTCGATCTCCTTATTTCGCCCGTTGGCGAACGAGATCTCCGTGCCTATGATCGCGAATCCTGCCCTCTGCAGCACCTTGAGCGATCTCACATTGTCACTCGCGGCGCGGGCGAACAGGGCCGCACGCGAACCGATTCCAGGAGCAGGGCGAGCGCTCGGCCGGCGATGCCTTGCCCCCAGAAGGGCCTGTCGATCCAGTATGTGACCTCGGTATCGCCATCAACGACAAAGCTGGCGATGCTGCCGACGAGCCGTCCATCGACGGTGACCGCACGGGTGGTCACCTCAGGCGACGTCCGGACCTTCGCCATGTGGACATCGAATGCGGTGCGGTCATCGGGATTTTCGGCCGTGAAGGCGGCCATCCGGACCGACTCGGGATCCCGCATCTGTTCGAACAAGCATCGAGGTCGGAGTCGTCGACCGGCCGCAGCGCCACCTCAGCCACAAGTACCCTCCGACCTTGGTCCAGCGACGATCAGCGGGGGCGAACATAGCAGCATCATCGGACAATCGGTGAGGACTCGACATCCGCTTCTGCCGCGAGTCGCGCGCTCATGCCGATGAGCGGACGGTCCAGTTTGCGGTTTCACAGCTACGTTGGCGCCGAGTTCACGACGCCTGCGCATTTTCCGTCACCCCGCGGGCCGACCGCCATCTGGTCTGCTCCTCGAACGGGCATCCGGAGGGCTTGGTGGTGCGGTCTACAGCGACATGCGAGCGCCGCGGCGCCACACGTGGCGCAGATTCAAGGTGTCGCTGATCGTGGTGGTGGGGTCGCCGTCAACGAGGAGCAGGTCGGCCCGCAGGCCCTCCGCGATCCGGCCACGGTCGTCGAGGCCGAAGCGGCGCGCCGGGGTGCTGGTCGCCGCGCGCAGGGCCGCCACCGGCGTGAGCCCCGCACGGACGAGGTACTGCAGCTCGTGGTGCACGCTGGCGCCGTGAGCCATGCCGCCGAGGAACGGCAGCGGCAGTGACACGTCAGTACCGACGATGATGTCGGCGCCGGCGTCGTGCAGCGCCTTGACGGAGGCGAGCACGTCTGCCAACCGGCCCTGCGGGTAGCGGTTGAAGCTGCTGCGCAGTGTCGACAGCCACGCCTCGTCGAGGCGCGAGCGCACGCGCGGGTCCTCGGCGAACTCGGCGCCGGTGATGCCCATCATGGAGGCGTTCAATACGACGCAGGGGACCACGAACGCGCCGGACCGTACGATGCGTTCGACGATCTCGCCGGTTTGCGGCCGGTCCATGAACAGGTGGGCCAGGCCGTCGATGCCCGCCTCGATCGCCATCCGCGTGGCGTCGACGGTCAGCGCGTGCGCGACGGTCAGCATCCCGTGCCGGTGCGCCTCGGCGACGCCCGCGTCCAACGTCGCCTGGTCGAGCATGGGCAGACCGGGGTGGCCCTCGACGGTACCGTCGTCGATCATGAATTTGATGTAGTCCGAACCCGCCGCGATGAGCTTCGGGATGAAGGCGGCCGCC
The DNA here is from genome assembly GCF_041262585.1 of Planotetraspora sp. GP83. Classification (NCBI taxonomy): domain Bacteria; kingdom Bacillati; phylum Actinomycetota; class Actinomycetes; order Streptosporangiales; family Streptosporangiaceae; genus Planotetraspora; species Planotetraspora sp. GP83. The sequence continues at coordinate 262,281 of NZ_JBGCBZ010000006.1, read as the reverse complement.
TCCTCGGGCGTGGTGGAGAACGGCATGAGGGGACGCGCGCGCTCGGCAGCCGGGGCATGGTCGCCGCCGGGGCGGGTGCCCTCGGGTTCGTGGCCGGCAGCCGCTCCGCCGCCGGGGCGGAATCCCTCTGGGAACAGCTCGCTGGGGTGCCCGCCGGGCGGGGTGATGCCGAACCCGGCCGAGCGGATGTCGGCGACGGCGTCGTTCTCGGTGATGTGCGTGCGGTTGTGCCTGGTGTTGGTGCCCTGCATCTCCAGCTCGGTCGTGACACCGAACCGCAGCGCCAGCGCGGATGTCCCTTCGCCCGAGTGGACGTGCGCGTCGAACAGCCCGGGCAGCAGCGTGCCGCCCTGGCCGTCGACGACCTCCGCGCCGGCGGGGACGGCGCCGCCGACCGTGACGATGCGGGAGCCGTCGACGACGACGGTGGTCTGGTCGAGCACGCGGTCTCCGTCGAACACACGGGCGTTGGTGATCGCGGTGGTCATGGTCGGTCCAATCTGTCGGACGAGGAAGGCCTGCCGCCCTACGTTAGATGACAACCCACAGATATGTGCAACTCGTCATGTAGTTGTTGAGTATCACACAATGCCGTACCCTGAAGGCGTGGCACCCGATTCCCGATCGGCCGACGACGCGTACCTGAACTCGGTCGGTGCGGCGTTCGCGCAGCTTCGGCGGCGCACGCACCTGCTCAAACACCTCGACCCGCCGGTCGAGCGGAAAGACCTGTCCAGAAACCTGATCATCAACATCGTCGACGAGGCCGACGGGGAGGTGACCGTCGGCGGCGTCGCCGAGCAGCTCGGCATCGACCCGTCGGCCGCCAGCCGGATGGTCTCCGACCTGATCACCCACGGCTACCTGGAGCGCCTGGCGTCCCAGCGCGACGGCCGGCGTACCATCTTGCGCCTCACCCCGCAGGGCGTCGCGCTGCGCAACCGCTTCCGCAGCCAGCACCGGCAGGCATTCGAGTACATCACCCGGGACTGGCCCGAGCACGAGCGGCTCGAGTTCGCCCGCCTGCTGCTCAAGTACGCCGAAGCGACCAGCGCCCTGGACTCCGGCCCAGACCCGCGACAGTGACCCTGGACTGGGCAGAATTCCCGGACGGGCTCCCAGATTGACGCACGGTCGGCGGCAGCGACGTAGTCCGGCCCGGCTCAAGCCCAGCGCAAGAGTTCAGCGACGAGCTGCTCCCCGTCGGGATGTGCCTGGCGGTAGGCCGACCGCATCTTCGCGGATCGGCGTCTGCAAGGCGGCGACGCGTGCGGCGTCTTCGCGTGAGCCACCGAACCGGGCCTGCCCCCGCAACCAAGCGGGGAAGCCGCTGGGATCAACGGCGGCGGTGCGGCCGGGCGCGGACCGGCGTTGGGTGTCGGCACACCACGTAGGACGAGCTCTGTTGCATCGCGTCGACCCACGCGTCGGCCTCACGGATGCGGACTTCTCGCTCGTCCGCCGATGGATCACTGGCAGATGGCGGATTCGCCAGTGCCTGTCACGCTCGTCAGCGGCACGAACCACCGATCCGAACGGGCAGAACGCCCGGGGGCGGTTCCCACACCATCACCCCCGCACTCTTCTGCCGCGATCCGGGAGTTGATATGCCGATGACAGCGCTGACGACCACGACGCGGGAATCGCACCACACCGCCCTTTGACTCGGCTTTCGTGAGGGTGAGGCAGAGTCCAACCGGACTACGGGGCTTCGCGGTGAGGCCGGTCAAGCTTGGAACGCCCGAATCGCGAGTGCGGCGAAACGTCGGGAGGCGGCAAGGCGGGCGTTTGTCGATGTGGCGTGCAGGCCGCCGTTGGCCATCAGCATGAGGATGAGGTCGTCCAGGACGAAGTCGGGCCGCAGGCGGCCGCTGTCCTTGGCACGGCGCGCGAGCTCGGCGAGCGAGGTGAGCGCCTGTTCGCGCACCGCGGCGAGATCCATGGCGTGGGGGAAGGCCGAGGTGAACGCCGTGGTGAAGCCCCGGTTTCGTGCGTGCAGCTCACAAAGCTTCTCGATCACGAGGCACAGGCCGTGCCACGGATCCGGATCGGCGAGCCCCTCCTCGACGATGGCATGGCACGCATACATCTGCTCTGTGAAAGCCTCGGTGGCCAGCGCCTGCTTGGTGGGGAAGCGCCGGTACAGGGTGGCGGGGCCGACCCCGGCGCGCCGGGCTATCTCGCGCATCGGCACGTCCATGCCTTCGGCGGCGAACAGTGCCCGAGCCGCGTCGAGGATGCGGTCGCGGTTGTCCAGCGCGTCCGAACGCAGCGTCTGAGGCAAACGACCCATCACTCTCTCACTTTAGCTAAACGGACGTCGGCGTCCGTTAGCGTCCAAGCAACCAGGGGTCGCTTAACGGCGGCTTTGATTGAGCTCACGAAAAGGGACAACAGTGAAGGCAGTTGCGATCGAGGAGTTCGGGGGTCCCGATGGACTGGCAGTCACCAACATCCCTGCACCGGCTCCCGCTCGGGGACAAGTGTTGATCGTCAATGAGGCGATCGGCGTCGGAGGTGTCGACGTCATGATCCGAAGCGGTGCTCTCGCCGCCTACGGCTTCCGGAAGGGTCATGTCCCAGGCGGCGAGGTGGCGGGGACGGTGACCGCGGTGGGCGAGGGCGTCGACCCCGTATGGGTCGGGCAGCGCGTGTGGGCGTTCACCGGTACGGGCGGCGGCTACGTCGAGCAGGCGATCGCGCCGATCGGAGAGGTCCTGACCCTCCCGGCGAGCCTTTCCGCTGTCGACGCCGTGACGCTCGGGAGCTCCGGGGTCGTGGCCCACTTCGGTCTCGCCCATGCTCACTTCTCTCCGGGCGAGACCGTGCTGGTACGCGGCGCGGCCGGCAGCATCGGGATCATGACGGTCCAGCTCGCGGCTCGCGGTGGTGCCAGCGCCGTGGCAGTCACCACCTCCTCCCCTGAGCGTGGCCGTCGACTGCGCGACCTCGGTGCGACCCACGTGCTGGACCGCTCAGGAGCAGGAGGGCCGGACGATCCCCCGGGCTACGACGTCATCATCGACGTCGTAGCAGGTGAAGACATGCCTTCGTTCTTCGACAGGCTCAACCCCAACGGTCGACTCGTGGTTGTCGGGGCAGTCGGGGGCCAGCCGCCGGCAGACTTCGGCACGAGGGTGATGGCCGCATTCCAGAAGTCGATGTCCTTCGCCACCTTCAGCGCCGCGACGGTAGCGGAGTCCGCTCGACGTGCCGTGAGGATGGAGCAGTTCGCTGCCGCGGATCGTGGCGAGCTCCAGATGGTGGTGCACGAGGTGCTGCCGCTGGAGCACGCCGTGCTGGCACACCAGAAGATGGACGCTGGCGAGGTCTTCGGGAGGATCGTCCTGACCCCGTAGTCACCTGATCGCGACAGATCACGATTCGGCTCGCGCAGCACGATGTCCCGGGGCCTGTCGTCCAAGCGCACTCATCTGCCGCCGTGCGCGGAAACGCGCGACGATGCCGCAGACGCTCCATCATGCTGCTGTTTCTATGCCCTCGCTGCTGTCGGTGCCGTCTGGCAGACTGCCGCCATGCTTGATCACTTGTCGATTCAGTGCGGAGACCTCGTCAAGAGCGCGGCCTTCTACGACGCTGTTCTGGCGCCGCTCGGCGGCCGACGGATCATGGAATTCGGTCCAGTCATCGGATACGGCGTTGACCGCCCCACGTTCTGGATTGGCCGGCAGTCGACCGGCGACGGTTTCCGCGAGTCGCACATCGCTTTCGCGGCAACCGACCGCCAGTTGGTCGATGCCTTCTTCGCCGCGGCCATCGGCGCCGGCGCGGAGGTCCTGCATGAGCCGCGAGTCTGGCCGGAGTACCACCCGGACTACTACGGCGCCTTCGTACGCGATCCCGACGGCAACAACGTCGAGGCAGTCTGCCACCAATCCCGCTGAACTCACCGCTTCATCCACGCTCCGGAGCACGCATGCGCGTCCCACCGAACATGCCCTCTTCTGCCGCGAGTCGCGCGCTCATGCCGAGATGTGGATGCTCTAACCGCGCCGCAGAAGGCGGCGCAGTTGGGGAGGAGCAGGCTGTCGAGCTCATGTATAGCCGCAGTTCAAGAGGTATCCCCGTAGCGTGATGGATGCACCCCTTAAAAGGGCCAACGCACGCGAGCGAGGGAGTCTCGCGGAGGTTGCTCTACAGCAACGCATACAGCAACGCCCCCTTACACGATCACACGCCACCGGCCCGCATCTACCGCCTGACCGGGCAGAGATGCTCCTGACGACGCATCTGCCCTTTCCTTGTAAACAGAAGGTCTGGGGTTCGATTCCCCAAGGCGGCTCCAAGGTCGAAGGCCCCTCGCGATCACCGCAGGGGCCTTTGGAGTATGCCCGGCATGCGTAATCGCCCGAGCCAGGCGAAGGGCCGTCAGACGGGTAACGCGATTCACTCGTGATGAGCTGATGAGTCGTTGGCCAGTGCCGCTCGCCAGTCGTTGAACTGGGATCAGAGCAACTGGACCTTGGGCTCAGTCAAGCCGTACGCGAGGAATTCGCCGTCCGGGTAGAGCTCCAGGGCGGAGAGCACTTGGGCAAAGACGGCGGGCTCGGAGACGCTGAGCCGTACGAACTGGGGGCTGTCGACGTCAACCTTGATCGCCAGGCCGTGTTCGATATTGGCGTCGCAGATCTCGCGCCGCCCTCGGAGAAGTCGTCGCGCACGCTGGAGGTGAACAGGTCGATGTCCTCGCTGGCCGCTCCAAACACGCCGTGAGCTTGTACGGCGTAGCCGCCCGCCAGGGCGAACCCGTGATCGGCGGCTGCCGTCAGGGCGATGCCAGCCAGACGACGGTGGAAGTCGTCCATCAGGCGGCTTGACGCTGCAGCTCGGGGAATCGGTCGAGCCACAGGGCGCGGACGCGTGGGGGTAGGACCAGTTCTGCCCAGAGCTTGCGCAGGAGCGAGGCGTTGAGGAAGCGTCGCAGGTCGTCAGGAGTGGCTTTCCCGGATCACCCGGATGTACAGCAGTCGCGCATCGGCGATCTGGTCCAGGTGGTAGCGGCGCTCCGGCCCCCAATCGAGATGTCTGGGCAGCATGATGACGCCCTCGACTGGCCCGGTGAGCTCTTCCAGAGTCGCTTGAACGACGTAAGGGCGGAGCGCTCCGTATCCCCTGGCGTCCATGCCTCCAATGTGATCGATTCAGCGCTGATCGTCAGGTCGATCATGCTAACGCGGTTGCTAACAACAGCCTTGGACAGGCATGGACGGTGCCGGAGCGACGCACCTGTGAAAAGGAGGCTGAGACGGGCGCATGGACAGCCGTGGACGGCGGCGGACAACCGTGATCTCACTTGTGAACAGAAGGTCTGGGTTCGATTCCCCAAGGCGGCTCTCGTGTGAAGGCCCCTGACCAGGAGTTCCGCGGTCAGGGGCCTTCCGGTCAGGCGTTGACTTCCAGGGCCACCCGCACCGCGGACTCCAGGGCGCCCTCGATCCAGGAGTGCTTGAGCGAGGTGTGCTCGCCGGCGAAGTGGAGGGGGCCTTCGGCTGTGGCGATGTTCGGGTGGATCTCGGTCATCTGGCCGGGCGTGAAGACCGCGGCCTCGCCGAAGGCGTATCGGTTGCGCATCCAGCTCTGGGTCTGGCCGTGGCCGGTGTAGAACTCCGCTATCCGGTCGCCGTGCACCTCCTGGAGCCCGCGCAGGGCGTAGCCGTACCGCTCGTCGTCGTCCATGGAGTCCCAGCGGGTGGCGTCGTCCGCCCACGAGTAACTGGCCAGCACAACCCCGCCCTCGCTGCCCGGGATCCGGTGTGAGGGGAAGTAGATGAACCGGTTGGCGTTGTCACAGACCGATCCGCCGCCCGCCACATGGGTCACCGGCCCGGGACGGTAGCCGGCGCCCAGCTCGCGCTTCCAGTCCTCCTCGGTGAACTCCCACCACCGCTTGCGGAACTCGAGGAGCACCTTGGTGGCCGAGTCGTAGTGCAGCTCGATCACCGCCCGCCGCTTGGGGTAGGAGAGAGCCGGCGCGATCTCGACGTGGCGCAGCGCGGAGAACGGAACCGTGATGATCGCGACATCGCCCTCGAACGTCTCACGTCGCACCTGCGGCGCGAACCTCGACTCGGTGCTGCCCGTCTCGCTGACCGTCGAGACGCGCACGCCCCGGCCGGAGGTGTCGATCCGTACGGCCCGGCGGTCCATGTGCAGGTCGTCTCGAAGGGCGGGCTCCAGCTTGTACGGCAGCTCCCGGCTGCCTCCGGCCATCTCCCAGTAGCTGACCGCCGGATTGACCAGGCTGCGGGTGAGGAACGTGTGCATGAACGACAGCGGCAGCCGGGAGGTCAGGTTCTCCAGGGTGCCGATGGCGTCGATCGCCTCGTCGCCGAGCTTGGCGTGCTCCTTCAGGTAGCCGTACATCGAGTAGCCGTCGAAGTCGTACAGCAACCGGGCCCAGCCCTCGATCAGCTCCGGCAGCGGCTTGTCGATCCGCCCTCCGGACTTCGCGATGGAGATGTAGTCCCTGGCGGGGTCGAGCGCCTCATCGAGGATCTGGGCGGCGGTCCTGCCGTCCTTCAGGCCGAACGAGGCGTTGATCTTACGCGGGTTGGCGGCGTACTCGTCGCGCCGCCGCGTGATGCCGTTGACGTGGATGAAGGTGTGGTTCATGCGTTCAGGAGCCGTGAACGACCCCTTTGACGGGCCGGAACGCCAGACCTCTCCCTTCCGCGAGGTGTAGACGACCGGTGGGATCGGTCCGCTGGGCACGGCCCCGGGCGACACGTCGACGTTGTAGAACGGGCGGCGGGTGATCCCGAGCTTGTCGATCAGCGCCAGCGTCAGCGGGTGGAAGTCCGGAATGCGCATCGCCCCCGCTTCGGCGTACTGAAGCCGGTCGCTGAACCCGGTCTGGAAGGTCTTGATCCGGCCGCCGATCCGGTTGCCGTTGGCCTCGATGAGCGTGACCCGGTGCCCGGCCTGTTTCAGCAGAGTCGCGGCCACGAGACCGGAGATCCCCGCTCCCACGATCAGGACCCTCTTGGGCGTGCGGGACTTCGGCAGGCCCTTGTCGATGAGGATCTGGAGATACCTGTGCTTCAGGTCGGTCCCATCCTCCTCGACGAGCAGGAGGTCGCGCGCCACCCGCAGACACGTTTGCCAGCGCTCTCCTCCGTACGGCTCCCGCGCCGCCGACGCGAGAGCCGTACCCGATGCGGCGCCGAGGGCGGGGCTCATCACCGATCCCACGGCGCCCAGGCCGGCCAGTTTCGCGAACCCACGCCGGTCGATTGTGACCACGAACTCTCCTCCTCCGAGACGGTTACGGGAGGCAGTTTCGGAGCAGCCCTCACCAGGCGCGGCGCGACGCGCCAAGGACGAGCAAATGGTGTACCAAGCAATCGTCAAGGGCGCCGCAGATTTCCGGATAAGTCGCGCTGGTCGGCGAGGAGAGCGGGCCGGACGCCGTCGGGTCGTAGCGTCGCCACAGCTCGGCCACTCTGGCGCCGGTCGCCCCCGGGTACATGCGCGCGCGAACGCGGCGCCGCGCGCCGTACGGCCGGGGCCGTCGAGACCAGATGAATTCTCTCCCGGCCATAACCGGCCATTAAGGATTGACTGGTGATGGGCTTCCGATCTAGAGTCACTGGCATATCGTAACTAGGCAGTGATGACCGAGGTGTGATGTCCACCTTCCCCAAGCTGGCGCGGCAGATGTGGCACCAGATTGAGCCGGTGCACGCGGCCTTGTACTTCTCTCACCAGGCCTTCGACGAGGCCAAACAACTCGGCTACGACATCGGGTCGCGCTGGCCCAGCTACTTCGCCTGGCGTACGGCACCGCTCGGCGCGGCCGGGCCCAAGCTGGTCGCCGCCACCTACTACAGCTTCAGCCCCAGCATGATCGCCGAGCACGTGCCGGGTATCTGGGCCACGGCACGGCCCGAGCAGGTGCTCGACGCGCGGCTGCGGGCGATGGATCGGACCTTTCGGACCTTTCTCGGCGAGAGACTCGCCATGCCGGAGATCGCCGAAGCCGCCAAGCTGGCCGTAAGAGCCGCCGAGAGCGCCGGGGTCGCCCATCGGCCGCTGGCCGCCGCCAACCTCGACCTGCCCTGGCCCGATGAGCCGCATCTCGCGCTGTGGCAGGCGTACACCGTGCTGCGTGAGCACAGAGGCGACGGCCACCTGGCCGCTCTGGCGACCGCGAATCTGGACGCGTGTGAGGCCTTGGTCTCTTTCGCCGCTGTCGGCGCCGCCCCGGCGGAGAACTTCGCGGGACGCGGCTGGAACGCCGACGAATGGGCGGCCGCCCGTGACCGGCTGGCCTCCCGTGGCCTCGTCGACGCGGACGGTGTCGCCACCTCGGCGGGCCTGGCACTGCGTGACCAGGTCGAGCGGACCACCGACGAGCTCGCGGCCGGGCCATGGCGTGCCCTCGGACCCGAGCTGGCCGAACGGCTCACCCAGCTCAACCAGCCTCTCCTGGGAGCGGTGTTCGAGTCGGGAATCCTGCCCATGGTCAGCACACTGGGCATCGGAACCGTACGAACGCCCGAATGAGGCCGCGCCGGCCCTCATGGAGCAGGCCGGCCGAGGTCTGGGACGCCGGGAAGTCACTCATGGCCGTCATGCCGCGCCACCATCGCTCAGCTCTCGCGTGCGGCGCAGCAACGCGGCACGCCTGAAATGAGCCCGTACGGCGAGCAGGACGGCTACCGCGACGAAAGCGGCCCCGGCCGCGAGAGCGACGGCGAGAGTGACGCCGGAGCCTCGTTGGACGGCGACCGTCACAGTGAAGACCGTTGTCACAACCGAGGCTGCCAGGGCGAGCCAAGCGGCGATCACCCGGTCCAGGGCGAACAGCGGCGCTCGCCGCGTGATCGCCCAGCCTCCGTATCCGGCCCAGGCCAGGCAGAACACCGTGAAGAAATACTTCCCGAGTCGAGTCGAGTCCGCTCCGCCGGCGCTCGATCGAGCGGCGCGAGAAGGTCGCGCCCTGACGCGCGGGCCCACACGGTCCGGCGGGCGCGCGCCCGCGATCAGCCTGGTACGTCGCTCGACCGGGATGTGCTCGGCGGCGCGTGCCACATCGGGCCCGGCCGCCGGGCACTCATTCGTCCATGAGCGCTACCCAGTCATTGACCAATTTCGCCAGCGCTGCTTTGTTGGCCTCTATCTCGGCCATGGAGTGGAACTTGGTGTAAGCCCTTCCCTTGGGGCCCTTCTCCAGCAGGCCGGAGTCGTTGGTCAGCAGCTCACCCTTGTGCCAGATTATGGGCACGTAGTTCTTGACCCTCGGATTGATGGAGGCCATGTCCTCTTTGTAGTAGAAAGAGGGGCCTCCCCACTTGATGTCTTCTTCTATTCCGGGACTCGCTCCCATGATGATGGCCCGGACGGCTTCGATCTCCGCTTTGAACGGATGATCGAGCTTGCTCATAAAGTCGTCTACCTTTTCGGTGTTAATCACGCTGTGGATGTTAAGTCACTACGGCAAAGGGCGCAACATTCCAACGTGCTCTTCGCGGGGCGCCACGCGGCCGAGGGGCAGGTGACGATCTACTCGCCGTGCCGCCGAAGGGCGGGCCTCGACCAGGTGCTTTACCGGGGCGCCGGTACCGTGATGAGACTTGATTAGCGGTGCGAGAAAGGGGGAGCCGTCGATGTCGGATGCCGAGGCGGTGGTGGACCGTTTGATGGCCGCGCTCAATGATCGCGATCTTGAAGCGGTCGTCCGCTGCTACAGCCCGAAGGCCGTCGCCGTCGGGCCGCAGGGGGTGGCCGAGGGTCGCGACGAGATCGCCGCCTACCACGCGCAAGTCTGGGAAGCCTTTCCCAAGGTGTCCGGGATGATCTGGAAAAAGAACACATTCGACGACCTGGTGGTAGTCGAGTTGTCCAGCACGGTCACGCACACGGGACCATTCCTGCTGCCCTCCGGAGAGATGCTGGAGCCGACCGGTAGGAGCACCAGCATGCGATCTTGCTGGGTTTTCACGGTGGAAGACGATCTCGTCGCCACCCAGCGCGTCTATTTCGACCAGTGGGAGCTCTACTCCCAACTCGGCGCCAAGCTGCACTCGCCCGAAGTGTGATCGGCATTCTGCCGGGCGGCGGGGTGCACCCGGCCGTGACGTGGCGGTTGAGATCGTCTTTGCGTGCCCCTTGATAGCGTGGCTCCATGCGTGAGGGGGGCCATCGCGATGTATGATCTCCGAGAGGTCGCCGATCGAATGTTCGGCGCCCTGAACGATCACGACCTCGGCGCTCTGGCGCGATGCCTGGATCCGTATGCCGTCTATGTCGCTTCCGGCGGCATGGCGGAGGGGCGTGAGCAGATCGTCTCCTTCTTCGAATACCTGTTCAGCGCCTTTCCCGATTTGCGGTTCAGGATTTCGACCAGGGCGGTCGCCGGTGACCTCGCCATCACGGAATGGACGCTGACGGCGACGCACAAGGGTGACTTCCTGACGCCGGACGGTCAGACGATCCAGGCGACCGGCCGTCACATCACGCTCCGGGGGTGCAGCGTGAGCGAGGTGGAGAACGGCCTGATCGTCAACCACCGCGCCTATTTCAACGCGCTCGACGAATACGCCCAGCTCGGCCTCCGCCTCATTCCCTAACCCGGCGGCTGAGGCGGCGCCTTGCTCAGTCGTTCTTGAAGGGGTCGTGCTCGGCCAGCAGCTTGTCGAGCCTGGCCTGGTCGACCCTGCTGACGACGGCGGTCTCCTCCTGCCGGTCCCGGACGCACTTGGCCAGTGTGAAAGCCGAGGTCACCACGTACAGCAGGCCGATGGCCAGGAACGAGCGAACCCACGCTGTCACCGGGAGGTAGGCGATGCCCAGTGCCAGGGCGGCGAGGGACAGTCCGAACGAGATGACGGCTTGCGCGTAGAACGCTGTTGTCGTTGTGGTTTTCACCGGTCGAGTCATGTGTCCCATCGTCGGCGCCGTCACGGCCCGCGTCCTGAGCGCGACTACTTAAGTTACCCATGAGTACGGCTCCGCCCTCAGCGTGCGCGACGTGCTCACCTGGTACGAACATCTGGCGGACCGGATAGTGGAAGCGGCCCGTGACGTGGCAGTGCGGTCACATAATGAAAACCGATGAACGCGGAGAGTGACCGTCCCGTCGACGTCAGCATCCTTGTGCCGGCGCCTGACTGCCGCGCGCACGCCGACCGCCCTCCCCACCTCGGCTGCCGCGAGAATCCCGACTGCCGGGACAGTCTCGACTGCCGGGCGAATCTGGACCGATGCCTCACGTCTCTGCTGGTCCAGCGGGTGAGCAAGGAGATCATCGTCGTGGACGGCGGCTCGTCCGGCGGCATCAGGGCGCTCCTCGATCTTTACGCCGCATATCACCCGAGCATGATCAGGGTGATCGAGGAGGATCACCGGGGCACCGCGAGCAGGCCGCGCAACCGCGCCCTCGCGGAGGCGAAGGGCCGGTACGTCTTCTTCTGCGACGCCGCCGGTTTCGTCGGTCCGGAAGCGCTGCGGCGGATGGTCGCGATGGCCGACAGGAACGGCTCCGGCATCGTCCTCGGCCGGATCGCCGCGCAGCCCGGCGATCGGTCCGCACGCCCGCGGGACTTCCCCTTCCACGAGGACGCCGACCGGGTGACCTTGGGTGGCGCCTTACGCGGCGGCGCCGCCTACGACGTCCTCACCTGCTTCGCGCTCTTCCGCCGGGCCATGCTGGAGCGGCACCGGATCCGGTTCGACGAGAGCCTCCGGACCGGCGAGGACATGGTCTTCGCCGCCCACGCCTACTGCCATGCCTACTGCGACGCCGGCGTGCTGTCCGTGGTCGCCGACCAGGACTGCTACCACCTCCCCTCCCGCCCCCGCCGGGACCCGCTCGCCTTCCTGCGGGCCGTACGCACCGCGATGGAGCTGATGGCGCGGCATGTCCCGCCTGGACCGCTCCGAGATCGCCTGCTCCTCCGGCACTTCAAGCTCGACGTCTTCCCGGAACTCCGCGCGCCGTTTCTGGCCGCCGACGAGGCGACCCGCGAGAAGATCGCCATCGAGGTCGCCGACCTGTGCTCCCAGTGGCTCACCCAGGGAGTGCTCGACCGCCTGGACGCCGCCGACCGGCTCCGGGCCGCGGCGCCGCGCGACCTCACCCGGCTGGTACGGCTGGCCGGCGTCCAGACGGCCTCGCTCCGCCATCGCCTGACGGCCCTGGAGTGGGACGGCGACCGCCTCGCCGTCTCCGGATCCATCGCGCTCACCGGGTTCCCGGGAGAGGCGGGCCTCGTGTTGCGGGAGCGGACGTCCCGGGAGGAGCGGCCCGCGGCCGTCACCAGCGTCGCCGACCTGTTCAGCGTGGCCCTTGAGGTGACCTCGCTCCCGGCCGGCGTGTGGGACGTCCACGCCGCCGTTCACTGCGAGGGCGTCCGGCGGTTGGCGCGGCTGGGGTCCGAACGCGACCCGGGGGTGCGGCCGCCCCCTCCGCGCTTCGCGTCCGGCGTCGTCGTCGTGCCCTTTCTCACCCGATCGCACGGCAACCTCAGCCTCGATGTCGGCGGCCGCCTCCTCCGCGTCCCCGGTTCCGTACGGCTGACGCGCGCCGAGTGGGCCGGGCGGAGGCTGCGCGTCGAGGGCCAGGTGCACGTGGGTGACGCGCCGGGTGCGGCAGCCGTACGGCATCTCGTCTGGCGGGAGCGGGCGTCGGGGCGGGAGCGGCGCGCGGCCGTGACGGCGACGGGGCCGCACACGTTCACGGCGGAGACCGGCGGGTTCGACGCCGGGACGTGGGACGCCTACCTGGAGCTCGACGTGGGCGGTCCGCCCGCCCGGTTCCCCGTCAAGGTTGGCGGCCCCGAGACGCTCGGGCGCACCATGCGGTGGTGGCGCGGCCTCGTCCGGTGGACCGCCCGCCCGTACGCCACAGCCGTCAACCGGCGTCTCAGCACGTCGGTCCGTGCGGCCACGCCTCTCACGCTCCTCCGGCGGATGTTCCGCCAGCTGCGCCGCCGCTAGATGCGAACTATTTGCAACTACAACTTCATGTCCTAAGGTTGGGGACAGATTCACCCAGTTCGGAGGGGCTTGCTGTGCATGTACCCGATGGGTTCTTCGACGTTCCCGTCTCCGTCGGCGCGGGGGCCTTCGCGGCCGCCGGGATGGCCGTCTGCCTGAAGCGCGCCCAGCGCGAGCTCGACGACAGGACCGCCCCCATGGCCGGTCTCGTGGCCGCGTTCATCTTCGCCGTCCAGATGCTCAACTTCCCCGTCGCGGCCGGCACCAGCGGTCACCTGCTCGGAGGGGCGTTGGCCGCGATCCTCGTGGGGCCCTACACAGCCGTGTTGTGCGTGGCCGTCGTGCTGATCGTGCAGGCGTTCTTCTTCGCCGACGGCGGGCTCACCGCGCTGGGCGTGAACATCACGCTCATGGCGATCGTCACCACGGTCGTCGGCTGGGCCGTCTTCCGCCTGATCACCGGGAGCGGGATCCGCCGGAGCGGCCCGCGCGGCCGTACCGCCGTGGTCGCGGGGTCGTTCGCTGCCGCCGTGGTGTCCGTGCCCGCGGCCGCCCTCTGCTTCACGGGGCTGTTCTGGCTCGGCGGCACCGCGCCGATCGAGGTGTCCTCCGTGGCCGCGGCGATGGGCGGCGTGCACGTCCTGATCGGCCTGGGCGAGGCGCTGATCACCGCGCTCACCGTCAGCAGTGTGCTGGCCGTACGCCCTGACCTGGTGTACGGCGCGCGGGGCCTGGCTGCGCCGCTGGTGCTCAGGACGGCCGACGGCGAGATCCCGGTCGAGGAGCCCGCTGCCGCGCCGAGGCGGGGGCTGCGGCCGATCCTGGTCGGCGGCGGCCTGGTCGCCCTCCTGCTCGCCGGGGTCGTCTCGTTCTACGCCTCCAGCGCGCCGGACGGGCTCAACAAGGTGGCCGCCGACAAGGGGTTCAACGCGCACGAGAAGCCGAGCGAGCTGGGGAACGGCCCGCTGGCCGGTTACAGCGTCAAGGGGGTCGGCGACGAGCGGCTGTCGGGGGGCCTCGCGGGAGTCGCGGGCGTGGGCCTGACGGTCGCCGCCGGAGGCGGGATCTTCTACACGGTCCGGCGCAGGCAGCGGCACAAGGTCGCGGCGTGAGCCACGCAGGGGTGGGTCACCGGTGAGCGCGGGGCATCATCACCAGCTCTACCGGCCGGGGGACACGCTCGTGCACCGGCTTCCGCCGCAGTGCAAGCTGCTGGCCGCGGCGGGCTTCGCGGTGGCGGTGGTCGCGACGCCGCGCGAGAGCTTCTGGGCGTTCGGGGTCTACGCGTCGCTGCTCGCGGGCGTGGCGGTGGCCGCGCACGTCCCGGCGGCCTTCATCCTGCGGCGCATGGTGATCGAGGTGCCCTTCGTGCTGTTCGCGGTGGCGATCCCGATCATCGGCCTGGGGGAGCGGGTGGACGTGCTCGGCGTGTCCCTGAGCCTCGAGGGCCTGTGGGCGGCGTGGAACGTGCTGGCCAAGGCCACCCTCGGAGTGATCGCCTCGATCCTGCTGGCGGCCACCACGGAGCCCCGGATGATGCTGCTGGGCGCGGAGCGGCTCCGGCTGCCGCGGCTGCTCGTGCAGATCGCGACGTTCATGCTCCGCTACATGGATGTGATCCTCGACCAGATGCGCCGGATGCGGATCGCCCGGGAATCGCGGGGATTCGTGCCCAGGGACATCCGGCAGGCGCCCGTGCTGGCGAAGTCTGCGGGCGCGCTGTTCATCAGGTCGTACGAACGGGGGGAGCGGGTGCATCTCGCGATGCTGAGCCGTGGCTACACCGGCGAGATGCCGATGATCCGGGAGCTGCCCGCGTCCGCACGGCAGTGGGGGGCCGCCGCGCTCCTTCCCGGCCTCGCGGCGGCGACGGCCGTGCTGTCGTGGAGCCTCACATGACCGCCACGTCGCTGAAGGTCAGCAGCCTCGCCTACGCCTATCCCGACGGGACGCAGGCGCTGTTCGGCGTGGACCTGACCATCGGACGGGGGGAGCGGGTCGCGCTCCTGGGGCCGAACGGCGCGGGGAAGACCACGCTGGTCATGCACCTCAACGGCATCCTCACCGCCGGTCACGGCTCCGTCGAGGTGGCCGGGCTGCCCGTGCGCGAGGACACGCTGCGGGAGATCCGCCGGCGGGTGGGGCTGGTGTTCCAGGACCCCGACGACCAGCTCTTCATGCCGACTGTGCGGGAGGACGTCGCGTTCGGCCCGGCCAACCTGGGCGTGCGGGGGGCGGAGCTCGACCGGAGGGTGAAGGACGCGCTGGAGCGGGTCGGCATGCTGGAGGCGGTCGACCGGCCGCCGCACCACCTGTCGTTCGGCCAGCGGCGGCGCGTGGCGGTGGCCACCGTGCTGGCCATGGAGCCGGAGATCCTCGTGCTGGACGAGCCGTCGTCCAATCTCGACCCCGCGTCGCGCCGCGAGCTCGCCGAGATCCTGAGAAGTCTGGACGTGACGGTGCTGATGGTCACGCATGACCTGCCGTACGCGCTGGAGCTGTGCGAGCGCTCGCTGATCCTCTCCGGCGGGGTGATCGCGGCCGACGGGCCCACGCGATCCCTGCTCGCCGACGAGGAGCTCTTGGCCGCCCACCGGCTGGAGTTGCCGTACGGCTTCGCCGTATCCGCTCATTGACGCCCGCTCATCGAGGGTGATGCGCAAGTAAAGTGGACCTCGCGGAGGAGGTTCGACGATGAAGCTGCGGCTCGCGCGCCGTTCGCTCTCGGGCGCCGTCGTCGTGGCGGTCGAAGGCGAGCTCGACCTTTTCACCGCTCCCTTCCTGCGTGACGAGGTGCGTGACGCCATCACGAACGACGGCGCGACGCTGGTCCTCGACCTCGCCTCCCTGTCGTTCATGGACTCCAGCGGCCTCAGCGTGCTCATCGAGGCGTGGCGGCTCGCCACGAGCGAGGGCGGCGGCGTCTGCCTGGCCGCGCCGCAGGCGCCCGTGGCCCGCATCCTCCGCACGACCGGTCTTGACCGGCGCATCAGGGTCTACCCCGATGTCGACACCGCGATTTTGAACCACCCCGAGTAGAACTTCATTCGGTTGTGGCGTTAAGGTCCGGCTATGGACCTGAACGGAGCAGCAGCAATCATCTCGGGCGGTGCCAGCGGCCTCGGTGAGGCCACGGCCCGTGAGCTGGCGAGCGTCGGCGCGACCGTGGTCATCGCCGACCTGAACGTAGAGCGCGGCAAGGCCCTCGCCGACGAGCTTGGCGGCGTGTTCGCGCAGACCGACGTGTCCGACGAGGCCTCGGTGCAGGCCGCCGTGGACGCGGCGGTGGCCACCGGCAAGCCGTTGCGCGCCGTCGTCAACAGCGCGGGCATCGGATGGGCGTCCCGGACCGTCAACCGCGACGGCTCCCCGCACGACCTGGCCTCCTACCGCAAGGTGATCGACGTCAACCTGATCGGCACGTTCAACCTCATGCGGATCGGCGCGGCCGCGATGGCGAAGACCGAGCCGGCCGACGCCGACGGCGCGCGTGGCGTGGTCATCAACACCGCCTCGGTGGCGGGCATCGAGGGCCAGACCGGCCAAGTGGCGTACTCGGCGTCCAAGGGCGGCATCATCGGCATGACCCTTCCGGCCGCCCGCGACCTCGCGGCGATCGGCGTCCGCGTCCTGACGATCGCCCCCGGCATCATCGACACCCCGATCTACGGCTCCGGCCCCGAGTCCGAGGCGTTCAAGGCCAAGCTGGCCGCGCCCGTGCCGTTCCCCAAGCGGATGGGCCGCGCGTCGGAGTTCGGCCACCTCGTCCGCGCGCTGATCGAGAACGACTACATGAACGGCGAGGTCATCCGCTTCGACGGCGGCATCCGCTTCCAGCCCAAGTGAGGTCAAGTGTCTGACGAGGTTCTTCTATCGGTGGACGGCGGCGTCGCCGTCACCACGATCAACCGGCCGCAGGCCAGGAACGCGATCAACGGCGCCGTGGCGCGCGGCATCGCCGCCGCCCTGGACGAGCTGGACGAGCGCGAGGACGTGTCGGTCATCGTCCTCACGGGCGCGGGCGGCACGTTCTCCGCGGGCATGGACCTGAAGGGCTTCCTCAACGGCGACATTCCCGTCGTCGAGGGCCGCGGGCTCGGCGGGCTGACCGAGGCCCCGCCGCTGAAGCCGCTCATCGCCGCGATCGAGGGCTATGCCCTCGCGGGCGGCTTCGAGCTGGCCCTCGCGTGCGACATCGTCGTCGCCTCCGAGGAGGCCAGGTTCGGCCTGCCGGAGCCCAAGCGCGGCCTGGTGGCCGGCGCGGGCGGGATCATGCGGCTGCCGCGCCGCATTCCGTACCACGTGGCCATGGAGATCGCCCTGACCGGAGACCACTACCCCGCGTCCCGGCTCTACGAGCTGGGGCTGGTCAACCGGATCACACCCGCGGGGGAGGCCCTCGACGGGGCCCTCGCCATGGCCCGCGCGATCGCGGCGAACGCCCCTCTGGCGCTCGCGGCGACCAAGAAGGTGATCGTGGAGTCCGCCGACTGGCCACGGGAGGAGATGTTCGCGAAGCAGGGAGCGATCATCAACCCGGTCTTCGGCTCGAAGGACGCCATGGAGGGCGCGGCGGCCTTCGCCGAGAAGCGCGCGCCCGTCTGGAAGGGCGAGTGACGGATCGCCTCCATCCCCCGCGAGAGGCGCCCACAGCTCGCCTCTCGCGGGGGATCCCGCAAGGAATGATCGGGAGGGATCTGGGCAGAGCGACCGTCCGTGACCGCGAGTGCGTACGGTAAAGCCATGAACGATTCCGGGACCGGGCTTCCCCCATCCGGCCGGTCGCTGCGGGATCGCACGGCCAGGCTCCTGAGTGGGGCACTGGGCAGCGCGATCGTGATGATCGTCCTTGTCTCGGCCATGTGGGCGATCGAGGTCGTCGACTATGTCGAGGACGGACACCTCGACCGCTACGGGATCGTCGCGCACGAGCCGGACGGCCTGGCCGGGATCCTCTTCGCCCCGTTCCTGCACGCCGGGTTCGCGCACCTGATGGCCAACTCGGTGCCGCTGCTGATCCTCGGCTTCCTGGCGGCCATCCGGGGGATCGGGCGGTTCCTCGCCGCGAGCCTTCTCATCATCGTGGTGAGCGGTCTCGGCGTCTGGTTCACCAGCCCGCCCAACACGCTGACAGTGGGCGCGAGCGGCCTCGTCTTCGGATATTTCGGTTATGTCGTAGCTCGGGGGCTGTTCGATCGCCGGGCCCTCGACATTTTGCTCGGCGTGGTCGTCGCCGTGCTCTACTACTCGATTCTCTGGGGAGCCCTGCCGAGCCAGCCGGGGATCTCCTGGCAGGGGCATCTCTTCGGCCTCATCGGCGGCGTCCTCGCCGCCTGGCTGCTGCGCCGCCGCAAGCCCTCCTGACGGACCCTGCACCGCCGTACGGCAGGCCAGGACCCGTCCGAGAAGAAAACCACAGGCCCGCGCCGCGATGCGGCACGGGCCTGCTCAGCCGTACGGCGGGGCGGTTCTAGAGCCGCTCGACCACGTAGTCGACGCAGGTCGTCAGCGCCTCGATGTCGGCCGGGTCGATGGCCGGGAACATCGCGACGCGGAGCTGGTTGCGGCCCAGCTTGCGGTAGGGCTCGGTGTCCACGATGCCGTTGGCCCGCAGGACCTTGGCGACCGCCGCGGCGTCCACGGAGTCGTCGAAGTCGATGGTGCCGACGACGTTGGAGCGCTGCGCCGGGTCGGCGACGAACGGCGTGGTGTAGGACGTCTTCTCGGCCCACGTGTACAGCCGCGAGGCGGAGTCGGCCGTGCGGGCCGTCGTCCACGCCAGGCCGCCCTGGGAGTTCATCCAGTCGAGCTGGTCGGCCAGCAGGAACAGCGTGGCGACCGCGGGGGTGTTGTAGGTCTGGTCCTTCGACGAGTTGTCGATCGCCGTCGGGAGGCTGAAGAACTCGGGGACGAACCGGCCGCTTTCCGCGATCTCGGACACCCGGGCCAGGGCCTTGGGCGAGAACAGCGCGAGCCAGAGGCCGCCGTCTGAGGCGAAGCTCTTCTGGGGCGCGAAGTAGTAGACGTCGAACTCCTCGGCCGAGACCGGCAGGCCGCCCGCGCCGCTCGTCGCGTCGACCAGGACCAGCGAGTCGTCCTCGACGACCCGCTTGATCGGCATGGCCACGCCGGTCGAGGTCTCGTTGTGGGTCAGGGCGTAGACGTCCACGCCCTCCTCGGCCACCGGAAGCGGGTGGCTGCCCACCTCGGACTTGATGACGGTCGGCTCGCCGAGCCAGGGCGCCTTCTTCGCGACCGTGGCGAACTTGGACGAGAACTCGCCGAAGTTGAGGTGCTGCGACCGCTCCCGGATCAACCCGAAGGAGGCGATGTCCCAGAACGCCGTGGTGCCGCCGTTGCCGAGCACGACCTCGTACCCCTCGGGGAGGGAGAACAGGTCGGTCAGCCCCGCGCGAACCCGGC
This sequence comes from Planotetraspora sp. GP83, assembly GCF_041262585.1. Lineage (NCBI taxonomy): Bacteria > Bacillati > Actinomycetota > Actinomycetes > Streptosporangiales > Streptosporangiaceae > Planotetraspora > Planotetraspora sp. GP83. Next base: position 242,898 of record NZ_JBGCBZ010000006.1, on the reverse strand, counting down.
CGACCAGGTTCTTGACGGGCTTCTGGCGGTGGGACGTGCCCATCAGGCTCGCGCCGGACTCGGCGAGCGCGGCGAGCTGCTCGGGGCGTACCTTCGAGGGCCCGCAGCCGAAACGGCCGTCGGCGGGCTTGATGTCAGCGGGAATCACGATGTCAGCCACGTGGTCCAGCGTAGTAACCCCGGAGGGTGGTCCCGACCCGGGTCCGCCATGTGAGATATGCGAGATCTATAGCGAACGCGCGATTCGGGATGCCACCCTGAGATCTTCACAAGGAACCCGCTCTCCGATCAGTTTTCAGAGGGATCCCCGCATTGGCCGATCTGCACGGCGTCATCGAGGGACTGGTCCGCAGGCCGTTTTTCTGGCGAGCGGACGCGCCACTGCCCATCGTCGTCATCACCGGTGAGACCGACCACGCTTTCGAGGTCGCCAAGCGGCTCGCCGCGCCGTTCGAGGACTCGCTCCCGCACGCTTCGGTCAGATCGGGAGAGCACGAGACTCTTGGCGATCTCGTCTCGGCCCTGGCGGGGGAGCAGGGGCAGCTCGGCAAGCCGGTGGGCGGGTCGTTCCTGCCCGCGCCGCGCTTCCCGCTCGTTCAGTTCGTTTTGTGGGCCCGGCGCCAGCGCGCCGAGCGGCCGGCGGCGGACGCCGCGGAGACCTCCTTCAAGCGGTGGCCGCCGGATCCGCAATCGCGCAAGGGCCAGGAGGAGTTCAAGGAGCGGCTCAAGGCCTGGCGGAGGGGCCGGTACGGCGGGGACCGGGGACGCAGGACGGCCGTCGACTTCATCGGGCGGGCGGCCTACACCTGGGTGCCGCTGGGGACCGTGGCCGCGTGGTGGTTCGGAGGGCCGTCGGACCTCGTCGGCCTGCTCCCCTGGGTGCTCGGCGTGCTCGTGGCCACTTTGGGCACCGGGGTCCAGTCGTTGCTCTCCATCCGGGGGTCGCTCTTCAACCGGTGGTTCAGGCGACAGCCGTACCTGCCTCGCAAGCGCTTCGAACGCCTCCCGAAGTACGCGCTCCGCCTGGCCGACGCGAGCGAGGCGGACATCGACCGGCTGCTGGTCCACGCCATGTGCCAGGACCTCCATCAGGCGTACAAGAGGTGGCCCATCCCCTGGCCGAGCTGGGGCCGCGGCCTGTACGGCCTGCTGGTCCTGGAGGCGAGGAAGCCGGGAGAGGCCAACGAGAGGTTCCTGCGGATCCTGGAGGAGACCACAGAGGAGACAGGGCTGCTGGCCCCGGTTCTCGTGCTGGCCGCGACGCCGCAGGCGCTCGCCGCCGAGCGGCCGCCGGCGCCGCCGCTGGAGCTGGGACGACTCCCGAAGGTGGTCGATGGATGGCGGGAGGCGGTCCGGCGGCGGGTGCCCCGCCTCAGGCTGGTCGTCGACGCGGCCGGGACCCCGCCCGGGGACGACTACCGGTTGAGGCTCTTCCCGAGCGTGGCGCGGGCGATCGGCTACTGGTCCGTGGTGGCGCTGCTGCTCGTCGGTCCCGCCGTGTGGCTTATCCGGAACCAGCAGGACATCGACGCGCACTGCGGCGGCCTCCCCTGGGTCGAGCGGATCGGCGCGGAATGCATCGGCATCGTCAACGCCACGGGACCCGCCCCCGAAGGCCTGTTCGGCGGCCCGGTCACAAAGTTGGTCAAGCAGATCGATCAGAACAACACCGTCGCCAGGAACTCCGGGGCCTACGTCAGCGTGGTCCTCTTCGGAGAGTTCTCGATCAACAACCCGTCGCCGGAGGACCCCCGGTTCGCGGGCGCCCTTGCCGAGCTGACGGCCATGGAGGAGTACCAGCGCGCGGTCACCAGCACCCCCCGCCTTCAGATTCTGATCGCGAACTCCGGCGAGGACTTCGGCCAGGGGCGACGCGACGCCGAGCTGATCAGCGGCCTCGGAGAACAGGATCCGCACGTGGTCGGCGTGGTGGGCTTCCCACGGAGCGTGGAGGGGGTGGAGCAGGGGATCGGGGTGCTGCACGCGGCGAAGATCCCGATGGTCGGGACCACCGCCACCGCCGACCGCTTCGGATACGTCCAGGACGGCTCGATCCACGTCAGCGGCGGCAACCGCCTCCCGGGCTATCCGTCTCCCTACTACTTCCATGTGGGCCCGACGAACTTCAGAGAGGCGACGCTGGCCGCCAGGTTCGCCCGGCACGACCTCCTGTCCGGCGTGGCGTCCCCGTCAGCGGTGATCATCCGGGACGGGTCGCCCGGTGACGAGTACACGAACAACCTGGCCGACGACTTCACTGTGGCGCTGAGCGCGGAGCACATCAGGCTCCACGACCCCGTGTACTACAGCGTCCAGGGAGGAGGCATCACCAAGGCCACCCAGGACGCGTGCAGGAGCAATGCGGATCTGTACTTCTACGCCGGCCGCGCCCCGGAGTTCCTCGACTTCCTGCGGGCGGTCGAGGGCGAGTCGTGCGGTCCGGACAAGGTGAAGGTCCTCGCGGGCGACGACGTCATCAAGGTGGTCGCCGACCACGGCGGGCAGATCCAGGGCCTGAAGCGGGTCGAGGTCTACTACTCGGCCCTGGCGAGCCGGGAGCTGTGGCGGACGGGGCCGACACCGACCGGGTTCATCCTGGGTCTGCTGCAGGGCAGGCTCAGCAAGGCGTCGGAGGACAATCTCATCCTCACCTACGATGCCGTCAGCGTCTTCTATCAGGCGGCGAGCACCGCCTATCGCTCGGGCACGCTGCCCAGCAAGGGGGACATCCTCTACGAGCTCGCCCGCATCTCCGGGAGCTCGGCGTGGAACGGTTCGAGCGGGGTGATCGACTTCGCCGACACGGAAAGACACGACCCCGTCGACAAGGTCATCGCGATCATGAAGGTGGCCGACTCCAAGTCGGGGAGCTCCGTCCCCAGGGTCCGCTGCGGGCGGCTGAGAGTCGAGGAGAGGTCAGAGGTGAACCCCCTCTGCAAAGATCTCCCGGACGCCCCCGTGCGGACGCCGCGCCCGAGCGGCACGGCCCCCGAGACGGCCCGCCGGACCGGCACGGCCTCGGAAACGGCGCGCCGGACCGGCACGGCCTCGGAAACGGCCCGCTCCGGGGAGCGGGCCGTCGATTCGGCAGGATGACGTCAGGCCTGCGCCGAGGGTGGGTCAGACCTTGCCGACGACCTCGCCGGCGCCGGGCACGTCGTTGACCGAGCGCTGCGGCGGGCCCACGTAGGTCGCGCTGGGGCGGACGAGCCTGCCCGTGCGCTTCTGCTCCAGGATGTGGGCGGCCCAGCCGGCCGTACGGGCGCACGTGAACATGGAGGTGAACATGTGCGCGGGGACCTCGGCGAAGTCGAGGATGATCGCTGCCCAGAACTCCACGTTCGTCGCGAGGACCCGGTCCGGCTTGCGGGCGTGCAGTTCCTCCAGCGCGGCCGTCTCCAGCGCGGCGGCGACCTCGTAACGCGGCGCGCCGAGCTCCTTGGCCGTACGGCGGAGCACGCGGGCACGGGGGTCCTCGGCGCGGTAGACCCGGTGGCCGAAGCCCATGAGCCGCTGGCCCTTGTCCAGCTCGCTCTGGACGTACTTCCTGGCGTCGCCCATCTGCTCGACGCCTTCGATCATGTGCAGCACGCGGGCGGGGGCGCCCCCGTGCAGCGGGCCGGACATCGCGCCCACCGCGCCCGACAGGGCCGCGGCAACGTCGGCTCCTGTCGAGGCGATCACCCGGGCGGTGAACGTGGAGGCGTTCATGCCGTGCTCGGCGGCGGAGGTCCAGTACGCGTCGATGGCCTTGACGTGCTTGGGGTCGGGCTCACCGCGCCAGCGGATCATGAATCGCTCGACGATGCTCTCGGCCTCGTCGACGCGCTTCTGGGGAACCATGGGCAGTCCCAGGCCGCGGGCGGACTGGGCGACGAACGACAGGGCGGTCACCGAGGCGCGCGCGAGGTCGTCGCGGGCCTGGTCGTCGTCCACGTCGAGCAGCGGCCGGAAGCCGAAGGCGGGGGCCAGCATCGCCAGCGCGCTCTGTACGTCGACGCGGATGTCACCGGAGTGGACAGGAACGGGGTACGGCTCCGCCGGGGGCAGGCCCGGCTGGAATTTGTTGTCGACGAGCAGGCCCCAGACGTGTCCATAGGAGACGTTGCCCACAAGCTCTTCGATGTCGACGCCCCGATAACGAAGGGCGCCCCCTTCTTTGTCCGGTTCCGCGATCTCGGTCTCGAAAGCCACCACGCCTTCGAGCCCGGGTTTGAAGTCGGACATACTCGGCCGCCTCCCTCTCTTGTGAAGTCCAAAGCCTTGATGTCGAGATACCGGCGGGTCAATTTAACCCTCAGGGCGTCACTGGTCTGCCCCCGGTCCCTCCCAAACACCGTTCTCCCTGGTAGGGGGCGGTGCGTCAGACATCTGCCAAGCGCGCAACAATACCGTTCCGTGGACAGCGCTTCCCGACTCCCCGGGCTCCGGCACAGCTACGAGGGTGAGCCCCTGCTCGAATCCGACATGGCGGACGATCCGGTGGCGCAGTTCACCCTGTGGTTCGCCGAAGCGGTCGCCGCCGGGCTTCCCGAACCCAACGCCATGATTCTCGCCACCAGCTCCGCCGGGGGCCGTCCCTCGGCCCGGACCGTCCTCCTCAAGGGGTTCGACGAGCGGGGCTTCTCCTTCTTCACCAACTACGAGTCCCGCAAGGGGCGCGACCTCGCCGAGAACCCGCGCGCCTGCCTTCTCTTCCCCTGGCACCCCATCCGGCGTCAGGTCCGCGTGGAGGGCCGCACAGTACGGCTCTCGCGCGACGAGACCGCCGCCTACTTCCACAGCCGCCCGTACGGCTCCCGCATCGGGGCCTGGGCGTCGCGGCAGTCGGCCGTCGTCGGGTCGCGGGAGGAGTTGGACGCCCGTTACCGGGAGCTGGCCGAGCGCTGGCCCGAGGACCCGCCGGTGCCCGACTTCTGGGGTGGCTTCCGGGTGATGCCGTCGGAGGTGGAGTTCTGGCAGGGCCAGACCGACCGCATGCACGACCGGATCCGCTACCGCCTCACCGGGCGCTCCTGGGTCCGCGAGCGCCTCGCCCCCTGAACCCCCGGCTCGTCTGAGCCCCGACCGGCGTGATCATGCACGTGTTCCCGGATGGGCCGTCCCGCGTGGTGGTTTGTGCGGCGTGATCATGCACGACGAGGGCGCGCTCCGCCGGACGGGACACTGCATGATCACGAACAGTGTCGGCGCTCATCACGCCACGAGCGGCGGAATCTGTGCATGATCACGATATGGAAGATCGGACGTCCCTGAGCTTCCCGGGAAACCGTGCATGATCACGGCGACTTTTCGGGGCTCACGCGAGCGTGGCGGCGACCTTGAGGTCGGCGAGGAAGCCCGCGTAAGCCGTGTCCCGGTCCGGCGCGCGCAGGATCGCCGACGGATGGATCGTTGCCACGTAATACGCGCCCTCGCGACGCGGGATGGGCTCGCCGCGGTGCCGGGTCACCAGGAAGGACGGCCCCAGCAAGGCTCGCGCCGCTGTGGCGCCGAGGACCAGCGTCACGGCCGGGTCCACCAGCAGCATCTCGGCGTTGAGCCACGGCCGGCAGGCGTCGATCTCGGCCGCCGTCGGTTTCTGGTGAATTCTTCGCTTGCCGCGCGGCTCGAACTTGAAATGCTTGACCGCGTTGGTCACGTAGACCGTCTCGCGGTCGATTCCCGCTTCTTCCAGCGCCTTATCGAGCATCCGGCCCGCCGGTCCGACGAATGGCGCTCCCTGGTGATCCTCCTGATCGCCCGGCTGCTCGCCCACGAGCATGTAGCGGGCGTCGGGAGCGCCGTCTCCGAACACGGTCTGGGTGGCGTTCCGGTAGAGGTCACAGCCTTCGCAGCAGCGCGCCGCGTCCCGGAGGGCGGGCAGGCTGATCTCCGCCGGAAGGAATCGCTCTGCTCCGATGTTTCCCATCCTAAGTCGCTTCCCCAATAGGGTCGGCTGCGAACACTCAGGGGGTCGTAGCATCGATACAGGACTGGAGGAATTTTGACCGCACACGGCCTGATCGACACAACGGAGATGTATCTCCGCACGATCTTCGAGCTCGAAGAGGAAGGAATCGTTCCGCTGCGCGCGCGCATCGCGGAGCGGTTGCAGCAGAGTGGTCCCACGGTCAGCCAGACGGTCGCGAGGATGGAGCGTGACGGCCTCGTCAAGGTGCAGGGCGACCGCCACCTCACCATGACCGATCTCGGGCGCACGCTGGCCATAAGGGTCATGCGCAAGCACCGCCTGGCCGAGTGCCTGCTGACCCAGGTGATCGGGATGCCCTGGGAAGAGGTCCACATCGAGGCGTGCCGCTGGGAGCACGTGATGTCGGAGTCGGTGGAGACCCGGCTCGTCGGCCTCCTCGACAACCCCCGGGTCTGCCCGCACGGCAATCCCATCCCCGGGCTGGCGGAGCTCGGCGTGGCCGAGTCTGATTTGACCAAGGATGAGCCAGTCTCTCCCATGGCCGATCTTGCAGGCCCGGCGGCGATCCCGGTTGTCGTGCGCCGAATTAGCGAACAAGTGCAAAGCGACCCCGCCGTGATGCTTAAACTCAAGCAAGTTGGGATACAACCCGGACGCGAGGTGACGCTCGCGGCGAGCGACGACGGTGTGCGGGTGACAGGTGACAGCGAAGCGGACGGCACTCTCGCGGAACTCCCGCGCGACGTCGCCGCGCACGTGTTCGTCACCAAGCGATGACCGAAAGAGTTGTGCCTGGTTGAATCCCCATAGGGGGCCCCTCCTCTCCCGCGACATCGCAACCCCTGCAGGAGTGTCCGTGGTCGGCGTAGCGAGCATCCGTCTCCAGGGGGTGGTCGAGGGATGAAACGTTGGGGGGATCTGTCACAGGACACCGCGGATCACCTGACCGCCGGTTCCGTGCTGGACCACGTGGAGATGGCGGTGGTCGTCACCGACAGATTCAGCAACGTTCTCTACTGGAACCCCTTCGCCGAGCGTCTGTTCGGCAGGCCCGGCCTCCCCTCCGGCAAGGAATCCCTCCTCTCCCTGGGAATCATGGAAAAGGACCACCCGCTCGCGGTGGAGCTCGCCAAGCACGTGCTCCGCGGCGGAGTCTGGGAGGGCACCTTCGACGTCGTCCGTGGCGACGGCACCATGATCTACGTCCGGGCCCAGGCCGTGCCGCTGCGGCACCAATCCGGGTCGGTCACCGGGATCGTGATCACCGCCCGCGAGGCGATGCGCAGCAACGAGCGCGAGAAGGACCGCTTCGGCCTGCTTGAGCGCATCGGCGAGCGACTCGCCGGCTCTCTCTACGTGGAGGAGACGCTCAACCGGGTCGCCGAGATGCTGGTGCCCCAGTTCGCCGACCACTGCTTCATCGAGCTGGTGGAGAGCGACCGGCTGGTGCGGAAGGTCTCCACGCACGTGAACGGCTGGTCGCCGCCGCCGGACACCTGGAGGCCGGTGGGCGCCGAGATCAGGTACCCGGCCGGCCACTACGCGGACACCGCGCTGCGCCGCCAGGAGACCATCCTCGTCGAGGACTTCTCCGAGGTCAGCTACCCGTCCCCCAGCGAGGGCGCGGCACGCATCTGCGGTGAGGTCGGCATGACCTCCGCGATAGTCGCGCCGCTGTGTGCCCGCGGGGAGACGCTGGGCCTGATGTATCTCGGCATGTCCAATCTCACCGACCGGCGCTCCCCTCACTACGACGCGTTCGACCGCGACTTCGTGGGCGCCATCGCCACCCGGGTCGCCCTCGCCGTCGACAACGCCCTGCTCTTCGAGGAGGAGCGGCACACCGCCGAGTCGTTCCAGAAGCACCTGCTGCCCCGTGAGCTCCCGTCGCTCGACGGGCTGGAGATCGCCGTCCGCTACTACCCCGCCGCCCCGCTCGCGTCCCACGGGCAGGGCATCCAGACCCAGGTCGGCGGCGACTGGTACGACGTGATCCCGCTGTCGGCCGGACGGGTCGGCATCGTCATCGGCGACGTCGAGGGGAGGGGAGCCAAGGCCGCGGCCGTCATGGGCCAGCTCAGGGCCGCGCTGCGGGCCTTCGCGCAGGACGACAAGCCTCCCGCGGACATCCTCGCCCGTCTCGACGAGTGGACCCGGATCGTCGCCGCGCCCGAGCGCGACGACTTCGGCGCCGACATCACCAACCCCCCGATCGTCACCTGCCAATACCTGGTGTACGACGCGTGGTCGCGGCAGCTCTCCTTCGCCAACGCCGGCCACGCCCCGCCGCTGCTGATCGTGGACGGCACCGTCGCCGAGCTCGACATCACCGAGGTCGGCCAGCCGCTCGGCGTCCGCGCCAAGGGCATGCACGCCGACCTGGTCTACAAGGAGGAGACGCGGGTCCTGCCCCCGGGCGCGACCCTGCTGCTCTACACCGACGGCCTGGTCGACCGGCGCCCGCCGCGCGACTCCGATGGCCCCTCCCTCAGCGAGGACGAGACGCTGCAGATCCTCTGCGACAAGGTCGCGAAGATCTCCGCCGAGCCGGTCGAGCGCATCGCCGACGTCGCCACCATCGCCGTTCCCGGCGAGATCGACGACGACATGGCCATCCTGGTCGTACGGTCGGTCGGGACCGAGCTCGAGTTCGAGGAGCAGACGTTCCCCGCCCAGCCGATCATGGTGAGCGAGGCGCGGCGCATGGCGTCCGAGGCGTTCGCGAGCTGGCAGGTGCCCGAGGAGCGCGTCGAGCTCGCCTGCCTGCTCGTCTCCGAGGTCGTGACCAACGTGGTGCTGCACGCGGCCAGCGCGAGCATCCCGCGCCGTGAGCTCGTGCTCGACGGACCGCCGCTGCCGTTCGACGAGTCCTGGGACGTGCCGGGCTTCGAAGAGGAGATCGCCGGGGACAAGGAGTTCACCCTGCGGCTCCGCCGGGGCAGGGAGTCCATCTGGGTCGAGGTCTTCGACCAGGACCTGCGGCTGCCCCGCATCCGCAGCGCCGGGGAGAACGACGAGGGCGGCCGCGGCCTCTACCTCGTCGACCAGCTCGCCAAGCGCTGGGGTTCCCGCCCGACCCGCGAGGGCAAGGCCGTCTGGTTCGAAATCCCCATCGGCGGCCGCTGACGGGCGTCCTCGCCGGCGAGGGTGTTGAGGTTGCCGCCCGGCTTGCGGGGGCGAGTTATGCGTTTTCGATCGGGGGTGCTTCAGCGGGCGTGCCCTATGTGGTGGGTCGCTTCCCCCCTTGACCGGCGCTGCGCTCCTCGTCCCGCTGTGCTCCGTCTCTCCTGGAAACTGCCGTGTGTTCCTTGGTCTGCGCCGATTCGGGTGCTTGACTCGCAGGTATGGAGCTCGCCTACGAACGGCGTGGCAGTGGCTCACCGCTGGTCCTGCTGCACGGCATCGGCCATCACCGGCAGGGCTGGCTGCCCGTCCTCGATCTGCTCGCGGAGCGGCACGACGTCATCGCGGTCGATTTTCCCGGGTTCGGGGAGTCGCCCCCGCTGCCGTCCGGCCTGCCGTACAACGCCGAGACGCTGGGCGTCGCGGTCGAGGAGTTCTGGACGCGGCTCGGCCTGAAGGACCCGCACGTCGCGGGCAACTCGCTCGGAGGCTACGTCGCGCTGGACTTCGCCTCTCGTGGGGCCGTCCGTACGGCTGTCGCGCTGTCGCCGGCGGGCTTCTGGTCCAGGGCCGAGCACCTCTACGCACGGACCATGCTGCGGGTGTTGCGCGCGTCGGTGAGCGCCACTCCACCTGGAGCCGCGACCGCGCTGGCCTCGTCGAAAGCCGGCAAGGCGGTGGCGATGGGGATGCTGGTGGCCAAGCCTTCCCAGATCTCCGCTCAGGCCATGCTGGCGGCGGCCGAGGCCCTTCGCGAATGCCCGGGGTTCGACGAGACGCTGGAGTCGTTCGCCTGGGTCGCGCCCCCTGCTCCGCCCAAGGTCCCCATCACCATCGCCTGGGGAGAGCATGATCGGCTGCTGCCGCGCCGCCAGGCCGTACGGGCGGCGCGGTGGGCACAGCAGCGAGTCACGTTGCTGCCCGGCTGCGGTCACGTGCCGATGAGCGACGACCCGGCGCTCGTGGCGAAGGTGATCCTCTATAGCACTCGTGACTAGCCCGCGCGCGGGCGGGGATCGGGCCGCATACTGATCAGCATGGACCCCGGACTCATCCTTCTGGTCTTCCTGGCGTTCCTGTTCGCGTGGTTGCTGAACCGGGTGCGCAGGTTCTTCCGGCTGAGCCCGGTGGCCTATGCGGGCGTCGTGATCGTGTTCGTGCTGGTCATGCTGGCCATCTGGGGACAGCAGTTCCGCTGAGCGTGAGCCGTACGACGGGTTAGAAGCCGAAGGACCGGCCGATGATCTCCTTCATGATCTCGGTGGTGCCGCCGTAGATCGTCTGGACCCGGCTGTCCAGCCAGGCCTTGGCCACGGGGTATTCCATCATGTAGCCGTAGCCGCCGTGGAGCTGGAGACAGCGGTCGATGAGCTTGGTCTGCAGCTCGGTGGTCCACCACTTCGCCTTCGCGGCGTCAACGGCAGAGAGCTCCTTGGCGTTGAGAGCGAGGATGCACTTGTCGACATAGTGGCGGGCGATTTCGACCTCGGTGGCCAGCTCCGCCAGCACGAACCGGGTGTTCTGGAACTGGCCGATGTTCTTGCCGAAGGCCTTGCGGTTCTTGCAGTACTCGATGGTCGCCTCCAGGACCGCCTCCGCCGAGGCGACCGCCCCGACCGCGATCGACAGCCGCTCCTGTGGCAGGTTGTGCATGAGCTGGAAGAAGCCCTGGCCGTCCTCGTCACCGAGGCGGTTGGCCACAGGGACGCGGACGTTCTCGAAGAACAGCTCGGCCGTGTCCTGGGCGTGCATGCCGACCTTCTCCAGGTTGCGGCCGCGGGTGAAGCCCTCCATGCCCCGCTCGACGACCAGCAGCGTGGTGCCACGGGCGCCGGCCGTCGGGTCGGTCTTGGTGACGACCACGACGAGGTCGGAGTTGATGCCGTTCGTGATGAACGTCTTCTGGCCGTTGACCACGTAGTGGTCGCCGTCCCTGATCGCCGTGGTGCGGACGCCCTGCAGGTCGCTGCCCGCCCCCGGCTCGGTCATCGCGACGGCCGTGATCAGCTCGCCGGACGCGAAGCCCGGCAGCCAGCGCTGCTTCTGCTCGTCGTTGGTCATGTCCACGAAGTAGGGGGCCATGACGTCGTTGTGCAGCGAGAAGCCGAGACCGGTCGCGCCGATACGGATGATCTCCTCGGCGATGACGGTGTTGTAGCGGTAGTCCGTGATGCCCGACCCGCCGAACTCCTCCGGCACGGCGAAGCCGAACATCCCCAGCTCGCCGGCCTTCTTCCAGACCTCGCGGGGCACGATGCCGTCCTTCTCCCATTGCGGGTGGTGCGGGACCACCTCACGCGCGAGGAACTCACGAACGGTGTCGCGGAAGAGCAGGTGCTCCTCCTCGAAGAGGTCACGCCGCATGGATACGCCTTCCGGCTCGGAGGTTGATGCCGCGAACAGAATACGATTCTGGTCCTCGTGGGTCGATCGCCAGGCGGCGGTTTGCCCTCGTCTTGGGGCCATGTCGTATTACAACTCCGCCACCATCGCCCCGAAGGACTCATGGGCCGCGTTTATAGCCCCATAAGATCTACTTTCGGTTTACTGTCGGTCGCCTGCGCGGCCAGGCTTCGCGATCGGGAGCATGCGTGATGCGGTGGAGAGCTGGACGGCGGAGAACCCTCGCCGCCGCGATCGTCAGCGTGGCGGGAGGGGCGCTCCTCGCACTCCCCCTGGCCTCGGCCAAGGCGGAGACCGTTCAGGTCGATCTCAACTACAACTGCACTGGCGGAGTCGCCGGACCCTCCGGCGTGAACCTGAAGGTGACCCTCACCCTGCAGACCGCGCTGACCGCGGGGCAGCCGCTCGACATCAAGTGGGGCGTCGCTTACAGGGACGGCACTCGCTTCCTTTCCCCTGGTCTGTTCCAGCCGGGCGCCCGTGTCTCCGCGACCGGCGTGGTGGACATCAACGGGCCGTGGGCGGGCAAGCTGGACTCCCTCGGGTCGAAGGATCAGGCGCTGCTTCAAAATGGGGGCGCGCTGGCCTTGCCCGACCTGATCTCCGGGGCTGTCGCCACGACCGCCGAGGGCGAAATCGAGATCGTGCCTCGTCGGCTCCTGCTCGACTTCACCCCGCCCGCGTCCGAAGCAGTGGTCAACGATGACGACCCGGCGGTGACCTACGGTCCGAACTGGACGGACTACAACGACCGGGACGGCAACATCGGGGACGTCCATGTGGACGTGCACGCCAGCCAGGTGATGGGGGCCGAGGCGGCCTTCAAGTTCACCGGGACGGGCGTCGACTTCATTTCCGAGCAGTCCAATCAGGCGGGACAGGTCCAGTTCCTCGTGGACGGACAGCCCGGCATCCCGGCCACTGCGGACGCGTCCAAAGAGCACGACGGCAGTCCGGTCCTGGTCGCGAACAAGGGCAACTACACGCTCTGGGGCATGCGGGGCCTGCCGTACAAGGAACACACGCTCACGGTGAAGAAGCTCGACACCAGGTGGGCCATGGTGGACGGCTTCAAAGCCGTCACCGAACAGCTCGTGGACCCGCCGAAGCAGTTCCGCGCGGAATGCAAGCCGGTGAAGAAGCCCACGGCCATCCGGGTCAATGTGGGCGGGACCGCCAGCCCTTCTATTAGCCCGTCCGACTCGATCAGTGGTTCGCCCAGCGTTACTCCGTCGGGCAGCGTGACCCCCACCGGCACTCCGACTCCTACGGGTACTGGCAGTCACAGCCCCAGCCCGTCGACCTCGAACACGCAGAGCCAGCTCACCACTGTGGTGGTGCTCGGCACTCCCACGCCGACGGCGACCACCACGGTCACGCTGACCGCGACGCCGACCGTCGCTCAGGTCAAGGTCACGCCGAAGGGCGGGGCTCAGACGGGTGAGGCTCCGGTCGCCAACGCGTCGGGGCGGCTGCTCGTCGGGTCGGGAAGCGTGATGCTGCTCGTCGGAGTGCTCAGTGGCGTGGCACTTCTCAGGCGCAGAGCCGCGCACGCCGGTGACCGGTCCGAGACGGTCTGAGGGGGATGACGACGATGAACTCCACTCCTGACGGCGACGCTCCCACCCCCGAGGCCGGGAACCCGACTCCCGCTGCCGGAAACCCGGCTGCGGCTGGGAACCCGGCTCCGGGCGGCGGAGAGCCGGCTTCTGCCGGAACCCCCGCTCCGGCGGGCGTACAGCCGGCTGCTGCGCAGGGGCAGCCGGCTCCTGCTGGCGGCGTTGTCACCGAAGGCGTGAGCCGTACGAAGCGGGCGCGTAAGCCGTTGCCCCGGCCCGTGCTCGCGACGCTGCTTGTCGGCGGGTCGTTCGGCGGGATCGTGGCGATCATGGCGGGGATGCTCGCCGTGCTGTCCCCGGCGCCGCAGAGTGATTCCGGCCCGCTGCCCGGGCTTCCGGTGAACATCCAGGAGGCGGGTCAGGTCGCGGCCTACCTACCGCCGACGGTCGGGCCTGGCGGGCCCGGCGTGCCGTTGACGGCCGCTGCCCCGACGGCGCCGCCGCCGATGCCCGCGCTCCAGCCGTTCCCGCCGCTAACGTTGACGACGACCACCGCGTCGTCCTCAACGACCCCGTTGACGTCGACCTCGACGACCGGGAAGTCTTCCGGCAAGATCGCTTCAGGGCGGCCGGTCAAGATCCGGATTCCGGCGATCGGCGTGTTCGCGCCGGTCGGGCGGGTCGGTGTGCGGAAGGACGGCCAGATCCAGCCTCCTCCGCTGAACAGGCCCAACCTCACCGGCTGGTACCGCCTCGGGCCCGCCCCAGGAGACCAGGGCCCGGCCGTCATCCTCGGCCACGTGAACACGAGGAGCGGGTCGGCCGTCTTCAACCGGCTGCGCGAACTCAAGCGGGGCAACAAGATCGCGGTGCTCCGCGCGGACGGGAAGACCGCCACATTCACGGTCGACGGTGTGGAGCAGGTCAGCAAGAGGGCGTTCCCGACGACGCGGGTCTACGGCAACACGATCACGGCCGCGCTGCGGCTCGTCACCTGTGGCGGCGTCTACAACGCCAAGGCGCATTCCTACACCGACAACATCATCGTGTACGCAACGCTCACCTCGGTCAAAGGGAAGTGACGGCATTCGATCATGACGATAGTGCTGTCAAACGGCCCGGATAGCAGCACTAACGTCATGATCGATTAGCGGATGGGCGTCGCTTCGGGCGACAGCCGTACGTTGATCTTGACCCCGTGGCAGTCTCAGCGGGTGCCGCGCAGCTCGCGATCTCCCCACGCGTTGTCGAAGGGGCCGTTTCTGGGCTCCGCCGCGATTCGCGCGGGCTTGGTGACGAAGGCGCAGCTTCGCGGATCTGGATGGATCCGGATTTATCGAGACGTGTACGTTCACCGAGCTGTTTCCGTCGTGTCGCCATCCCCGGCACCCACATCCACTGACACGGGCGTCGACGACGACGATGACGACGGCGACGGCGACGCTATGACAGAAATCTGTGGGTATTTCATGACAGAGTTGTGGTGAAAGGCTCCGATCGGCCGGAGTAGTCCATAGGATCTCTACCTAACCGTGACCGTATGCTGGGATGCTGGTACGCCTGTTAGTGCAGGGACTTGGAATGGGAGAGGATCAGTGCTGAAGTCGAAGGCACGGCGTCGTATCGCCAAGAAGGCGGCCGCAGCCGGAGTAGTCAGCGCAGGAGTCCTTCTCGGTGGCTTCCCCGCGGCCGCGGCTCTTCTGGAGCCCAAGCCCGTCACGTACACATGTGGCACTACGGACGTCAAGTTCGGAGTGGACCTCGCCGGACCGGTCACCGCGCCGACGCCCAACGGCCCCGCTGTCGTGACGTGGAAGATCTCCCAGCCGGCCACGGCTCCCAGCCTTCTGGCCACCTCCGGGATCGCCACCACCGAGCAGGTGGTCATGGATGGGCAACTGACCTTCACCGGTGCTCCCATCGCGGCTCAGCCGCTCACCAAGTCGGCGACCGCCTCTTCTGTGCCCGTGGCGTCGGTGACGGCCCAGGCGCCGATGCCCATTCCGACCATCCTCGTCACCGTGACTCCGACGGCGACGGGAACCTTCGCCGTCAAGCCCGGCCAGTTCATCCTCAAGGTGGGTCCGACCGCCGCCGGCAGCACCCCGACAGCCTGGTACACCTGCACGGTCAAGACGACAACCGAAGCGGACGCCGCGGCGGCGACCATCACGGTGTCGCCGGCCGCGACGACGAGTACGAGTACGAGTCCGACGCCCACTAACACGTCTCCGAGTGCCACGCCGACGAGTCCGCGGCCTACGCGGACGGTGTACACGACTGTGACGGCCAAGCCGCACAAGACCACTCAGGTGACGCACACGCCTGGGGGCGGGGCCGCCACGGGTGGCGGTGGAGAGATGGGGCCGGACGGACGTGTCCTCGTGCTCAGCGGCACGGCGTTGATCCTGGCCGCGGCCACCGGCGGACTGATGCTGCGTGCGCGACGCCGTGCCGTACGGCATTAGGACCCGGCGATGACCACGCCACCGCCGGGGCAGTACCCACCCGGCCAGCCGGGGCCGCCCTTCGGCCCTGGTGATCCGCGTGTGCAGGGTTATCCACAGCCTGTGTACGGCCAGCCGATCTACCAGCCCGTCATGCTGCCCCAGCAGCCGCCACAGCGGCCTGAAGAGCCGCGCGTCAGCGGGACCCAGGCGATGCGCGGCGTGCTCATCCTGGCGGCCGTCGCCGGCGTGGTGACCGTCGTCGTCGGGATGCTCTTCATGATCAGCTCTCCCGACGAGTACGCCCCGACGGAGCGTACGATGCTGGCGAGGCAGGGAGGGCCAGGGGGGCTCGCTCCCACGGTCGGCCCCGGAGGCGTCGGACAGCCGTTGACCCAGGCGGTCGCCACCGCGCCCCCTCCCGTGCCCACCGAGCCCCCGGCTCCGGCGATGCAGCCGTCCACGCCCAAGCGCCTGATCGTGCCGAGGCTGGGCATCAACGCACAGATCAGATCGGTGGGCACGGACAAGAGCGGCGCCATCGAGACTCCACCGATCGGCAATCCCAATCTGGTCGGCTGGTACCGGGGTGGTCCCACCGCGGGCGAGGCGGGCCCGGCCGTCATGCTCGGGCACAAGGACACCACCACGCGCAGCGCCGTGTTCAGCCGTCTCCATGAGATCCACAACGGAGACAAGATCGAGGTCGTCCGCCTCGACGGGACGGTGGCGATCTTCACCGTCGGCGGCGTCGAGCAGGCGAACAAGCAGACCTTCCCCACCAACCGGGTGTACGGCCCGCGCGACAACGCCGAGCTACGGTTGATCACGTGTGGCGGCACCTACAACCGCAATACCGGCCATTACGTGGACAACGTCATCGTCTACGCGGTGATGACCGGCACGCGTCTCGCCGCCGGTAAGTCCTGATCGGGATCGGGGTTACCGGAACTGCTCGTGGATCGCGATTCGGGGGGCTATCGTCTCTTCGACCGATCACGAGGAGGGCCCTGTGGGCTGGTTGTCGAATCTCCTGCTGCCGGGCCGGCTGCGCACAGGACCGACGGTGCTGCTGCCCGCCCGCCCCGACCCCAAGACGCTGCTGGCGATCGCCCAGCTCGCGGATCCGGATGCCCGGCTCGACGGCGACGACATCGTGGCGGGCGGGTCGAGGATCTTCGCCGCTCTCGAGTTGACCGGTGAGATCCTGGCCAAGCTCGGCGTGGGCGACGAGGACCGGCTCTGGGCCTGCCGCGTCGCCGCGGAGGGGCCACTACCGGTGAACTTCTTCGACAAGACCCTGGCCGAGGGCATCGCCTACCGCCTCGGCGGCTGGTCCCTGTGCCAGGGTGAGCCGACCGACCTCAGCGACAGCGATCTCCGGGCCGCTGTCGTCTACCTGCCGGCCGCGCCCGCTCCGGAGGAGGCCATCGGTCTGCTCGGAGAGCTTCTCCGGCCGGCCGATTCCGCGGACCCCGACCGCTGGCCCGACGGACAACTGGTCGACGGGATCGTGCATGTCGCCGTGAACGGCGGCGGGGTGGCCGACATCTACGCGGGAGCGGACACGGTCGTCACGATCGAGGAGGGCCACAAGATCCCGCCAGCTGCCCGAGTCCGCTGGCCGTACCTCACCGAGATCGTCGTCGCGAAGCTCTCCGCGATCGAGCCGAAGCACGAGCTCAAGCCCGAGCTCAAGACCGAGCCCGGCCTCGATGCCGACGCTGAGGACGTTCATGCCGAGGCGGAGATCGACCCCCGGCCCGAGACGGTGACCGACGCCGAGAACACATCCGGCGATGAGAGCACGTCCGGCGATGAGGGGGAGACGGCGAGCGATGCCGGCGTGGCGGCGACCGATGAGGACGGCAAGGGCGTGAGGGATGACACGGCGCTGCTCGAACGGGCGGCCGTCGCGCTCGCCGTCGCCGACCGCCTCCAGGGGATCGCGACCGATCAGGGCGCCTTCCAACTCGCCGAGCCCGAGGACATCCTCCCCGGCCGTTACTCCTGAGCCCAGACGCCTCCAGAGCCGCCCAGAGTGGCCGAAGATCCCGTGAGAGTGGCCGGGGCCCGCGAGCGGACCCGTACAAGCGTGGACGAAAGTTCTGATGTAACCTCTCACTAACCGAACATTGCTCGGTTTCCTATGGAGGCACTGTGGCAGAGGCGTACATCGTCGGGGCGGTCCGCACCCCGGTCGGCAAGAAGAAGGGCGGGCTCTCCACCGTCCACCCGACCGACCTGGCCGCTCACACTCTCTCGGCGCTCGTCGAGCGCACCGGCGTCGACCCGTCCGCCGTGGAAGACGTGATCATGGGCTGCGTCATGCAGTTCGGTCCGCAGTCGATGGACATCGCGCGCAATGCCTGGCTCAGCGCCGGCCTCCCGGAGACCGTGGCCGGTGTCACCATCGACCGTCAGTGCGGTAGCTCGCAGCAGGCCGTTCACTTCGCGGCGCAGGGAGTGCTCTCCGGCACGCAGGACCTCGTCGTCGCCGCCGGCGTGGAGTCGATGTCGATCGTCCCCATGGGATCGAGCATCACGGCGGCGCTGGAGAAGGGCATGCCGTTCCCCTTCGGCGACAATTGGGTCGAGCGGTACGGCACGCAGGAGATCTCCCAGTTCCGCGGCGCCGAGCTGATGTGCGAGAAGTGGGGCCTGAAGCGCGACCAGCTTGAGCAGTTCGCCTATGAGAGCCACCAGCGGGCCGCCAAGGCCATCGCCAACGGCTACTTCAAGGACCAGATCGCGCCCATCAACGGCGTCGAGGACGACGAGGGCCCCCGGCCCGACACGACGTTGGAGAAGATGGCCCAGCTGAAGACCCTGCGCGAGGGCGGCCAGATCACGGCGGCCACGTCGTCGCAGATCTCGGACGGCTCGGGCGCCCTGCTCATCGCCTCCGAGCAGGCCGTCCGCGACCACGGCCTGACCCCGCGCGCCCGGATCGTCACGCTGGCCCTGACCGGAGACGACCCCGTCTACATGCTGACCGCGCCCATCCCGGCCACGCGGAAGGCGCTCAAGAAGGCGGGGCTCACCATCGAGGACATCGACGTCATCGAGATCAACGAGGCGTTCGCCCCCGTGCCGCTCGCGTGGCTCGCGGAGATCGGCGCCGACCCGGCGCGGACCAACCCGAACGGCGGCGCGATCGCCCTCGGCCACCCGCTCGGCGGCACCGGCGCCATCCTGATGACCAAGTTGCTGCACGAGCTTGAGCGCACGGGCGGCCGTTACGGCCTTCAGACGATGTGCGAGGGCGGCGGCCAGGCCAACGTGACCATCATCGAGCGTCTCTGATCTCAGCCGGCACGGAGAGTACGGCATGCCACCTCGTGGTGGCCAGGAGTCGTATGAACAGCGCCGTACTAACAGCGCCGTACTAACAACGCGAAGGGCACCCCGGGCGGACCAGGGGTGCCCTTCTGTATTCACTTGGGGCCGAAAGCCGCCCCGGTCACTTGGTCACTTGGGCCGAGCACTGACCCGGTTGCCTGGTTACTTCGGCCGGGGCAGCCTGCGGGGCTGGCGCATCGGGCGCACCGGCATCACCGGCGCCGGCATCTGGCGCGGCGGCTGCGGCGCGTGCCGCTGAGGTACGGCCCGCTGTGGCTGTGGCTGTGGCTGTGGCTGAGTCTGGGGCGTACGCGGCAGGCCCTTGCCACGTTTGCTGGACACGCGGATATGCATACGGGATCTCCTTGCGAATGGGAACGCGGCACGAGGTGCCGTCACTCAGCTGCCGCGTCGGGGAAGGACAGGGCCAGAAAGCTGAGTCGCGACCGATCAGCCGGGCAGGTCGGACACACGATGAGCCGGATGGGCCGGCCGCATCGGTGACATCTGCCGGATCGGTTGGATCAACCGATCAGCGGTCGCCGTAGAGAATCCACATGCCGTGACCGTAACAACTGCCGTCGTGGGCGGCCAACTGGTTTTCCAAGGCGCCAAGAGCGCCTTCCTGAGGCTCTCCAAGTGAGGTCCAAGTCAGGCCGAAGGTCTTGGCAAGTGTGGCCGTGTCTACTGATTCACGTCACCGACAAGCATGGACACACCAGGAGATATCAATGAAGATCACCCGCACGCTCAAGCGCTCCGCCGCGGTTCTCGCCACCACCGCCGTCGCCGTGACCACTTTCGGCGTCCTGTCCACCCCGGCGAACGCCATGGCCCCCGAGTGGTACCCCTGCTACATCAAGGGCCACGGCTGGATGTGGTGCCTGGACGTGTGATCCCCCGCCCGGGATCCCCATCAGACGATGAGACCGCCCCACGCCGTGGGGCGGTCTTTCCGTTCTCACACGGTCTCACACGGTCTCACGCGGTCTCACACGCTCTCACCGTGGTGTCACCCCGGCCTCGTACGGCTCTCGCCTGCGGCTGGCTGAGCTCAGCGGACGTGGCGGTGGACGTCCTCGGCCGTAGCCGGGCCGGGCCGCGCCGGTGCGATCCAGGGGCCGTCGAGCGAGGGATCGAGGATGCCCTCCTCCACGAACGCGTATCGCCCGTTCAGCACGCGCCGGGCCAGCCGTACATCGCGGAAGTCGGAGTTGTCCCACAGCCGGTGGAACAGCGCGTCGGCGCGCAGCCGGGCCTGGTTGCAGAAGGTGTCCGCGACCTCGTACGGCTTGCAGCCGAGGTCGGTGGCGTCCTCCTGGGCCCGGATGCAGACGGCGGTGATGGCGAAGAGTTCGGCCCCGATGTCGACGATCCGGGAGAGGAAGCCCTGCTTGTGCTCCAGCTTCCCCTGCCAGCGGGACATCCCGTAGAACGTCGACCGGGCGAGCTTGCGGCTGGTCCGCTCGACGTAGCGCAGGTGATGGGCGAGCGCGCCGAACTCGGCGTACGACGTGGGCAACTGCCCGGGCCCGGCGAGGAGGCCGGGCAGCCACTTGGCGTAGAAGCCGCCCGCCCGGGTGGCCGCCCTTCCCTTGGCCCTGAGGTCGGCCTTGGGATTGATGAGGTCACCCGCGACCGACAGGTGTGCGTCCACGGCCTCGCGGGCGATGAGCAGATGCATGATCTCGGTGGAGCCTTCGAAGATGCGGTTGATCCGGAGGTCTCGGAGCATCTGCTCGGCGGGGACGCCGCGCTCGCCGCGGGCGTGCAGCGACTCGGCGGTCTCGTAGCCGCGCCCGCCCCTGACCTGGACCAGCTCGTCCGCGACCCGCCAGGCCATCTCCGACCCGTAAAGCTTGGCCAGGGCCGCCTCGATGCGGATGTCGTTACTCTCGTCGTCGGCCAGGCGTCCGGTGAGGTCCACGACGGCTTCGAGGGCGTAAGCCGTACAGGTGATGAAGGAGATCTTGCGGGCGACCGCCTCGTGCTCGCCGACCGGGCGGCCCCACTGGATGCGCTCCATGCCCCACTCGCGGGCGATCTTCGTCGCCCACTTGGCCGTGCCCGCGCAGCTCGCGGGGAGCGAGAGGCGGCCGGTGTTCAGGGTGGTCAGGGCGATCTTCAGGCCCTGTCCCTCGCGGCCGATGAGGTTCTCCACCGGCACGCGGACCTGGTCGAACCGGGTCACGCCGTTCTCGATGCCGCGCAGGCCCATGAACGCGTTGCGGTGTTCGACCGTGATGCCGGGAGCGTCGGCCTCGACCACGAAGGCGGAGATCTTCGAACCCGTCCTCGCCATCACGACGAGCAGATCGGCGATGACGCCGTTGGTGGTCCAGAGCTTGACGCCGTCGAGCACGTAGGAGTCGCCGTCACGGACAGCCGTCGTCGCGAGCCGGGCCGGGTCGGAGCCCACGTCGGGCTCGGTGAGCAGGAACGCGGAGATCTCCCCCCGGGCGCATCGGGGAAGGAACTTCCGCTTCTGCTCGGGCGTCCCGAAGAGCCTCAGCGGCTGCGGGACCCCGATGGACTGGTGAGCCGACAGGAGCGCGCTCAGGGCGGGGGAGTACGACGCGGTGAGCTGGAGCGCCCGGCAGTAGTACAGGTGGCTCAGACACAGCCCGCCGTACTCCTCCTCGATCGTCATGCCGAACGCGCCGATGGCGGCGAGACCCCTGATCACCTCATCGGGGATGACGGCTGAGCGCTCGATGACCGCCGGGTCGACCTTGACCTGCAGGAACTTCCGCAGCGCGCGGAGGAAGTCCTCGCCCTTCTTCGTCTCCTCCTCGCTCAACCGCGGTGCGGGGTGGACGAGGTCGAGCCTGAAGTCTCCGAGGAAGAGCTGCTTCGCGAAGCTGGGGCGGGCCCACTCCTTCTCGCGGGCCTGCTCGGCGACTTCCCGTGCCTTGGCGTAATCGGTCATCGCGGCCTCCCTGAGGCGGTGGATGACTTCGACGTTACGCCGGGTTATTACTCGCGAGTAATCTGCCCCCGGCCGGACAGCCGGGTGGCCCGGCTACTGGGGGCTGGGCCTACTGGGGGACGCGGGCGACGCAGAAGACGGTCTGGCCGAAGGGCGGCCGGATGAAGCGCTCGATGAGCCGGGTCGTCGGCACGACCGTCCTGTCGTAGATCTTGACGAGCCGCGGGTCCGGGTAGCCGACGCCGCCCCGCCGGACGGCGGCCCACCAGGCGATGCCGCCAAGGAAGTTGATCGGCTTGAGGACCTGGATGCCGAGCCCGGCGCTGATGACTGTCTTCCGCAAGGTCGCGGGGGTGTATCGGGTGACATGCCCGACCTTGCGGTCGAAGTCTCCGTAAAGCTGCATGTATCCCGGCACCCAGATAATGATCCGCCCACCGGGCGCGGTGACCTTGGCCAGGGATCGAAGCGCCTCGACATCCTCTTCGATGTGCTCCAGGACGTTCATGAGCACGACGGTGTCCACCGGGTCGGCCAGCGGAATCTCCGTCGGCAGGCCGAACTGGAGCACCGAGATGTCGTCCCGGTCGGCGAACCGCTTCTCGAGCTGCTCGACGCAGTAGGGGTCGAAGTCGCTCACCACGAGCCGGTCGAGCCGGGGGAGGAACTGCTCGGCGAAGTGGCCGAGGCCGGAGCCGATCTCCAGCATCGACCGACCGACATGCGGCGCGACCATGTCGAACTCGTACTGCCGGTAGTTCTTGGCCTCGTCCCCACCCAGGTGGTTCTCCAGGGCCTCGTCTCCAGCCGCCGGCTGGACTACACGGTCATACCCAGACATACGATCCTCGTTTACGCGCGCTGACGGTCTTGGAGAGTCTAGTGCCCACCCTGTCGGCGGGTGCTCCGTTCTCTGGACGGCGTTCTCTGGACGGCGTTCTCTGGACGGCATGCCCGTCCACTCCTAGGCTTCACCTCCAGGTGATGGACCCAGGTGATGGATGACGACGAGGCCATAACGCGATCCCTGGCCGGTGACCTTGACGCCTACGAGGTGCTGGTCACCCGCTACAGCGCGGTCGCGCATCGTACGGCCGGCCTGCTCGGCGCGGGTGAAGAAGCCCAGGACGTGGTCCAGGAGGCCTTCGTCAAGGCGTTCCGTCATTTGGGAGGCTTCCGCCGCGACTCGGCTTTCAAACCCTGGCTGCTGCGGATCGTGGCCAACGAGACGCACAATCTCAGCCGGTCACGCGGCCGGCGGGCCGACCTGGCGATGCGGCTCGGCCTGGAGCGGGAGCCGTACGAACCTGAGGACCCGGAGGGTGTCGCCGTCGCCGCGGACGGCAGATCCCGTCTGCTTGAGGCCGTCCGCCGGCTCCCGGACCGGGAACGCGAGGCGGTGGTCTGCCGGTATTTCCTGCAGTTGTCCGAGGCGGAGACCGCGGAGGTCCTCGGGGTACGGCTTGGCACGGTGAAGTCGCGGACGTTCCGCGGCCTCAGGCGCCTGCGAGAGGAGGTGGGCCGTGAGCTCCTCCGATGACCGCCCCGGCGACGACTTCCAGGCTCACGGCGACGCCCATCCCGACGCCGGTCGCCCCGGTCACGGGTTCGGAGATCTGGAGGCGGAGCTGCGGGCGCTCGGCGACACGTTGCACAGCCCCACGCCACCTCCGTCCGATGTCGCCCGCGCTGTCCGTGCCCGCCTCGAAGGCCCTGCGCACACGGAGAGCCCAGCGCGGCCGGGCAATCGGACGCGCCGCGGAAGGCTGTTCGGCCGGCCAGGCCGCGACGGGTCGGGTTCGCGGGCAGGGCAGGACGGGCCGCTCGGTTCGCCGGGGCGCGACGGGCGGTCTGGCCGGGTACGGCTCTCGCGGCGGAAGGTGGCCGCCGTGGTGGCGGTCTTTCTGGCCGTCCTGATCGGAGCCACCCCGCAGGGACGGGCCGCGGTCGTGTCGGTCCTCAGATTCGCCGGAGTCGAGATCGGCGTCGGGGTTCCGGGGCCTCTGCCGACCGGGGTGCCGCGCCCTCTGCCGGGAGAGCGGCGTGTCACGCTCGACGAGGCACGGCGCGCGGTCGCATTCCCGATCGCGGTGCCGTCCGCGCTCGGCGATCCCGCCGACGTCCGGGTGGCCGACGGCGGCCGTGTGGTGTCCCTGTTCTGGCCGGGCGTCCGGCTCGACGAGTTCGACGGGACGCTCGGCGTGGTCTTCCGCAAGGATCTCGGGGAGCCCTGGCCGGAGGAGATCCCACGCCTGCGGGCCTGGTGGGTCCAGCAGCCCCACCGCCTGTCCTACGTGCCCCGGCGCGGTGGCGCGCCTCGCGAGGAGCGGGTCGCCGCTCCCACGCTGATCTGGCAGCGGGGAGCCGTGGGGCTGCGCCTCGAAGGCCCCAGCCGGGATCAGGCGCTTCGCATCGCCGCCTCGGCTCAGTGAAACCTCATCGCCGGGTCCTTGGCCGATCGGGCGAGCGGGGGTGGGCCTCAGCCGGTGAGCTCCGGGGCGGTGAGCCAGCCGTCGATCTCGCCCAGGAGCTCCTTCTTGATGGGATCGGGGGCGGCCGACGACCGGATCGACTGGCGGGCCAGCTCGGCGATCTCCGCGTCGCGAAAGCCGTACACCTCTCTGGCGAGCTCATACTGCGGCAGCAGCCGCGCCCCGAACAGCAGCGGGTCGTCGGCGCCGAGCGCGATCGGGACGCCCGCCTCGAACAGCTTCCGCAACGGCACGTCCTCGGGCCGCTCGGCGACGCCGAGGCCGACGTTGGACAGCGGGCACACCTCGCAGGCGATCTGCCGGTCGGCGAGCCGTTCCATGAGGCGGGGCGACTCGGCGGCGCGGACGCCGTGGCCGACCCGGTCGGCCTCAAGGTCGTCGACGCACTCCGCCACGCTGGCCGCGCCGAGGAGCTCGCCCCCGTGCGGTACGGCGAGCAGTCCGGTGCGCTTGGCGATCCGGAAGGCGCCGTCGAAGTCGCGGGCGCGCCCACGCCGTTCGTCGTTGGACAGGCCGAAGCCGACGACGCCCTTCCCGGTGTACTGCGCGGCCAGGCGGGCGAGGGTCCGGGCGTCGAGAGGGTGCCGCGTGCGGTTGGCGGCCACGACCACCGCTATGCCGATATTCGCGGCTTTGGCCGCCTGCTCCGTGGCGTCGAGGACGAGCTCCAACGTTGTGGTGAGCCCGCCGAACCGCTGGGCGTACCCCGACGGGTCCACCTGGATCTCCAACCACCGGGAGCCCTCGCGGGCCTCGTCCTCGGCGGCCTCCCGCAGCAGCCGGTAGACGTCCTCGGGCCGCTTCAGCACGGACCTCGCGATGTCGTACAGCCGCTGGAACCGGAACCAGCCGCGCTCGTCGGTCGCGTGGAGCTGGGGCGGCCAGTCCTGCACCAGAGCGTCGGGCAGGTGGACGCCGTGCTCCCGCGCGAGCTCGATGAGCGTGGAATGCCGCATCGAGCCGGTGAAGTGCAGATGCAGATGTGCCTTGGGGAGTTTGTCGAGTGGGCGCGGCATCTCCATATCCTGCCGTATCCGCCTGTCAACCTCGCGCCCGCCTTACGCGTTGTGGACGGGCGAAAGGGGAGCCCATGACGGAAGAAGACGAGGCGGCCTTTGATGAGTTCCTGGCCGCGCGCAGCACCGCTCTGCTCCGCACCGCGATCCTGGTCTGCGGAGCCTCCACGATCGACGCCGAGGACATGGTGCAGAGCGCCCTGGAGAAGGTCTACCGGCACTGGCCGCGCATCCGGCACGACAACCCCGAGGCGTACGCCCGCCGTGTCGTCGTGAACGGCGCGATCAGCCGGTCCCGGAGGAAGAAGGTCATCCAGGAGATCACCTTCGCCCATCCGCCTGACACGCCTGTGGAGTCGCCCGATCTGGGCCTGAGGGACGCCCTGCTCGCGGAGCTCAGGAAACTCCCAGCCCGGATGCGGGCCGTCCTCGTCCTCCGCTACTGGGAGGACCTGTCCGAGGCCGAGACGGCGGCCTTGCTGGGCTGCTCGGTCGGAACCGTCAAGAGCCAGGCCGCCCGTGGCCTGGCGAGAGTCCGCGCACGTATGGGAAATCTGGAAGGGGCCTCCGCATGAAGGTCGAAGAGGCGCTGAAGGACGCGATGGCGTCCCAGGTCGCCGGCGTCTACGCGTCGCCGTCGATGGGGCAGTCCGTGAGGCGGCGGAGCCGCCGCAACGTCGTCCGGTTTCGTACGGCGGGCGCGGCCCTGCTGACGGTGGCCGTGGCGGGAGCCGTACCGGTGTATCTGAGTCACGCGCCCGCGACGGGCCGCGTGGCGGGACCGGGCGGGCAAGCGGCAGCGGGAGCCGGGGACGGCTCGGCCGACACCGCCGCCGTTTCCGGGGTCGTGGTCCCCGACGTCATCGGGACCGATGCGACGAGCGTACGGACCATCCTGGAGGACGCCGGGTTCACGGTGGAGTTCAAGGAGGTCCTCACCGAAGGTCAGGGACTCAGGGTCGTGACCGCGCAGGAGCCGGCCGCGGGCACCGAGGCCCCGGCCGGGTCAGTCATAACCGTCACCATCGTGGAGTCGGACAATCCTGAGGCGAGCCCGTCGGCTACTCCCTCCGCCGACCCGCTGCCGCAGGATCTCGGCGACCTGGGCGACGGGCGCGACTTCGGCGGCATCCACGTCGGCTACCTGCCCGACGGACTCGAATGGGGCAAGTGGTCGGGCAAGGACGGGTTCGGCAAGACGAGCTACACGACGACGTGGGTCGAGCCGGGCCTCGAGCCCGGTATGTACAGCGTCCAGATGATCGTCTACAAGGGTGACGCCGCGGACCGGCTCGCCGACCGGATGAGGGGTTACCGCGGCCAGGGCGCCGAGCCCGTCAAGGTGGGCGGCAAGACGGCCTACCTGGTCACTCTCGGAGAGGCGGCCGACAAGATCACCCAGGACGGCACGCTGACGATCGTGTGGGCCGAGCGCCCAGGCCTGGCGGTCGAGGTGGCGATCAGCCCCGACTACGCCAAGAAGATCGGCAAGGACGCGGCCGGCCGCGAGCTCAAGAAGATCGCCGAAGGGGTCACTCCCGCCAAGTGACCTACTGGATCTCGAACGCGTCGCGATGGGCCTGCGTGTGCCGTGGGACCCGGAGTTCGACGGGATGCGCGTGACCTACATTCCGGACGGCCTCCGTGACGCGTCGGGAAGGACAGAACTGGGCCCCGACGGTCTCAGCCGGGTATGGACGGGGGAAGGCGGCCGAAGTGTCAGGGTGGAGTTCGTCCATGGGCTCCGGGCGAAGAATCTCACGACGCTGTGCCAGGTCTCCTGGCCGGCGAAGGACATGGCCTTGGACCTGCGTCCCGCTTCCGTGCGAGGACTCCCCGCCTATCATCCACCCGGGTTAGCCGTACGGACCGCGGGTCTGGGTCATCTTTGTACTCGACCCTGGGTCATCTTGGTAATGTGCTGGTCGTGGGCCATGATCCCTACATCCCCCGGCTGGTGGATCCGCTGATCGAGGAGACGTTCGCGACCCTCCCGGCGATCATGTTGGTGGGGCCGCGCGCCACGGGGAAGACCACGACGGCCGCTCGGCACGTCGAGACCGTCGTGCGGCTCGATCGGGAACAGGAGACGGCCGCCTTCGCCGCGGATCCGGACGCGGCCCTCCGGCGGCTGCGCGAGCCGGTGCTTCTCGACGAGTGGCAGGTCGTCCCCGAAGTTCTGGGCGCTGTGAAGAGGGCCGTGGACGCTGACTACAGCCCGGGGCGGTTCATTCTCACCGGCTCCGTATGGTCCGATTCCGGCGGCCGGACGTGGCCCGGCACGGGACGAGTGGTCCGCGTTGACATGTCCGGCCTGGCGGTCAAGGAGATCCACCGGAACACCGCGCGCCCGCCGTTCGCGGATCTTCTGGCGGAGGGCCGCATAACCGACCTCGTGGTGCCGCCGGCGCCGCCCGACCTGGGCGGCTATCTCGATCTGGCCCTCCAGAGCGGCTTTCCGCAGGCGCATCACATGGAACCTGTCGTACGGGAGCGGTGGCTGGCCAGCTATATCGAGCAGACGCTCACTCGCGACATCGAGAGCCTGGACGGGCGGCGTGACCCCGTCCGGCTCAGGGCGTATTTCGAGGCGATGGCGCTGAACACGGCCGGCGTGGTGACCGATAAGACGCTCTACGAATCCGCCGCTGTCAACGCGCGGACGGGAGAGGCCTACGAGAGGCTTCTCCGGGACCTGCTGCTCGTGGACAAGATCCCAGCCTGGTTCAGTAATCGCCTGAAGCGCCTTGTCCGGTCGCCGAAGCGGTACGTCGTGGACCCCGCGCTGGTGGCCGCGCTACTTAGAGCCGATCCCGAGGCCGTCCTGCGTGACAGTGATCTGCTCGGCCGCGTGATCGACACTTTCGTGGCCCAGCAGCTCCGTGCCGAAGTGCCGATATGTCGTAGCAAGCCGCGGATCTACCACCTACGGCAGGACCAGGGGCGGCACGAGGTCGACATCGTTCTCGAGCTCGGCATGGGGCGGGTCATCGCGATCGAGGTCAAAGCGGGCGCCGCTCCTCGGACGGATGCCGCCAAGCACCTGGCTTGGCTGCGGGACGAGCTGGGCGATCGGTTCGTGGCCGGAGTGGTCCTCCACACCGGCTCGCGGCTCTACGAGCTCGGAGAGAGGATCATCGCCGCGCCGATCTGCGTGATCTGGGGCTGACGCGGCGGGCCCGGAGCCGTACGGACACGCGAAGGCCCGGGCCTGCGGCGGCCCGGGCCTTCGGACGCGATCAGTGGGCTTCGGCGAGGAGCTTGGCCAGGCGGCTGACGCCCTCGGCCAGGTCGTCGTCGCCCAAGGCGTAGGAGAGGCGGAAGTATCCGGGAGTGCCGAACGCCTCGCCCGGGACGAGGGCGACCTCGGCCTCCTCCAGGATGAGCTCGGCCAACTCGGCGGACGACTGCGGACGCCTGCCGCGGATCTCCTTGCCGAGCAGCGCCTTGATCGACGGGTACGCGTAGAACGCGCCCAGCGGCTCCGGGCACAGGACGCCGGGGATGTCGTTGAGCATCCGCACCATCGTCTGCCGGCGGCGGTCGAAGGCGGCCCGCATCTCGGCGACGGCCGACAGGTCGCCGGAGACGGCCGCGAGCGCGGCGGCCTGGGACACGTTCGCCACGTTCGACGTGGCGTGCGACTGCAGGTTGGTCGCGGCCTTCACGACGTCGGACGGGCCGATGAGCCAGCCCACCCGCCAGCCGGTCATGGCGTAGGTCTTCGCCACGCCGTTCAGCACGACGACGCGCTCCCGCAACTCCGGTACGGCTGTCGCGACGCTGGAGAAGGTGGCGTCGCCGTACACGAGGTGCTCGTAGATCTCGTCGGTGACGACCCAGAGGCCCTTGTCCAGCGCCCAGCGGCCGATCTCCTCCACCTGCGCGGGGGTGTAGACCGCGCCGGTCGGGTTGGAGGGCGAGACGAACAGCAGGACCTTGGTGCGGTCGGTCAGCTTCTCTTCGAGCTGCTCGACGGAGGCGAGGTAGCCGGTGGTCTCGTCGGTCACGACGTCGACCTGGACGCCGCCCGCCAGCTTGATCGCCTCGGGGTAGGTCGTCCAGTAGGGAGCGATGACCAGGACCTCGTCACCCGGGTCCAGCAGCGTGGCGAACGCCTCGTAGACGGCCTGCTTGCCGCCGTTCGTCACCAGCACCTGGGACGCGTCGACCTGGAACCCGCTGTCGCGCAGCGTCTTGTCGGCGATCGCCTGCTTGAGCTCGGGCAGGCCCCCGGCCGGCGTGTACTTGTGGAACCGGGGATTCCGGCACGCCTCGACGGCCGCCTCGACGATGTAATCGGGTGTCGGGAAGTCGGGCTCGCCGGCGCCGAATCCGATGACCGGGCGACCGGCGGCCTTCATCGCCTTGGCCTTGGCGTCAACGGCCAGCGTCGCGGACTCGGAGATCGCGGAGATACGCGCGGAGATGCGAGGTCGGGTCATGCCCCCCATCGTTCCAGACCCGCCGGACGGTTTCCTCTCGGTATCCATGATTCGGACAGTCCCACGCGGTACCTTTGACCAGCGCGGAAAGCACGGTTCGACGAAGCGGTCTTTCCCACGTACACTTCACCGACTAGTGGACCACGACGGGGAACGTACGGCTTAGCCCACGCGTTTCTCGGGTATTGTGGTGCACGGCTTAGGGCACTAGCGCAATTGGTAGCGCACCGGTCTCCAAAACCGGCGGTTGGGGGTTCGAGTCCCTCGTGCCCTGCGGAGTGCGGTCCGCGCACCAATGGCGTCAAGCGCGCCGCAAGTTGCGATGGACACGACGGATCAGGTGAGGACTGTGGCGATCGACACCCGCGGCGAGACCGCTGGAAAGCCAGGCAAGCCAAGCGGTGAGAAGAAGGCCAAGCGCACCTCTCCCGCACTTTTCTACCGGCAGGTCGTCGCCGAGCTGCGCAAGGTCATCTGGCCGCGGCGGAACGATCTGATCACTTACACCACGGTGGTCCTCGTCTTCGTTGTAATCATGGTCGGGATCGTGTCCGGACTAGACTTCCTGCTGACGAAGGGTGTGCTGGCGGTCTTCGGCGGATCCTGATCCAGCCCGAGGCGTCTCAGCACGTCATGTCACCGATCGAAAGAGGAAGAGTCCCGTGTCCGAGTCCCCGCTGCCGGTCGATGGCTCCCGTGATGAGTGGGAGACCGAGCCGGACGAGGCCGTAGAAGAGGTTGACGACACCGCCGCCGTCGACTCGGACGGTGTTGACGGTGACGTCGACTCGACCGAGGAAGACGCGGGGGAAGAGGCAGCCGTCGACGAGGACGGCGATGTCCTCCCGGACGTCGACCCGATCGAGGAGTTCAAGCGTCAGCTCCGCGGCCAGTACGGCGAGTGGTATGTCATCCACTCCTACGCCGGCTATGAGAACCGCGTGAAGCAGAACATCGAGAGCCGCACCGGGTCCCTCAACATGGAGGACTACATCTTCCAGGTCGAGGTGCCGACCCACACGATCACGGAGTTCAAGGGTGGCAAGAAGACTCCGATCAAGGAGCGCGTGCTGCCCGGCTACGTGCTGGTCCGCATGGACCTGACCGACGAGTCGTGGGCCGCGGTCCGCAACACGCCGGGCGTGACCGGGTTCGTGGGCCTGTCGAACAAGCCGAGCCCGCTGAACCTCGACGAGGTCGCCAAGCTGCTCGCGCCCGAGCCGTCCGAGGAAGTCAAGAAGGCGACGTCCAAGGCCGCGGCCGCGACCGTCGACTTCGAGGTCGGCGAGTCCGTCACAGTCATGGATGGTCCGTTCGCCACGCTTCCGGCGACGGTGAGCGAGATCAGCGCCGAGTCGCAGAAGCTGAAGGTGCTCGTTTCGATCTTCGGCCGCGAGACCCCTGTGGAGCTGTCGTTCAACCAGGTCTCGAAGATCTGAGCAGCTCGCATAGACTCGTTAGTCGTCCTCACACGCATCAGGGAAGCCGGTCCAGGCGCCGGCTTTCCCGCCTGTGAGGGTTTTGTAGGACAAAAGACCCGGAGAAGGACAGATGCCTCCTAAGAAGAAAGTCGCGGCGCTGGTGAAGGTCCAGCTTCCCGCTGGACAGGCCACGCCCGCGCCGCCGGTCGGTACCGCCCTCGGTCCGCACGGTGTCAACATCATGGAATTCGTCAAGCAGTACAACGCTGCGACGGAGGCCCAGCGGGGCAACATCATCCCCGTCGAGATCACCATCTTCGAAGACCGCAGCTTCACCTTCGTCACGAAGACGCCTCCGGCGCCCGAGCTGATCAAGAAGGCCGCCGGTCTGCAGAAGGGCAGCGCGACCCCGCACAAGGACAAGGTGGGCAAGCTCACCAAGGACCAGCTGCGGCAGATCGCCGAGACCAAGATGCAGGACCTCAACGCCAACGACATCGAGGCCGCGGAGAAGATCATCGCCGGCACCGCCCGTTCCATGGGCATCACCATCGCCGACTAGGTACATAACCGCACCACGGCAAGGTTGATCAACCCCGCGCGGGGCGCGGCCGTGTCTGGACTGAGGAGCGCGCGGGAGCGACGCGACCAAGCGCGACGAGGGAAGACGCGGCCTGAAGGGCGCCCCGAGCCAGCCTCGCCGAAGGCTAGGCAATTAGACACAGTGGCAGGGCCAATGCGCCGGCCCGGACCACGAACTCCATGAGGAGCCGAAAGTGAAGCGCAGCAAGAGCTGGAAGAACGCGGCCGCGCAGGTCGACCGCGACAACCTGTACAGCCCGCTGGACGGTGTCCGGCTGGCCAAGAACACCGCGACCACCAAGTTCGACGCCACCGTCGAGGTCGCCTTGCGTCTGGGCGTCGACCCGCGCAAGGCGGACCAGATGGTCCGTGGCACCGTCAACCTCCCGCACGGCACCGGTAAGACCGCCCGGGTCCTGGTCTTCGCGACCGGTGACCGTGCCGAGGAGGCCCGCGCCGCGGGCGCCGACATCGTGGGCTCCGACGAGCTGATCGACGAGGTGGCCAAGGGCCGTCTCGACTTCGACGCGGTCGTCGCGACGCCGGACCTGATGGGCAAGGTCGGCCGCCTGGGCCGCGTGCTCGGTCCGCGTGGCCTCATGCCGAACCCGAAGACCGGCACCGTCACGCCGGACGTCGCCAAGGCCGTCACCGAAATTAAGGGCGGCAAGATCGAGTTCCGCGTCGACCGGCACGCGAACCTGCACTTCATCATCGGCAAGTCGTCCTTCGACGAGCGTCAGCTCGTGGAGAACTACGCCGCCGCTCTCGACGAGGTGCTGCGTCTCAAGCCGTCGGCGGCCAAGGGCCGTTACGTCAAGAAGGTCACGTTCACCACGTCCATGGGCCCCGGCATCCCGGTCGACCCGAACGTGACGCGTGCGATGACCGCCGAGATCGACGCCTGATCAGCGGAAATACGGCCAATCCGGTCAGTACGGCCAATACCGCCAATCTGGCTATTACGGCCATTTAGGTCCATGAAGAACCCCTGCCCCGTCTGGGCGGGGGTTTTTCGGTTTCCGCCCATGCCGCGCGCCGCTTACCCGCGCACGACTTTCCCCTATTCACATGTACGGCTCCCGCCACGCGGATGTGTACGGCTTGTGCATACCTGATGTGGGTTTTCCCAGGATCGGCGCGGCACGGGTGTTAGCCGCATAGTGTCGAGGGCACTTGTTCGGGGACACGAAGGGATGGAAAACATGCGCCGACTTCTGGTGGCCGCCGGGGCGGTGGCCGCGATAACGGTGGCGGGATGCGGCACGACCGCTGCTCCGTCTCTCGGCAACGCGAAGCTTTCGGCGGCCGAGGTCCTGCAGCAGACCGCGCAGAAGGCCGACGACGTCAACACGTACTCGGCCGACCTCGTCGTGGACTTCTCCAGCCCGAAGGGGGGAGCGGGCAACGTTCAGGGCACCATGCTGTACCAGAAGACCCCGCAGCTCGCCTCCGACATCACCCTCAACCAGGTCACGTTCGGCGGCCAGAACCTGCCTGGGGGCGTCCGGGTCGTCCTGCAGGGCGATGTGGCCTACGTGAAGCTCGACGTGCTCAAGACCCTCGTCGGCGCCACCAAGCCGTGGATCAAGCTGGACCTCAAGCAGCTCGGCTCCTCGTCGGGCGTCAACGTCGACCAGCTCCTCGGCCAGGCGCAGCAGATCGACCTGAAGACGAGCGCCGCTCTGCTGACCGCGTCCAAGGACGCCAAGGCCGTCGGCACCGAGAAGGTCGGCGGCGTGGACACCACGCACTACACGGGCACGTTCGACACCGAGCAGGCGGTCAAGCTGCTGGCCCCCGAGGCCCAGACGCGGCTCCAGGGCGGCCTGTCGGGCGTGAAGGACGTCAAGTTCGACGCGTGGATCGACGCGCAGGGGCTGCCCCGCAAGGTCGAGCTGAACGGCGGCAAGGCGGAGGAGGGCACGTTCAAGGCGACCGCGCTGTTCAAGGCGTTCAACGAGCCCGTCACGATCCAGACGCCTCCGGCCGACCAGGTCGGGGAGATCCCCAAGAACATCAGCCTGGGAGGCTGACGCCGCCTGATTTGGCGTCCTAGGAATTGACACGTATTCTGTCTTCTGCCAAAGACCGCCGGTCGTTGCCGGGCTGTTTGTAGCCGGGTGACCGAAGGATCCACGTGAGTGGACGGCCCGCGTAGGTGTGAAGAGAGCTTGGGACGTTCGCGTCCTTCCAAGCCCCGTGCGCCTGCGCCGGGGCTTGTCCGTTTTTCTGGGCCTTCGCCGGTGGCACATCTGGAAGGAGGCCCATGGCGAAGGCGGAGAAGAGCGGTGCGGTAGCCGAGCTCAAGAGTGAGTTCGAAGGCTCCAGCGCCGCCGTTCTGACCGAATACCGCGGTCTCACCGTCGCTCAGCTCAAGCAGCTGCGCGTTTCTCTCGGTGGGAATGCGAAGTTCGCCGTGGCGAAGAACACGCTGACCAAGATCGCGGCCAACAGCGCCGGGATCACCGTCCTGGACGACCTGTTCCAGGGCCCGACCGCCATCGCGTTCGTCAAGGGTGACGTCGTCGAGGCGGCGAAGGGTCTGCGTGACTTCGCCAAGGCCAACCCCCTCCTGGTGATCAAGGGTGGTGTCGTCGACGGCAAGTCGATGACCCCCGCCGAGATCACCCAGCTTGCCGACCTTGAGTCCCGTGAGGTGCTCCTCGCGAAGCTGGCCGGTGCGCTGAAGGCCAAGCAGTCCCAGGCTGCCGCCACCTTCGCCGCGCTGCCCACCACCATGGCTCGACTGGCCGAGGCTCTGCGCGTCAAGCGCGAAGAGGCCGGCGAGTAGGTCCCGCGCAAGCGGGCGGGGGAAAGCGCGCACCGCGGTCCCTTTTCACGTTTTGCTAGATCCACTGGAGGAACACCATCATGGCGAAGCTCAGCACCGACGAGCTGCTCGAGACCTTCAAGGAGATGACCCTCCTTGAGCTGTCCGACTTCGTGAAGCTCTTCGAGGAGACCTTCGACGTCAAGGCCGCCGCTCCGGTCGCGGTCGCCGCCGCTCCGGGTGGCCCTGCCGCCCCCGCTGAGGAGGCCGAGGAGCAGGACGAGTTCGAGGTCATCCTCGAGGCCGCCGGCGACAAGAAGATCCAGGTCATCAAGGAGATCCGCGCTCTGACGAGCCTGGGCCTCAAGGAGGCCAAGGACCTCGTGGACGGCGCTCCCAAGTCCGTCTTCGACGGCAAGGTCAACAAGGAGCAGGCCGAGAAGGCCAAGGCCGCCCTCGAGGGCGCCGGCGCCAGCGTCACCGTCAAGTAACGCGCGCAGGCGAACGCTTCATCGAAGGGGCGGGTCCACCCAGGTGCCGGGTGTGCCCGCCCCTTTCGCATGCCCCGGAAACGCGGGAGCCGTACAGGCCCGCCTGGAGCCGTACGGCACGCGAGAGCCGTACGGGATCGAGACCCTATGGGCAGAGCAGGTCTGGTGATCTATGGTCCGGGATAGGATCCGGCGTCCGGCGACATGATCGGGGGTGGCCACCGTGCGGCGCGCGCTGATCATCGGTCTCGCTGTCCTGGTGGCCGCTCTGGCCGGGGCGCTGGTCCTGGTGGGAAAGAGCCGTGACGCGGCGCGGGCGGCGGAGGACGACCGCCAGGCGGCCGTGCGCGCGGCGGCGGCGCATGCGGTCGACATGCTG
Organism: Planotetraspora sp. GP83; assembly: GCF_041262585.1. Lineage (NCBI taxonomy): Bacteria > Bacillati > Actinomycetota > Actinomycetes > Streptosporangiales > Streptosporangiaceae > Planotetraspora > Planotetraspora sp. GP83. Next base: position 207,582 of record NZ_JBGCBZ010000006.1, on the reverse strand, counting down.
TCGCTGAACCACCGGACCGTCGACGAGGACATGAACCGGGTCATCGCCACCTCGACCGGGCCGGAACGCGAGCGATATACCGCGAACCGGGCGGCCCTGAAGGAGGCCACCCTCAAGAACAAGGTGGTGCAGACCGGCGTTCTCCGGGCGACCGGGCTGGCCTCAATGGGCGCTGACCGGCAGAGCGCCGAGGTGCTGATCGTGGCCGATGCGGTGATCCATTGGGAGGACGGCAAGAACGCCGCCCCCGAGGAGCGCTTCTACCGCTGGCGCATGAAGGTCAGCAAGGCCGGCGGTCTCTGGCTCGTGTCGCAGTCGGAGGCCGTGCCGTGAGGCGGGTCCTCGTCGCCCTGCTGGCGCTCTCAGCCGTCGTGCTGGCCGTCATGGTCTATTCGGCCTATGCGGACCTCCGCCGCCTCCAGAGCGGTCAGGAGGCCGCCTCGGGCGCCCTCGCCGCCGCCCGCTCCTTCGCCGCCGACATGCTGTCGTACGACTACCGTACGATCGACCAGGATCTGGCGCGGGCGGAGAGCCACGCCACGGGGGCGTTGTCGGGGCACTACCGCCGGCTGGCCGCCACGCTCGCACCCGAGGCGCGGAGCCGGCAGACGGTCCAGCAGGCGGTCGTGGCGGCTGCCGGGGTGGAGTCGGCGACACCTGACGAGGTCAGGGTGCTGGTCTTCGTCAACATGGTCACGAGCAGGGCGGCGACGGGTCAAGGATCTCCGGAACAGCAGGTCAGCCGGGGCAGGGCGCGGCTCGTCATGGTCACGGACGGCGACGGCTGGAAGGTCTCCGGCCTGTCCACCCTCCTCGGGGACACGCCCGCCCGGTGAGCCGCGTTACCCAATTGTTAGTAAAGAGTGGGTTTAGGAATCTTTGGTGGGTGGCATATCCATGGCACGGCAGCGTCGACCGACGGTCAGCGTTGGGCCGTCCGCGTGACAGAGCGTTACCTGGACCGGCTCCCGGGTAGGGACTGGATCCAGTGATGTTCATGCCTGACGCGGACGGGAAACACCCAGCGTGGTGCCCGTCAGTTAGGCGAAATGTGGGCTCTCGGGCTTGACGTTTCGGCGCGGACGGGTGATGCTGCCACCAACGTGGAGCGCAGAGCGAGAGCGGAGTGGACAGGTGTATGCCGATCGGCTACACTGCCCCTTTGCGCTGCCCTTTGACGACCGCTTCTCTAAGTAATGCTTTGGTCCTGGTCGTCTGGCGTGCGTGTAGTCAGTCCGCGAGCCCTCGGAAGGACATCTGTTGGCAGCCTCGCGCAACGCCTCCGCCGTACCCGCCGGTCCCCGTACCGTGTCATTCGCACGTATCGAGGAGCCGCTCGAAGTTCCCGACCTTCTCGCCCTGCAGACCGAGTCCTTCGACTGGCTGCTCGGCAACGAGAAATGGAAGGGCCGGGTCGAGGCGGCTCGCCAGGCCGGGCGCAAGGACGTTCCGGCCCAATCCGGTCTCGAAGAGATCTTCGAGGAGATCAGTCCCATCGAGGACTTCTCCGGAACCATGTCCCTGTCGTTCCGGGATCACAGGTTCGAGCCGCCCAAGTACTCCGTAGATGAGTGCAAAGACAAGGACATGACCTACTCCGCCCCGATGTTCGTGACGGCGGAGTTCATCAATAACACCACCGGTGAGATCAAGAGCCAGACGGTGTTCATGGGCGACTTCCCGCTCATGACGTCGAAGGGCACGTTCATCATCAACGGCACCGAGCGTGTCGTGGTCTCCCAGCTGGTGCGGTCCCCAGGTGTCTACTTCGACCGTTCGGTCGACAAGACCTCCGACAAGGACCTGTTCGGCTGCAAGGTGATCCCGTCTCGCGGCGCCTGGCTCGAGTTCGAGATCGACAAGCGTGACAGCGTCGGCGTGCGTATCGACCGCAAGCGCAAGCAGCCCGTCACGGTGCTGCTCAAGGCGCTCGGCTGGACGACCGACCAGATCCTGGAGCGCTTCGGCCAGTACGAGTCGATGCGGGCCACCCTGGAGAAGGACCACACCTCCGGCCAGGACGACGCCCTGCTCGACATCTACCGCAAGCTGCGTCCCGGCGAGCCCCCGACCCGGGAGTCCGCCCAGACGCTGCTGGAGAACCTGTACTTCAACCCGAAGCGCTACGACCTGGCCAAGGTCGGCCGCTACAAGATCAACAAGAAGCTGGGCGTCGACTCCGACATCACCCAGGGCACGCTGACCGACGAGGACATCGTGGCCACGATCGAGTACATCGTCCGGCTGCACGCCGGCGAGGACTCGATGGGCCCAGACGGCTCGGTGATCGTCGAGACCGACGACATCGACCACTTCGGCAACCGGCGTCTCCGCACGGTGGGCGAGCTGATCCAGAACCAGGTCCGCCTGGGCCTGGCCCGCATGGAGCGTGTCGTCCGCGAGCGCATGACGACCCAGGACGTCGAGGCGATCACGCCGCAGACCCTGATCAACATCCGCCCGGTGGTGGCGTCGATCAAGGAGTTCTTCGGCACCTCCCAGCTGTCGCAGTTCATGGACCAGACCAACCCGCTCGCGGGCTTGACGCACAAGCGGCGTCTGTCGGCCCTCGGCCCCGGTGGTCTGTCGCGTGAGCGCGCCGGCTTCGAGGTCCGCGACGTGCACCCGTCCCACTACGGCCGGATGTGCCCGATCGAGACCCCGGAAGGCCCGAACATCGGCCTCATCGGCTCGCTGTCGTCCTTCGGCCGGGTCAACTCGTTCGGCTTCGTCGAGACGCCGTACCGCCGGGTCGTCGACGGGCGGGTCTCCGAGCAGATCGACTACCTGACCGCGGACGAGGAGGACAGGCACGTCGTCGCCCAGGCCAACACGGTCCTGAACCCCGACGGCAGCTTCGCCGAGTCCCGCGTGCTCGCCCGGCGCAAGGGCGGCGAGTTCGAGGCCGTCCACCCGTCCGACGTGGACTACATGGACGTGTCGCCGCGCCAGATGGTGTCGGTGGCCACCGCGATGATCCCGTTCCTCGAGCACGATGACGCCAACCGCGCGCTCATGGGCTCCAACATGCAGCGTCAGTCGGTGCCGTTGCTGAAGAGTGAGGCGCCGCTGGTCGGCACCGGCATGGAGTACCGCGCCGCGACCGACGCCGGTGACGTCATCAACGCCGAGAAGGCGGGTGTGGTGGAGGAGGTCTCCGCCGACTACGTCACGGTCATGAACGACGACGGCACGCGGACCACCTACCGGGTCGCGAAGTTCAAGCGGTCCAACCAGGGCACCTGCTTCAACCAGAAGCCGATCGTGGCCGAGGGTGACCGGGTGGAGGTCAATCAGGTGATCGCCGACGGTCCCTGCACCGACACCGGTGAGATGGCGCTCGGTAAGAACCTGCTGGTGGCGTTCATGCCGTGGGAGGGCCACAACTACGAGGACGCGATCATCTTGTCCCAGCGTCTGGTGCAGGACGACGTGCTGTCCTCGATCCACATCGAGGAGCACGAGGTCGACGCCCGTGACACCAAGCTGGGCCCTGAGGAGATCACCCGGGACATCCCGAACGTCTCCGAGGAGGTCCTGGCCGACCTCGACGAGCGTGGCATCATCCGCATCGGCGCCGAGGTCACGACCGGTGACATTCTCGTCGGCAAGGTCACCCCGAAGGGTGAGACCGAGCTGACGCCCGAGGAGCGGCTGCTGCGCGCGATCTTCGGTGAGAAGGCGCGTGAGGTGCGTGACACCTCGCTGAAGGTGCCGCACGGCGAGTCGGGCAAGGTCATCGGCGTCCGGGTGTTCTCCCGTGAGGAGGGCGACGAGCTTCCGCCCGGTGTGAACGAGCTGGTCCGCGTCTACGTGGCGCAGAAGCGTAAGATCACCGACGGTGACAAGCTCGCCGGGCGTCACGGCAACAAGGGCGTCATCTCCAAGATCCTCCCCGTGGAGGACATGCCGTTCCTGGAGGACGGTACGCCGGTCGACATCGTCCTGAACCCGCTGGGTGTGCCCGGGCGAATGAACGTCGGTCAGGTGCTGGAGACTCACCTCGGCTGGATCGCCGCCCGAGGATGGGATGTGAGCGGCGTCGAGGAGGCCTGGGCGGAGCGCCTGCGCGACAAGGGCCTGACCAACGTCGAGCCGCGCACCAAGGTCGCGACCCCGGTCTTCGACGGCGCCCATGAGGAGGAGATCGTCGGCCTGCTGAGCAACACCCTGGAGAACAGGGACGGCTCCCGCATGGTCGGCGAGAACGGCAAGGCTCGGCTGTTCGACGGCCGCTCCGGCGAGCCGTTCCCGCACCCGATCTCGGTCGGCTACATCTACATCCTCAAGCTGCTCCACCTGGTCGACGACAAGATCCACGCCCGGTCGACCGGCCCGTACTCCATGATCACCCAGCAGCCGCTCGGCGGTAAGGCGCAGTTCGGCGGCCAGCGCTTCGGTGAGATGGAGGTGTGGGCCCTGGAGGCGTACGGCGCCGCCTACGCCCTGCAGGAGCTGCTGACGATCAAGTCCGACGACGTGCTGGGCCGCGTGAAGGTCTACGAGGCCATCGTCAAGGGCGAGAACATCCCCGAGCCGGGCATCCCCGAGTCCTTCAAGGTCCTCATCAAGGAAATGCAGTCGCTCTGCCTCAACGTCGAGGTGCTCTCCAGCGACGGCATGTCCATCGAGATGCGAGACACGGACGAGGACGTCTTCCGCGCGGCGGAGGAGCTCGGCATCGACCTGTCCCGGCGCGAGCCGAGCAGTGTCGAAGAGGTCTGATCTAGAAGCTGAGGGGATCAAAAGTGCTCGACGTCAACTTCTTCGACGAACTGCGTATCGGCCTGGCGACCGCTGACGACATCCGGCAGTGGTCTCACGGCGAGGTGAAGAAGCCGGAGACGATCAACTACCGGACTCTCAAGCCGGAAAAGGACGGGCTCTTCTGCGAGAAGATCTTCGGTCCGACCCGGGACTGGGAGTGCTACTGCGGCAAGTACAAGCGCGTCCGCTTCAAGGGCATCATCTGTGAGCGCTGTGGCGTCGAGGTCACCCGCGCCAAGGTGCGCCGTGAGCGGATGGGCCACATCGAGCTGGCCGCGCCCGTCACCCACATCTGGTACTTCAAGGGCGTCCCGTCGCGCCTCGGCTACCTGCTCGACCTGGCCCCGAAGGACCTGGAGAAGGTCATCTACTTCGCGGCCTACATGATCACGCATGTCGACGCCGAGATGCGTGACCGCGACCTGCCGTCGCTGGAGGCCAAGATCTCCGTCGAGCGGCAGCACATCGAGCAGCGCCGCGACGCCGACATCGAGGCCCGCCAGAAGAAGCTCGAGGCCGACCTGGCCGAGCTGGAGGCGTCCGGCGCCAAGGGCGACGCGCGCCGCAAGGTGCGCGAGGGCGCCGACCGCGAGATGCGACAGCTCCGCGACCGGGCCCAGCGCGAGCTGGACCGTCTCGACGAGGTCTGGAGCCGCTTCAAGAACCTCAAGGTCCAGGACCTGGAGGGCGACGAGCTGCTCTACCGCGAGATGCGCGACCGTTTCGGCCGCTACTTCCGCGGCGGCATGGGCGCCCAGGCCATCCAGGAGCGGCTGAACAGCTTCGACCTGGATGCCGAGGCGGAGAACCTGCGCGAGACCATCCGCAGCGGCAAGGGTCAGAAGAAGGCCCGCGCCCTCAAGCGGCTCAAGGTCGTGGCGGCGTTCCTCAACACGCGGAACTCGCCGAGCGGCATGGTGCTCGACTGCATCCCGGTCATCCCGCCGGACCTGCGCCCCATGGTGCAGCTCGACGGTGGCCGGTTCGCGACCTCCGACCTGAACGACCTGTACCGCCGGGTCATCAACCGGAACAACCGGCTCAAGCGTCTGCTCGACCTCGGCGCGCCCGAGATCATCGTGAACAACGAGAAGCGGATGCTCCAGGAGGCCGTCGACGCGCTGTTCGACAACGGCCGCCGCGGCCGCCCGGTCACGGGCCCCGGCAACCGGCCTCTGAAGTCCCTCAGCGACATGCTGAAGGGCAAGCAGGGCCGTTTCCGGCAGAACCTGCTCGGCAAGCGCGTCGACTACTCCGGCCGTTCGGTCATCGTCGTCGGCCCGCAGCTCAAACTGCACCAGTGCGGCCTGCCCAAGCAGATGGCGCTGGAGCTGTTCAAGCCGTTCGTGATGAAGCGCCTGGTCGACCTGAACCACGCGCAGAACATCAAGTCGGCCAAGCGGATGGTCGAGCGGGCCCGGCCGGTCGTGTGGGACGTGCTGGAAGAGGTCATCACCGAGCACCCGGTGCTGCTCAACCGCGCTCCGACCCTGCACCGCCTGGGCATCCAGGCCTTCGAGCCGCAGCTGGTCGAGGGCAAGGCCATCCAGATCCACCCGCTCGTCTGCACCGCGTTCAACGCGGACTTCGACGGTGACCAGATGGCCGTGCACCTGCCGCTGTCGGCCGAGGCCCAGGCCGAGGCACGCATCCTGATGCTGTCGACCAACAACATCCTCAAGCCGGCCGACGGCAAGCCGGTGACGATGCCCACCCAGGACATGGTCATCGGTCTGTACTGGCTGACCACGGACAAGGACGACGCCACCGGCTCGGGCCGCGTGTTCGCCTCGGTGTCGGAGGCCCTCATGGCCTACGACCGCCACGAGCTGGACATGCAGGCCAAGATCCAGGTCCGTCTCAAGGACGTCCCGCCGCCGCGCGGCTGGGAGGCTCCGGACGCCTGGGAGGCCGGTGAGCCGATCCGCCTGGAGACCACGCTGGGCCGGTGCCTGTTCAACCAGACGCTGCCGGACAACTACCCCTTCGTGAACTACCAGGTCGGCAAGAAGCAGCTCTCCGCGATCGTCAACGAGCTGGCCGAGACGTACCCGAAGGTCGAGGTCGCGAACGCGCTGGACGCGCTCAAGGACGCGGGCTTCTACTGGGCGACCCGCGCCGGTGTGACCATCTCGATCGAGGACGTCGTGGCCCCGCCGAACAAGGCGGCGATCATGGAGTCGTACGAGAAGCGGGCCGACAAGGTCCAGCGCGAGTACGACCGCGGTCTGATCACCGACGAGGAGCGCCGCCAGGAGCTCATCGAGATCTGGACCCACGCGACGGCGGACGTCGAGACCGACATGGTCAACGCGTTCCCGGCGACCAACCCGGTCTGGATGATGGTCAACTCCGGCGCCCGCGGTAACAAGATGCAGGTCCGGCAGATCGCCGGCATCCGCGGCCTGGTGTCCAACACCAAGGGTGAGACGATCCCGCGCCCGATCAAGTCCTCGTTCCGCGAGGGCCTGTCGGTCCTGGAGTACTTCATCTCCACCCACGGCCAGCGGAAGGGCCTGGCGGACACCGCGCTGCGGACCGCCGACTCCGGCTACCTGACCCGTCGTCTGGTCGACGTGGCCCAGGACGTCATCGTCCGCGAGATCGACTGTGGCACGGACCGCGCGGTCCCGCTGCACGTCGGCGAGCGTGACGCCCAGGGCAGGCTGGTCAAGGCCGAGAACGCCGAGAGCAACGTGCACGGCCGGATCCTGGCCGAGGACGTCGAGGTGGACGGCAAGCTGATCGCCTCGGTCGGCACCGACATCAACGACCTGACGGTCACGGCGCTCGTCGAGGCCGGGGTCGAGACGGTCAGGACCCGCAGCACCCTGGTGTGCGAGGCCAAGATCGGTGTCTGCGCGACCTGCTACGGCCGTTCGCTGGCCACCGGCAAGCTGGTCGACGTCGGCGAGGCCGTCGGCATCATCGCGGCCCAGTCGATCGGTGAGCCCGGCACCCAGCTGACCATGCGTACCTTCCACACCGGTGGTGTGGCCGGTGCGGACATCACCCACGGTCTGCCGCGTGTCCAGGAGCTGTTCGAGGCGCGCATCCCCAAGGGTGTCGCCCCGATCAGCGAGGTCACCGGCCGGGTCCGGATCGACGAGACCGACAAGACGCGCAAGATCGTCATCACTCCGGACGACGGCTCCGAGGAGATCGCCTACCCGGTGTCGATGCGGTCGAGGCTCCTCGTCTCCGAGGGCCAGCACGTCGAGGTCGGTCAGCTCCTCGTCGCCGGCGCCCGCAACCCGAACGAGGTCCTGCGCATCCTCGGCCCGCGTGCCGTACAGCTCCACCTGGTGGAGGAGGTGCAGCAGGTCTACCGCTCGCAGGGTGTGTCGATCCACGACAAGCACATCGAGGTCATCGTCCGCCAGATGCTCAAGCGCGTGAACGTGCTGGAGTCGGGCGACACCGAGCTGCTGCCCGGCGAGCTCGTCGAGCGGCCGCGCTTCGAGGTGCTCAACAGGGAGACCGTGGCGGAGGGCGGCCAGCCGGCCTCCGGACGTCCGGTCCTCATGGGCATCACGAAGGCCTCGCTGGCCACCGAGTCGTGGCTGTCGGCGGCGTCCTTCCAGGAGACGACGCGGGTGCTCACCGACGCGGCGATCCACGCCAAGTCGGACTCGCTGCTCGGCCTCAAGGAGAACGTCATCATCGGTAAGCTCATCCCGGCCGGTACGGGCATGCCCCAGTACCGCAACATCCGGGTGGAGCCCACCGAGGAGGCCAAGGCCGCGATGTACACGGTCGGCGGCTACGACGGCTCCGCGGCGGACTACACGTTCGGCACCGGCAGCGGCGAGGCCGTCCCGCTGGAGGAGTACGACTTCGGCCAGTACGGCCGCTGAGTCGCGAGGCAGCCGCCCTAGCAGTACTAAGCGCCCGGAGTGGGGGAACCCGCTCCGGGCGCTTTTGCATGATCAGGCCGAGAGCAGGCGCAGGTCGGGACGTGTGCCGGGAATCTGTGCATGATCACGGTAAGGGTGGGCGCAGCTCACGCCGGGCACGCGGGAACCTGTACATGATCACGGCGAGGAAATGGCCGGATGAGTCGGCGTGTGCGGGTAGACTTGCCGGGAGCCCAATAGCGGTCTGCGTAGAAGCGGGTCGTGGGGACCATGGCACGGATCACGACGACCCGGCGGCAGCCGTTTTGACGTGTTGCAAAGGGCTGGGTAGTCTTTTCCTTCGTGCCCATGGGTTCATGGGCTCGCATGCGTGCGCTCAGGGGCCGTTTCCTCAGATGGAGGCGGTAGGAGCGCCGCGTGACCCCTCCAGATCGGCCGGATCTGCACGGGTGTGGCGCGACGAGTGCGCGACACGCCCGACCGCGTGGGTCGAAGGAGACAGAAAACCAGCAGGTCATGATACCGGCAGCACCTGCGAAAGCACGACCTGGAAGGGAAAGCCGCGAGGCGATCTCGTCCGGGAACCTACGTATCACCGGCTAGGCACGAAACGGAGACGCGGTGCCCACCATTCAGCAGTTGGTCCGCAAGGGCCGGCAGGACAAGGTCAGCAAGACCAAGACTCCTGCCCTCAAGGGGAGCCCTCAGCGGCGCGGCGTTTGCACCCGCGTTTACACCACGACCCCCAAGAAGCCCAACTCGGCGCTGCGCAAGGTGGCGCGTGTTCGGCTCACCAACGGCATCGAGGTCACGGCTTACATCCCGGGTGTGGGTCACAACCTTCAGGAGCACTCGATCGTGCTCGTGCGTGGCGGTCGTGTGAAGGACCTGCCGGGTGTTCGCTACAAGATCATCCGCGGCTCGCTGGACACCCAGGGTGTCCGCAACCGCAAGCAGGCCCGCAGCCGCTACGGCGCGAAGAAGGAGAAGAGCTGACATGCCGCGCAAGGGTTCCCCTGGCCGCCGCCAGCTGGTCGCTGACCCGGTGCACAACTCGCCGCTGGTCACCGCGCTGATCAACAAGGTTCTCCTGGACGGCAAGCGCTCGATCGCCCAGTCGATCGTCTACGGCGCCCTTGAGGGCTGCCGCGAGAAGACGGGCAACGACCCGGTCGTCACCCTGAAGCGCGCGCTCGACAACGTCAAGCCCACCCTGGAGGTGCGCAGCCGCCGCGTCGGTGGCGCGACCTACCAGGTGCCGGTCGAGGTGCGTGCCGCGCGCAGCACCACGCTGGCCCTGCGCTGGCTCGTCCAGTACTCCCGGGCGCGTCGCGAGAAGACCATGACCGAGAGGCTCATGAACGAGCTCCTCGACGCGAGCAACGGCCTCGGTGCCAGCGTCAAGCGGCGCGAGGACACGCACAAGATGGCCGAGTCCAACAAGGCCTTCGCCCACTACCGCTGGTAGTCGGCACCGACGACGAGTTAAGGACGCGAGAGAAGTGGCCACCACGACCGCTCTTGACCTGGCCAAGGTCCGCAACATCGGGATCATGGCCCATATCGACGCGGGCAAGACCACGACGACCGAGCGCATCCTGTTCTACACCGGTATCAACTACAAGATCGGTGAAGTCCACGAGGGCGCTGCCACGATGGACTGGATGGAGCAGGAGCAGGAGCGCGGCATCACGATCACGTCTGCCGCGACGACCTGCGAGTGGCTCGGTCACACCATCAACATCATCGACACGCCGGGCCACGTGGACTTCACGGTCGAGGTGGAGCGCTCGCTCCGCGTCCTCGACGGTGCCGTCGCGGTGTTCGACGCCGTCGCGGGTGTCGAGCCGCAGTCGGAGACGGTCTGGCGGCAGGCCGACCGGTACGGCGTGCCCCGCATCTGCTTCGTCAACAAGATGGACCGGGTCGGCGCGGAGTTCCACCGCTGCGTCGACATGATCGTGTCCCGTCTGGGCGCGACCCCGCTGGTCATCCAGCTTCCCTGGGGCGTTGAGGCCGACTTCAAGGGCGTCATCGACCTGGTGAAGATGAAGGGCCTGATCTGGAGCGCCGAGGCGGCCAAGGGCGAGATGTACGACGTCGTCGACATCCCGGCCGACCACGCCGACGTGGCCCGGGAGTGGCGGGACAAGCTCGTGGAGACCGTCGCCGAGAACGACGACGAGCTCATGGAGCTGTTCCTCGAGGGTGTCGAGCCCACCGAGGAGCAGTTGGTCGCGGCGATCCGGCGGGCGACCGTCGCCAGCGCGCTCAACCCGGTCCTCTGCGGCACCGCGTTCAAGAACAAGGGCGTGCAGCCCCTGCTCGACGCGATCGTGGCCTACCTCCCCGCGCCCACCGACATCCCGGCCTTCAAGGGTCACGCGGTGAACAACGAGGAGCAGATCATCGAGCGCCACGCGGACCCGGCTGAGCCGTTCGCCGCGCTGGCCTTCAAGATCATGAGCGACCAGCACCTGGGCAAGCTCACCTACATCCGCATCTACTCGGGCACGCTCGAGGCAGGCACCGGGGTCATCAACTCGACCAAGGGCAAGAAGGAGCGGATCGGCAAGATCTACCAGATGCACGCGAACAAGCGCGAGGAGCGCCCGTCCGCGGCAGCCGGTCAGATCGTCGCCGTCATGGGCCTGAAGGACACCACCACCGGTGACACCCTCAGCGACCCGGCGAACCAGGTGATCCTGGAGTCGATGAACTTCCCCGCGCCGGTCATCAGCGTGGCCATCGAGCCCAAGACCAAGGGCGACCAGGAGAAGCTGGGCACCGCGATCCAGCGACTGGCCGAGGAGGACCCGTCCTTCCAGGTCCGTCGTGACGAGGAGACCGGGCAGACGGTCATCGCGGGTATGGGCGAGCTCCACCTGGAGATCCTCGTCGACCGCATGCGCCGCGAGTTCAAGGTCGAGGCGAACGTCGGCCGCCCGCAGGTCGCCTACCGCGAGACCATCCGCCGCAAGGTGGAGAAGGTCGAGTACACGCACAAGAAGCAGACCGGTGGTTCCGGCCAGTTCGCGCGCGTGATCATCGACCTGGAGCCGCTGGGCGAGGGCAACGACGGCTACGAGTTCCAGAACAAGGTCAGCGGTGGCCGCATCCCGCGGGAGTACATCCCGTCGGTCGACGCGGGCGCCCAGGAGGCCGCCGAGTTCGGTGTCCTCGCCGGCTACCCCATGGTCGGGGTGAAGGTGACCCTGCAGGACGGCGCCTTCCACGAGGTCGACTCGTCCGAAATGGCTTTCAAGATCGCCGGGTCGATGGCCTTCAAGGAGGCCGCTCGCCGGGCGGACGCCGTAATCCTCGAGCCGATGATGGCCGTTGAGGTCACCACGCCCGAGGACTACATGGGTGATGTCATCGGTGACCTCAACGGTCGCCGCGGACAGATCCAGGCGATGGAAGACCGGACCGGGGCCAAGGTCATCAAGGCTCTCGTCCCGCTGTCAGAGATGTTCGGTTACGTGGGTGACTTGCGCAGCAAGACCCAGGGCCGGGCCGTCTACAGCATGCAGTTCGACTCCTACTCGGAGGTGCCCCCGGGCATCGCCAAGGAGATCGTCGCGAAGGCTCGGGGCGAATAGGACTTCCGCGGCGGACCTGTTCCGCCGAAGAAATCGTGTTCCTCTGCGTATGGTGGGGCGCTGTCGGGCGTCCCGCCGTACGGAGCCTGAGTTAGAAGACGCAAGTCAAGTCAGAATCTCAAGGAGACAGACCAGTGGCCAAGGCCAAGTTCGAGCGGAACAAGCCGCACGTGAACATCGGCACCATTGGGCACATCGACCACGGCAAGACCACTCTGACCGCGGCGATCACCAAGGTGCTTCACGACCGTTTCCCGCAGCTCAACGAGGCGACTCCGTTCGACAAGATCGACAAGGCGCCCGAGGAGAAGGCGCGCGGAATCACCATCTCCATCGCGCACGTCGAGTACCAGACCGAGAAGCGTCACTACGCTCACGTTGACTGCCCCGGTCACGCCGACTACGTGAAGAACATGATCACCGGTGCCGCGCAGATGGACGGCGCGATCCTGGTGGTCGCCGCCACCGACGGCCCGATGCCGCAGACGAAGGAGCACGTCCTCCTGGCCCGCCAGGTCGGCGTCCCCTACATCGTCGTCGCGCTGAACAAGGCCGACATGGTGGACGACGAGGAGATCCTGGAGCTCGTCGAGCTCGAGGTCCGCGAGCTGCTCTCCGCCCAGGAGTTCCCGGGCGACGACCTGCCGGTCGTCCGCGTCTCGGCGCTGAAGGCGCTTGAGGGCGACGAGAAGTGGGCCGACTCCATCATCGAGCTCATGACCGCCGTGGACGAGAACGTCCCCGAGCCGGTCCGTGACACCGACAAGCCGTTCCTGATGCCGATCGAGGACGTCTTCTCGATCACCGGTCGTGGCACCGTCGTCACCGGCCGTATCGAGCGCGGTGTCGTCAAGGTCAACGAGACCGTCGACATCATCGGCATCAAGGAGAAGAGCACCACGACCACCGTCACCGGTGTCGAGATGTTCCGCAAGCTCCTCGACGAGGGCCAGGCCGGTGACAACGTCGGTCTGCTCCTGCGTGGCATCAAGCGTGAGGACGTCGAGCGCGGCCAGTGTGTCATCAAGCCGGGCACGACCACCCCGCACACCGAGTTCGAGGCGCAGGTCTACATCCTGTCCAAGGACGAGGGCGGCCGGCACACGCCGTTCTTCAACAACTACCGGCCGCAGTTCTACTTCCGTACCACGGACGTGACCGGTGTCGTGAACCTGCCGGAGGGCACCGAGATGGTCATGCCCGGTGACAACACCGAGATGACCGTCCAGCTCATCCAGCCGATCGCGATGGAGGACGGCCTCAAGTTCGCGATCCGCGAGGGCGGCCGCACCGTCGGCGCCGGTCGCGTGACCAAGATCATCAAGTAGCACCACCGCGGAGTGGCGGTCGGGCCCGGCACGGCCTGACCGCCACGCCACGAAGGGGTCGGAGACGATCCCGCCCCACGGACGACAAGACCGTGATCTCGCAGTGGTTTCGGCAGGGTGTGTCCGAAACGACTGCCAGATCACGGAACACCGGACACCGTCCGGCACGTCGGTCGCGTGGAACGACCAGCGGCAACAGGCCGCGTGAAGCTTTATAGGACGACAGCGAAGGACACCGAGGCCATTATGGCGGGACAGAAGATCCGCATCCGGCTCAAGGCGTATGACCACGAGGTCATCGACAGCTCGGCCAAGAAGATCGTCGAGACGGTGACGCGGACCGGCGCCAAGGTCGCTGGCCCGGTGCCGCTGCCGACCGAGAAGAACGTGTACTGCGTGATCCGGTCGCCGCACAAGTACAAGGACAGCCGCGAGCACTTCGAGATGCGTACGCACAAGCGGCTGATTGACATCATCGACCCGACGCCCAAGACCGTCGACTCGCTCATGCGGCTCGACCTCCCTGCCGGCGTCGACATTTCGATCAAGCTCTGAGGGAACGCACTGACATGGCTAAGCAGATCAAGGGCGTCCTGGGCAAGAAGCTCGGCATGACCCAGGTCTTCGACGAGGCGAACCGGCTGGTTCCGGTGACGGTCGTCGAGGCCGGTCCGTGCGTGGTGACCCGGGTCCGCACTCCGGAGAAGGACGGCTACTCCGCCGTCCAGATCGGTTACGGGCAGGTGGACCCGCGCAAGGTCAACAAGCCGCTCGGCGACTACCTGCGCAAGCACGACATCACGCCGCGCCGTTACTTCGTCGAGGTCCGTACGGACGACGCCTCCGAGTACACCCTCGGCCAGGAGGTCACCGCGGACACCTTCGAGGCCGGGCAGTACATCGACGTCACCGGCAAGAGCAAGGGCAAGGGTTTCGCGGGTGTCATGAAGCGCCACAACTTCCGTGGTCTGAGCGCTTCGCACGGTACCCAGCGCAAGCACCGCTCGCCCGGTTCCATCGGCGGCTGCGCCACCCCGGGCCGCGTCTTCAAGGGCCTGCGCATGGCCGGCCGGATGGGCAACGTCCGCACCACCATCCAGAGCCTCAAGGTTCACGCCGTGGACGCCGACAAGGGCCTCATCCTCATCAAGGGTGCGATCCCCGGCGCCAACGGCAGCCTGGTCCTCATCCGCACCGCTGCCAAGAAGGGGGCTGCCAAGTGAGCACCACCATTGACGTCCTCGACGCCGGCGGCGCCAAGACGGGGACCGTCGACCTGCCGGAGGACGTCTTCGGCGCCAAGGTCAACGTCCCGCTGATCCACCAGGTCGTCGTCGCGCAGCTCGCCGCTCGCCGGCAGGGCACCCACGCGACCAAGACCCGCGGTGACGTCCGCGGCGGCGGCAAGAAGCCGTACCGCCAGAAGGGCACCGGCCGCGCCCGCCAGGGCTCGACCCGCGCCCCGCAGTTCGCCGGCGGTGGTGTCGTCCACGGCCCGCAGCCGCGCTCGTACGAGCAGCGGACGCCCAAGAAGATGAAGGCGGCCGCCCTTCGCGGCGCCCTCTCGGACCGGGCCGGCGGCGGTCGCGTCCACGTGGTGAGCAGCCTGGTCACCGGCGACACGCCGAAGACGAAGGCCGCCCTGGAGGCGCTCCGCAAGATCACGCAGGCTCGTAGCGTCCTCGTCGTGGTCGACGAGAACGACGAGTTCACCTGGCTGAGCCTGCGCAACGCGCCCGAGGTCCACCTCCTGGACGCGGGCCAGCTGAACACCTACGACGTGCTGTGCTACGACGACGTGGTCTTCACTCAGGAGGCCTACGACCAGATCGTGGCGCGGCTGGCGAAGAGCGGGAAGGAAGAGGCCTGATGCAGAAGATCGCCGACCCGCGCGACATCATCCTCAAGCCGATTGTCTCCGAGAAGAGCTACGGCCTGATCGATGAGCACAACAAGTACACGTTCCTGGTGCGCCAGGGTGCCAACAAGACGCAGGTGAAGATCGCTGTTGAGCAGATCTTCGGCGTCAAGGTCACCAGCGTGAACACGATCAACCGCCAGGGCAAGCGGAAGCGGACCCGGCACGGCTACGGCCAGCGCCCCGACACCAAGCGCGCGATTGTGAGCCTGGTGGAGGGCGATCGGATCGACATCTTCGGTCAGATCGGCTGAGCGTCCGCCGCACGAGGGAAGGGCGCCCGGCCGATGAGGCGGGGCGCCACGACCCCAGTAGTTAGCACCGGGGGGACCGCCGTGAGGCGGACCCCGACCGGTATGAGCCGACGAAGGATGAACGAAAAAGATGGGCATCCGTAAATACAAGCCGACGACCCCCGGTCGCCGCGGCGCGAGCGTCTCGGACTTCGCCGAGATCACGCGCAGCACGCCCGAGAAGTCGCTGCTTGCTCCCCTGCACAGCAAGGGCGGCCGCAACGTCCATGGCCGGGTGACCGCCCGGCACCAGGGAGGCGGGCACAAGCGCGCCTACCGGATCATCGACTTCCGCCGCCACGACAAGGACGGGATCCCGGCCAAGGTCGCTCACATCGAGTACGACCCGAACCGGACCTCCCGCATCGCGCTGCTGCACTACGCCGACGGCGAGAAGCGATACATCCTCGCGCCGGCCGGCCTCAAGCAGGGGGACCGTATCGAGAACGGCCCCGGCGCCGACATCAAGCCGGGCAACTGCCTGCCGCTGCGCAACATCCCGACCGGTACCTTCATCCACGCGGTGGAGCTCCGTCCGGGTGGTGGCGCCAAGCTCGGCCGCAGCGCCGGCGCGCAGATCCAGTTGCTCGCCAAGGAGGGCACCTACGCCACGCTGCGTATGCCCTCCGGAGAAATGCGCCAGGTCGACGTGCGCTGCCGGGCCTCTGTGGGCCAGGTGGGCAACGCCGAGCAGGCCAACATCAACATCGGTAAGGCCGGCCGTAACCGTTGGAAGGGCAAGCGCCCCACGGTCCGCGGTGTCGCCATGAACCCGGTCGACCACCCGCACGGTGGTGGTGAGGGCAAGACCTCCGGCGGTCGTCACCCGGTGAACCCCAAGGGCAAGCCCGAGGGCCGCACCAGGCAGGCGAACAAGCCCAGCGACCGGCTGATCATCCGTCGTCGGAGCAAGAGGAAGAAGCGGTAGGAGCAGCCGAGATGCCACGTAGCCTTAAGAAGGGTCCCTTCGTGGACGACCACCTTCAGAAGAAGGTCGACGTCCAGAACGAGAAGGGCACCAAGAACGTCATCAAGACGTGGTCGCGGCGCTCCATGATCGTGCCCGACATGCTGGGCCACACGATCGCCGTGCACGACGGCCGCAAGCACGTCCCGGTGTTCGTCACCGAGTCGATGATCGGCCACAAGCTCGGAGAGTTCGCCCCCACGCGGACGTTCCGCAGCCACGTCAAGGAAGACCGCCGCAGCCGGCGGTAAGCGCCTTCAAGCAAGCATCAGAGGAGACAGCGATGGAAGCCAGGGCACAGGCGCGGTTCGCGCGCCACACGCCCCGGAAGGCCCGCCGAGTGGTGGACCTCATTCGCGGGCTGCCCGCTTCGGAGGCGCAGGCCGTGCTGCAGTTCGCTCCCCAGTCGGCGAGCGAGACCGTATACAAGGTGCTCTCCAGCGCGATCGCGAACGCGGAGCACAACTTCAAGCTCGACCGGGACACGCTCGTCGTGAGCCGCGCGTGGGTTGACGAGGGACCGACGCTCAAGCGGTTCCGCCCGCGCGCCCAGGGTCGTGCCTATCGGATCAACAAGCGGACGAGCCACATCACTGTGATCGTGGAGTCCCGCGAGCCGAAGGGAAGGACCCGCTAGTGGGCCAGAAGGTTAACCCGCACGGGTTCCGCCTCGGCATCACGACCGACTTCAAGAGCCGGTGGTACGCCGACAAGCTGTACAAGTCGTACGTCGCCGAGGACGTGGCGATCCGTCGCATGCTGCAGAAGGGCATGGAGCGGGCCGGCATCTCCAAGGTCGAGATCGAGCGCACGACCGACCGCGTCCAGGTCGACATCCACACGGCCCGTCCGGGCATCGTGATCGGCCGCCGTGGCGCCGAGGCCGACCGCATCCGCGGCGACCTGGAGAAGCTGACCAAGAAGCAGGTCCAGCTGAACATCCTCGAGGTGAAGAACCCCGAGATCGACGCGCAGCTCGTCGCGCAGGGCGTGGCTGAGCAGCTGTCCAGCCGCGTCTCGTTCCGCCGGGCCATGCGCAAGGCCATGCAGTCCGCCATGAAGAGCGGCGCCAAGGGCATCCGTGTCCAGTGCTCCGGTCGTCTCGGCGGCGCTGAGATGTCCCGCTCGGAGTTCTACCGCGAGGGCCGCGTGCCCCTGCACACGCTCCGCGCGGACATCGACTACGGCTTCTACGAGGCTCGCACCACCTTCGGCCGGATCGGCGTGAAGGTGTGGATCTACAAGGGCGAGGCCCCGACCAGCCGCGCCGAGCGCGAGGCCGCCGCGGCCGGCGCACGTGCGGGCCAGCGTCGTGAGCGCGACGACCGTCGTGGCGCCGGCGCCGGCGCCGACCGTCCGCGTCGTGGTGGCGGCGGCGACCGTCCCCGTCGTGGTGGCGGAGCGGCCGGCCGTACTGACCGCGCACCCAGAACCGAGGCCGCCTCCCAGGCTGCCCCCGAGACCGGCCCGGCGGAGCAGCCGGGTGCTGAAGGGAGCTGACCATGCTGATCCCTCGCAGGGTCAAGCACCGCAAGCAGCACCGGCCTGACCGCAGCGGAGCCGCCAAGGGCGGCACCAGGGTCGTCTTCGGCGAGTTCGGCATCCAGGCGCTTGAGCACTCCTACGTGACCAACCGTCAGATCGAGGCCGCTCGTATCGCCATGACCCGGCACATCCGCCGTGGCGGCAAGGTGTGGATCAACATCTACCCGGACCGTCCCCTCACCAAGAAGCCGGCCGAGACCCGCATGGGTTCCGGTAAGGGTTCTCCGGAGTGGTGGATCGCCAATGTCAAGCCCGGCCGTGTCATGTTCGAGCTGTCCGGTGTCGCCGAGCCCGTGGCCCGTGAGGCCCTGCGGCGCGCGATGCACAAGCTCCCCATGAAGTGCCGTTTCGTTAAGCGTGAAGTGGGTGAGGCGTGATGGCTAAGGGCCTGACCGCCGGTGAGCTGCGTGTGGAGGACCAGGACGTCCTGGTCCAGAAGCTGAAGGAAGCCAAGGAGGAGCTGTTCAACCTCCGCTTCCAGGCGGCGACCGGACAGTTGGAGAGCCACGGGCGGCTGCGCGCCGTCCGCCGCGAGATCGCCCGTATCTACACCGTGATGCGCGAGCGGGAGCTCGGCATCGTCACGGTCGAGAAGGAGTCGAGCGATGGCTGAAACAACTGAGACAACCGAGGCAACCGAGAAGCAGGCGCGGAACTACCGCAAGACCCGCGAGGGTCTGGTCGTCAGCGACAAGATGGACAAGACCGTCGTCGTCGCCGTCGAGGACCGCGTCAAGCACCCGCTGTACGGCAAGGTCATCCGCCGTACGACGAAGTACAAGGCCCACGACGAGCAGAACTCGTGCGGCGTCGGCGACCGCGTCCTCCTGATGGAGACCCGGCCGCTGTCCGCCAGCAAGCGCTGGCGGGTCGTCGAGATCCTCGAGAAGGCCAAGTAACACAAGACGCGCCTCGTGGGGGGTGGGAGACCACCCCCCATGACGGTGTCCAAGGGGCTGGGCCGTCCAGAGGCCCGGTCCGCCCGCGGCGGCGGTCGGTACGGCTGTCGCCGAGGGAAAAAGACCACATCAGGTTCCGCCAGGCTCACCGCGAAGGTGAGAACCGGCGCGACACACAGGAGTAGACGTGATCCAGCAGGAGTCGCGGCTCAAGGTCGCCGACAACACGGGTGCCAAGGAGATTCTCTGCATCCGCGTGCTCGGCGGCTCGGGTCGGCGCTACGCGGGAATCGGCGACATCATCGTTGCGACGGTGAAGGACGCCATTCCCGGCGGCGGCGTGAAAAAAGGCGACGTTGTCAAGGCTGTCGTGGTGCGCACCGTCAAGGAGCGCCGCCGCCCCGACGGCTCCTACATCCGCTTCGACGAGAACGCCGCGGTCATCATCAAGGACAGTGGTGACCCCCGGGGCACGCGTATCTTCGGCCCGGTCGGCCGCGAGCTGCGCGACAAGAAGTTCATGCGCATCATCTCGCTCGCGCCGGAGGTGTTGTAATGCCGAAGCTGCATGTGAAGAAGGGTGACCTGGTCCAGGTCATCGCCGGCAAGGACAAGGGTGCCAAGGGCAGGATCATCGCCGCCTTCCCGCGCGAGGACCGCGTGGTGGTCGAGGGCGTGAACCTGATCAAGAAGCACTCCAAGGTGACCCACCAGGGTCCGCGCGGCGCCAAGGAAGGCGGCGTGCAGACCATGGAGGCCCCCATCCACGTGAGCAACGTCAAGAAGCTCAAGGATGACGAGAAGCCCGAGAACAAGCCCGCGAAGAAGGCCGAGAAGAAGGCCGACGAGACGGGTGAGGACAGCTGATGACCGCCACCACCACTGAGTCCACTGAGGTTCAGCGCACCGTTCCGCGCCTCAAGCAGCGCTACCGCGATGAGATCATCGCGAAGCTGCGCGAGGAGTTCGGCATCGAGAACATCATGCTGGTGCCCACGATCACCAAGATCAAGGTGAACATGGGCGTCGGCGAGGCCGCCCGCGACTCGAAGCTCATCGAGGGCGCCGTGCGCGACCTCACCGCGATCACCGGTCAGAAGCCGGCCGTCGCCCGCGCCCGCAAGTCCATCGCGCAGTTCAAGCTCCGCGAGGGCATGCCGATCGGTGCTCACGTGACGCTGCGCGGCGACCGCATGTGGGAGTTCCTCGACCGGCTGCTGTCGCTCGCGCTTCCGCGTATCCGGGACTTCCGTGGCCTGTCGCCGAAGCAGTTCGACGGCAACGGCAACTACACCTTCGGGCTGACCGAGCAGGTCATGTTCCACGAGGTCGACCAGGACAGGGTGGACCGGCAGCGGGGCATGGACATCACGGTCGTGACCACCGCGAAGAACGACGAGCAGGGCCGGGCGCTGCTGAAGCTCCTCGGATTCCCCTTCAAGGAGGCCTGATCATGGCGAAGACGTCGCTGAAGGTCAAGGCAGCGCGCAAGCAGAAGTTCGAGGTCAGGGCGTACACTCGGTGTTCGCGCTGCGGTCGTCCCCGCGCTGTCTACCGCAAGTTCGGCCTGTGCCGCATCTGCTTCCGCGAGATGGCGCACCGGGGCGAGCTGCCCGGCATCGCCAAGTCGAGCTGGTAACCCTCCCGGGTAACCGGCCGTACAACACCAGAAGTCATATCAATCCGGGCGCTGTCACCAGCGCCCACGACCACACCGTAGGTCCCCGCCTCGCGTCGAAGACGCGAATGAAAGCGTGGGAAACCGCAGTGAGGAAGGCCACCGGCCATGACGATGACCGACCCGATCGCAGACATGCTGACGCGTCTGCGTAACGCGAACTCGGCTTATCACGACACCGTGACCATGCCCTACTCGAAGATCAAGGCGCACATCGCCGAGATCCTCCAGCAGGAGGGTTACATCCAGGCCTGGAGCGTCGAGGACGCCAAGGTCGGCAAGAACCTCGTGGTGGAGCTCAAGTTCGGGCCGAGCCGTGAGCGTTCGCTCGCGGGCTTGCGCCGGGTTTCCAAGCCCGGTCTGCGGGTCTATGCAAAGAAGGACAACCTGCCCCGAGTCCTGGGCGGTCTGGGCGTCGCGATCATCTCGACGTCCGGCGGCCTCATGACTGACAAGCAGGCCGGCAAGCGTGGAGTAGGCGGGGAAGTCCTCGCCTACGTCTGGTAACGAGGGGAGGAACCACAGCATGTCGAGAATCGGACGGCTGCCCATCCCCGTACCCACGGGTGTCGACATCGCCATCAATGGCCGGGATGTCCAGGTCAAGGGGCCGAAGGGCACGCTTTCTCACACGGTCGCCGAGCCCATCGAGGTGTCTCGGACCGAGGACGGCACCATCGCCGTCAGCCGCCCCAACGACGAGAACAAGGTTCGTGCGCTGCACGGCCTGTCTCGCACCCTCATCGCCAACATGGTGTCGGGCGTGACGCAGGGGTACACCAAGACGCTGGAGATCGTCGGTGTCGGTTACCGCGTTCAGGCCAAGAGCCCGACGCAGCTGGAGTTCTCGCTCGGCTTCAGCCACCCGGTGATCGTCGACGCGCCCGAGGGCGTGACCTTCCGAGTCGAGAGGCCGACCCTGTTCCACGTGGACGGCATCGACAAGCAGAAGGTCGGCGAGGTCGCCGCGAACATCAGGAAGTTGCGCAAGCCCGACCCCTACAAGGGCAAGGGTGTGCGCTACCAGGGTGAAGTTGTCCGCCGCAAGGTCGGAAAGGCTGGTAAGTAGGCATGGCTGGCAAGACTGCGTTCGGCAAGCACACGGCCGCCCGCGCCGTCTCGCGGGCCCGCCGGCACCGCCGCGTCCGCAAGACCGTCTTCGGTACGGCAGAGCGTCCGCGTCTGGTCGTCAACCGGTCCACGCGACACCTGTTCGTGCAGATCGTCGATGACACCAAGGGTCACACGCTGGTGAGCGCCTCCACGATGGACGCCTCGCTTCGCAGTGCCGAGGGTGACAAGACGGAGAAGGCGAAGAAGGTCGGCGAGCTTCTCGCTCAGCGGGCCAAGAGCGTCGGGATCACCGCTGTCGTGTTCGACCGCGGTGGCAACCGCTACGCGGGGCGGCTCGCCGCTCTCGCGGACAGCGCCCGTGAAGGCGGGCTGAACTTCTGATGGCCCGCATGAGCAACGAGAAGAGGAACCACTGATGGCTGCAGCACCGCGTCGCGGCGCAGGCGGCGGTGGCGAGCGGCGTGACCGTCGTGACGATCGCCGCGGTGGCGCCGCAGAAAAGGGCGTCTCGTACATCGAGCGCGTCGTGAAGATCAACCGAGTGGCCAAGGTCGTCAAGGGTGGCCGGCGCTTCAGCTTCACCGCGCTGGTCATCGTCGGCGATGGCAACGGCCTCGTCGGGGTCGGCTACGGCAAGGCCAAGGAGGTGCCCGCGGCGATCGCCAAGGGCGTCGAGGAGGCCAAGAAGCACTTCTTCAAGGTGCCGCGCATCCAGGGCACCATCCCGCACACCGTGCAGGGCGAGGACGCCGCGGGCGTCGTCCTCCTGCGTCCGGCCTCGGCCGGTACCGGTGTGATCGCGGGTGGCCCGGTCCGCGCGGTCCTGGAGTGCGCCGGGATCCACGACGTGCTGTCCAAGTCGCTCGGCTCGGACAACCCGATCAACATCGTGCACGCCACTGTGGCGGCTCTGAAGGGCCTCAGCAGGCCCGAGGAGATCGCCGCCCGCCGTGGCCTGCCGATCGAGGACGTCGCCCCCAAGGCGATGCTGAAGGCGCGCGCGGAGGGCCTCGCCGAGGCCGCCGCCGCGGCGAAGGCGGTGAGCTAGCCCATGGCGCGTCTGAAGATCACCCAGACCCGGTCGAAGATCGGTGGCAAGCAGAACCAGCGTGACTCGCTTCGCTCGCTGGGCCTGAAGCGCATCGGTGACGTCGTCGTCAAGGAGGACCGCCCGGAGATCCGGGGCATGGTCGCCGTGGTGACGCACCTCGTCGAAGTTGAAGAGGTCGACTAGTCATGACTGAGAACGCTCCGCTCAAGCTGCACGATCTGCGTCCGGCCCCCGGCGCCCACAAGTCCAAGGTCCGCAAGGGCCGTGGCGAGGGCTCCAAGGGCAAGACCGCCGGTCGCGGCACCAAGGGCACCAAGTCCCGGACGAACGTCCCGCTCGGCTTCGAGGGTGGCCAGGTTCCGCTCCAGCGGCGGCTGCCCAAGCTGAAGGGCTTCTCCAACGCCCTGTTCAAGACGACCTACCAGGTCGTCAACCTGGACCGGCTCGGCGAGCTGTTCCCGCAGGGCGGCGACGTCACGCTGGACGACCTGGTCGCCAGGGGTGCCGTCCGTAAGAACCAGCCCGTCAAGGTGCTGGGAACCGGTGAGATCTCCGTGGCGTTGAACGTGCAGGCGCACGCCTTCTCCGCCAGCGCCAAGGAGAAGATCGCCGCAGCCGGCGGCTCGGTTTCCGAGCTGTAGGCATGATGCTGCGCGAGGCGCGGAGGTTCGTTATGAGCCTCCGCGCCCGTAGTGCGTTAGAGTTCGCTGGGCAGCGGGCTCTTTTCCTGCCCGCCCACGCTCACCCGCAAGCTCAATCGCAAGCTCACTGGCAAGAAGACATGTCGATGGACGCCCCCCAGACCATCGCCGACCGTTACCGCGTCACAGGCGCGCAGGAGGGACCGTGCTAACCGCGATTACCCGGGCATTCCGGACGCCTGACCTGCGTAAGAAGCTGCTCTTCACTTTGGGCATCATCGCGCTGTTCCGGCTCGGCTCGGTACTTCCCACTCCCGGCGTGAACGCCGCGAACGTCCGTGCTTGCCTCGACCAGGCCCAGGCCGGCGACTCCGGCAACATCTACGGAATGGTGCAGCTCTTCAGTGGCGGTGCGCTGCTGAAGCTGTCGGTGTTCGCGCTCGGCATCATGCCGTACATCACCGCGAGCATCATCTTGCAGCTCCTGACGGTGGTGATCCCGCGCCTGGAGGCCCTGAAGAAGGAGGGCCAGGCCGGCACCTCCAAGATCACGCAGTACACACGGTACCTCACCATCGGCCTCGCGGTCCTCCAGTCGACGGCATTCGTCGCACTGGCCCGCAGCGGCTCGCTGTTCCCGAGCTGCCGCGAGCAGATCCTGCTCAACCAGGACGTCTTCACCATCGTCACGATGGTGATCACGATGACGGCCGGCACCGCCGTGATCATGTGGCTGGGCGAGCTGGTGACCGACCGAGGCGTCGGCAACGGCATGTCCATCCTGATCTTCACGCAGGTCGTCGCCGTCTTCCCGGCCGAGCTGCTGAACATCTACCGCCTCAGCGCGTTCAAGTTCTTCGTGGTCCTGATCGTCGGCATCGTGATGATCGCGGTCGTGGTCTTCATCGAGCAGGCGCAGCGGCGCATCCCGGTGCAGTACGCCAAGCGCATGGTGGGCCGCCGGATGTACGGCGGGACCTCGACCTACATCCCGCTGAAGGTCAACCAGGCCGGCATCATCCCGGTCATCTTCGCCTCGTCGCTCCTCTATCTGCCGCAGCTGCTCGTCACGCTGTTCGGCAACAGCTCGCAGCCCAACGCGGTCGTGGAGTGGCTGGCGCAGAACCTGGTCAAGGGCGACCACCCCACCTACATGGCCACGTTCTTCCTCCTTATCATCTTCTTCACCTACTTCTACGTGTCCATCACATTCAACCCCGTTGAAGTGGCCGACAACATGAAGAAGTACGGTGGGTTCATCCCGGGCATCCGTCCGGGCCGGCCGACCGCTGAGTACCTGAACTATGTGCTCACGCGGCTCACCGCCGCCGGCGCTCCGTATCTGGGTGTCATCTCGCTGATCCCGATCCTCGCGCTGGCGCTGGCCGGAGCGAGTCAGAACTTCCCGTTCGGAGGGACCAGCATTCTTATCATGGTTGGTGTTGGTCTGGACACGGTCAAGCAGATCGAGAGCCAGCTTCAGCAGCGCAACTACGAGGGCTTCCTGAGATAGTGCGCGTCGTCCTGGTCGGGCCCCCCGGAGCGGGCAAGGGGACGCAGGCCCAGTTCATCGCTTCGCATCTGTCGATCCCGAAAATCTCGACAGGCGACATCTTCCGCGCCAACGTCTCCGGTGGCACGGACCTCGGCAAGCTTGCCAAGCAGTACATGGACCGCGGCGACCTCGTCCCCGACGAGGTGACGGTCGCCATGGTCCGTGACCGCCTCGCGGAGGACGACGCGCAGGAGGGCTTCCTCCTCGACGGCTTCCCTCGCAACGTGCCGCAGGCGGAGATCCTGAAGAAGATGCTGGCCGAGTTCGGCACCGGGCTCGATCTGGTCCTGGAGCTGGTCGTCGACGACGACGAGGTCGTGCGGCGCCTGGCGGGCCGGCGCACCTGCCGCTCCTGCGGCAAGGTGTGGCACGTGCTGTTCGACCCGCCGGCTTCCCCGGGCGTCTGCGACGCCTGTGGCGGCGAGCTCTTCCAGCGCGACGACGACCGCGAGGAGACCATCAGGCACCGCCTGGAGGTCTACCAGGAGCAGACCTCGCCGTTGATCTCCTTCTACGCCGACGAGGGCATCCTCGTCGGGGTCGACGCGACCGGCCCGGTCGAGGAGGTCACCCAGCGGGCGATGTCGGCTCTGCGACGGTTCGCCGACTGAGTCATTACCGTGGCGTCGAACGCCGCCCCGATCCATGGGGTGGCGTTCAGCCATTTATGGGACAATCAGGCGAGGGGGTGCCATAAGTGTTCAAGAAGAGTAAGCACGGAATCCAGATCAAGACCATCGAACAGGTCGAGCAGATGCGGGCGGCCGGTCTGGTCGTGGCCCGGACGCTCGAACTGCTGCGTTCGTCGGTCGAGCCCGGCCTGACCCCCCTCGACCTCGACGCCATCGCCGAGGAGGCCATCCGGGGAGAGGGCGCCATCCCGTCGTTCAAGGGGTACCAGGGCTTCCCGGCCACGATCTGCGCGTCCGTCAACGACGAGGTCGTCCACGGCATCCCCACGGACCGGCGCAAGCTCCGCGAGGGCGACATCATCTCCATCGACTGCGGGGCGATCCTCGACGGCTGGCACGGCGACTCGGCGATCACGGTCCCCGTGGGCGAGGTCGATCCCGCGCTGACCGAGCTGATGCGGGTCACCGAGGAGGCCATGTGGCGCGGCATCTCCGCGCTCACGGTCGGCGGCCACCTGTCGGACGTCGGCTTCCGCGTCGAGAGGTACGTGCGCTCCCAGGGCCGCTACGGCATCCCGGCCGAGTACGGCGGGCACGGCATCGGCACCGAGATGCACATGGACCCCTGGGTGGCCAACCACGGCCGTCCTGGGCGGGGGCCGCGCCTGGAGACCGGCATGTGCTTCGCCGTGGAGCCCATGGTGAACCTCGGCACCGACCGCACGAAGGTCCTCGCCGACGACTGGACGGTCGTCACGCTGGACGGCAAGCAGTCCGCGCACTTCGAGCACAGCGTCGCCGTCACCGACGACGGCCCGCTGGTGCTGACCGCGCTCGACGGGGGAGAGTCCCGCCTCGGAGGGCCGCTCGCCGAGGCCGGCGAGAACGCCTGACCCCGTACGGCCTGCCGTACCCGAGCCGTGAAACATAATGGTCTTATCGCGCGGATCAGCGGGAGATGGTGATGGCGGCAACTCCGGAGATGCGGGCGTCTGACGGCGACAGGGATCGGGTCGCCGCGGCGCTGCGCGAACACGTCGCCGAGGGCAGGCTCAGCGTTGACGAGTTCAACGAGCGGCTGGAGCAGGTCTACCAGAGCCGGACGTACGGCGAGCTGGCGAAGCTCACCTCGGACCTGCCGGAGATCGACCTGCACACCCTGCCCGCCACGGTGTCGGCCCCACGGGGGCGGCCCGCCCGTCCGGGGGCCGCTCAGGGCGCGTTGAAGGCCGGTTGGGCGGCGTGGGCGGTCGCGAGCGGCGTCAACTGGGTGGTCTGGCTCATCGTCGGGATCACTTCCGGGCAGATGGTCTACCCGTGGCCGCTGTGGGTGATGGGTCCGTGGGGCGCGATCCTGCTGCTCGGCACCCTTTTCGGTGGCGTGCACGGATCCGACCGCCGCCGATAGCCCTCCCCCTGGTCGGGGAGCACGTATTTTTCCGCATTTCCCGAATCGCTGAGTGTGCATTCCTCCGCAGAACGGCGGGCGGATCCTCCGTAACTTCGGGGGTGTCCGGAGATGAGCAGCATCTTCCGGAAATCCCCTGGAGGACATCGTGAGCAAGATTCGTACCATTCTGGCCGGTACCGCTGTCGCCGGCGCTCTGGCCGCCGGTCTCGTGGCCGCCCCCGCCGCCCAGGCCGCGACCGCTGAGGCGTCGAGCCCCTTCAAGCACTTCTTCGGCACGACCTACTCGAGCTACAGCGGCAGCCACGACGAGGACCGCGGAGACCGGTCGTACTTCAGCAAGGGCTACTGGTACAAGGACCACGGCCGCTACTGGTTCTTCGGCGACCTGTACGACGGCGACCACGACCACGAGTACAGCTACGTCTGGTTCCGCTGGCACGACGACGGCGGCACCCACTTCAAGTCGTACCGGACCTTCAGCCACCTGCACATCGGCAACTTCGGCGGCTTCAGCAGGAGCCACGGGTTCGACGACTTCGACATCCGCGTCTGCGAGGGCGGCCCGGTGAGCGACTGCGGCGGCTGGCACGACGTGTTCTAAGACGTGTTCCGAGGGGCCGCGGCCTGTTCGGGGCCCGGTCCGGGGATCCATCACATGGGGGTCCGTCCTTCGGGGCGGGCCCCTTTCCGCGTTCCGCCGCGAAGAGAGGTCTCTGCGGTCAGACGCACTCTTTGCCGATGGGCCGCCATTGGCCGGTTTTCCGCGGGGTAAGTGATCTTTATCGCCCCGTACGGCCCAGCCTGCTGGAGCGTACGTGGCGATGATCGACCCGCGCCCATCCATCCGGCATATCGGCGGTGCCGGAGGGGTGGGCGCGGTGCTGTTCCCCGGGGGCGAGCCGCGCCCGGAATCTGGGGTACCCTTTGATCTGGTTGTGTCGGTACACCATGCCTCCGTTTCGCATTTGGAAGCAGGTTGTCGTACACTACTTTGTCGGTTCACTATGGCCTTTTGCGCACAGGCGGTCTGGCTGACCGCCGCTCTCTGGAAGCGTGCGAAGGTCGCGGCTGCTTAGTGTTCCGAACCTCAGACGACCGATCAGCGAAACGCGAGGGCCATGGCCAAGAAAGACGGCGCCATCGAGATTGAGGGCACTGTGGTTGAGTCGCTCCCGAACGCGATGTTCCGGGTGCAACTCGACAACGGCCATAAGGTCCTCGCCCACATCAGTGGGCGAATGCGGATGCACTACATCCGAATCCTTCCCGACGACCGCGTAGTCGTCGAGCTGAGCCCCTACGACCTCAGTCGTGGGCGGATCGTCTATCGGTACAAGTAGGTCCCTCCTCGTAGAGGTCGGGCCATACGCGGAACGAATAAGGACTATGAAGGTCAAGCCGAGCGTCAAGAAGATCTGCGACAAGTGCAAGGTGATTCGCCGGCACGGTCGCGTCATGGTGATCTGCGACAACCTGCGCCACAAGCAGCGCCAGGGCTAGTCGCCCAAGGCCCCGCAGAGTCCGCTCCAGTAGCGGACTCGACGTATGTGGGGCCGTCGGTCCGGGCCGTCAAGCGCTTCGCCGCGAGACGGGCCGAACCGGAGAAAAGTAATCGCGCGTCACACCCGTGAAGGCGGCTTTCCATGCGGAACTTTCCGCGCGGAGCCGTACCACGCGGGAGACCCCCGGTCGGAGGCCGGGGCCCTCACCCCGGGCATGGGGAGGGGTAGTGAGGCGCAGGACCTCCGCCACAACGAAGGAGAATGCCCACCATGGCTCGCCTGGTTGGCGTCGACCTCCCCCGCGACAAGCGGTTGGAGATCGCTCTCACCTACATTTTCGGAATCGGCCGTACCCGCGCTCAGGAGATCCTGGCCGCGACGGGTGTCAGCCCCGACCTGCGCGTCCACCAGCTCAGCGACACCGAGCTCGTGCCGATGCGTGACTTCATCGAGGCGAACTACAAGATCGAGGGTGACCTCCGTCGCGAAGTTCAGGCCGACATCCGCCGCAAGATCGAGATCGGCTGTTACCAGGGCATCCGGCACCGCAAGGGCCTGCCTGTCCACGGTCAGCGGACGCAGACGAACGCTCGCACCCGCAAGGGCAAGAAGAAGACCGTGGCCGGCAAGAAGAAGCCGGGCAAGAAGTAGTCCTTAGCAGCCACATTCCAGGAGATAGCGCTTAAATGCCGCCGAAGAGCCGCCAGGGCGCACCGAAGAAGGTGCGCCGCAAGGAAAAGAAGAACGTCGCTCACGGGCACGCCCACATCAAGAGCACGTTCAACAACACGATCGTCTCGATCACCGACCCGAACGGGAATGTGATCTCCTGGGCCAGCGCCGGCCACGTCGGGTTCAAGGGCTCCCGTAAGTCCACCCCGTTCGCCGCGCAGATGGCCGCCGAGAACGCCGCGCGCCGGGCTATGGAGCACGGCATGCGGAAGGTCGACGTCTTCGTCAAGGGCCCCGGCTCCGGCCGTGAGACCGCGATCCGTTCGCTTCAGGCGACCGGACTCGAGGTCGGGTCCATCCAGGACGTCACCCCGGTTCCGCACAACGGCTGCCGTCCGCCCAAGCGCCGCCGCGTCTGAGTCCAGGAGATAGAGAGAAATGGCTCGTTACACGGGTGCGGACTGCAAGCTCTGCCGCCGGGAGAAGACCAAGCTCTTCCTCAAGGGCAAGAAGTGCGAGTCCGCGAAGTGCCCCATCGAGATCCGTCCTTACCCGCCGGGTGAGCACGGCCGCGGCCGTCCCAAGGAGTCTGAGTACCAGCTCCAGCTTCGTGAGAAGCAGAAGACCCGCCGCATCTACGGCATCCTCGAGAAGCAGTTCCGCAACTACTACGAGGAAGCCAACCGCAAGTCCGGCAAGACCGGCGAGAACCTCCTCCAGATCCTGGAGAGCCGTCTCGACAACGTGGTCTACCGCGCCGGGTTCGCCGAGTCGCGCGACGCGGCCCGCCAGCAGGTCCGTCACGGACACATCCTGGTGAACGGCAAGAAGGTCGACATCCCGTCGTACCGCGTGCGCGAACACGACATCATCGAGGTCCGCGAGAAGTCGCGCAACCTGCTTCCGTACGAGGTGGCCCGCGCCACCGCCGGTGACAAGACCGTCCCGGCGTGGCTGGGCGTCGTGCCGGACAGCATGCGCATCCTCGTGCACCAGCTCCCGGTCCGCCAGCAGATCGACACGCTGGTCCAGGAGCAGCTCATCGTCGAGCTCTACTCCAAGTAGTAGGGCCTCGCGACCATGCGATGACGCCGTACGGCCCGCTTCGTGCGAGCCGTACGGCATCATGGTTGTAAGCGAGTGGCGTCAAATAGCGGGCGCCGCCGTAGTGAAGGGACCGCCGCGCAGGGAGCGACGCGCGGCACCGTCCCAGAAGGAGTTCATCACATGCTCATCGCACAGCGCCCGAGCCTCCAGGAGGAGTCGCTCGAGGAGCACCGGTCCAAGTTCATCATCGAGCCGCTGGAGCCGGGCTTCGGTTACACCATCGGCAACTCGGTGCGGCGCACGCTGCTGTCCTCCATTCCGGGGGCGGCCGTCACCAGCATCCGCATCGAGGGCGTGCTTCACGAGTTCTCGACCGTGCCCGGGGTCAAGGAAGACGTCACCGACATCATCTTGAACCTCAAGTCGCTGGTCGTCTCGTCCGAGCATGACGAGCCCGTGGTGATGTACCTGCGCAAGCAGGGCCCGGGCGAGGTCACCGCCGCCGACATCGCGCCTCCGGCCGGTGTCGAGGTGCACAACCCGGACCTCCACATCGCCACGCTCAACGGCAAGGCCAAGCTGGAGATGGAGCTGACCGTCGAGCGCGGTCGCGGCTACGTCTCCGCGGCGCAGAACAAGCAGCCGGGCCAGGAGATCGGCCGGATTCCGATCGACTCCATCTACTCCCCGGTGCTCAAGGTCACCTACAAGGTCGAGGCGACCCGTGTCGAGCAGCGCACGGACTTCGACCGCCTGATCCTCGACGTCGAGACCAAGCCGTCCATGAAGCCCCGCGACGCGGTGGCCTCGGCCGGCAAGACCCTCGTCGAGCTCTTCGGCCTGGCCCGCGAGCTCAACGTCGAGGCCGAGGGCATCGACATCGGCCCGTCGCCGACGGACGCGGCCCTCGCCGCCGACCTGGCGCTGCCGATCGAGGAGCTCAACCTCACGGTCCGCTCCTACAACTGCCTCAAGCGCGAGGGCATCCACACCGTGGGTGAGCTCGTCGCCCGCAGCGAGCAGGACCTGCTCGACATAAGGAACTTCGGCGCCAAGTCGATCGAAGAGGTCAAGCAGAAGCTGCACGAGATGGCTCTCGCCCTCAAGGACTCCCCGCCCGGATTCGACCCCACCGCGGTCGCCGGCGGAGGGTACGACGACGAGGACGGCGGCTTCATCGAGACCGAGCAGTACTGAGCAGCAATTAGATACGACCGGTTCGCCGGTCGGCCCGACCCCGGTACCTCGTACGGCCGGGGCGGGTTATCCATGAGGAGCATGAAATGCCCAAGCCCACCAAGGGCGCCCGCCTGGGCGGCAGCCCGGCGCATGAGCGGCTGATCCTGGCGAACCTCGCCACCCAGCTGTTCCAGCACGGCCGGATCCGGACCACGGAGGCCAAGGCCAAGCGGCTCCGCCCGCTCGCGGAGAGGCTGATCACCAAGGCGAAGCGGGGCGACATCCACAACCGTCGCCAGGTGCTGACCGTCGTCCGTGACAAGGGCGTCGTCCACCACCTCTTCACCGAGATCGCGCCGACGTTCGCCGAGCGTCCCGGTGGCTACACCCGGATCACCAAGGTGGGCCCCCGCAAGGGCGACAACGCCCCCATGGCGGTCATCGAGCTGGTGACCGAGCAGCTGAACCCGGTCCGCGTGTCCCGTACGGCTCCGGCCGCTGAGACCGCTCCGGCCGCTGAGACGGCTCCGGCTGTCGAGGAGACCCCGGCCGCCGAGGCCGAGGCTCCGGAGACTGCCGAGGCCGAGGCTTCCGAGAGCACGGACGAGAAGAAGGACGAGGCCTGATCCAGGTCGTGTCCCCTGGATCCGTCGTCTGACGAGATCCGCGAGACACTCCGCAAGGCTTCGCGAGCGGGCTCAGTCTCCCTTCGGGGGGTCGCTGGGCCCGCTTTCGTTTTGTACGGCTCTCGCATGCCGTACGGGAGGGACGTCGTGGACCGACACGAGCGGCTGAGGCTCGACCTGGCCTATGAGGGGACCGACTTCTCCGGGTGGGCGCGGCAACCGGGCCGCCGGACGGTCCAGGGTGAGTTGGAGGACGCCCTCGGCCGCATCCTCCGGTTGGACGCGGCTCCCGCGCTGACCGTGGCCGGTCGTACCGACGCCGGAGTCCACGCCCGCGGACAGGTGGCCCACGTTGATCTCCCCGTCGTCTCGTTGGCGGTTCTCGATCTCACGGCCGGCCGTGGGGAGCCCCCCGCCGACGTGGAGGCCGCCTGGAGGGAGAACGGCCCTCAGTGGCTCTCTGCGCTCACCAGACGGCTGGCGGGGATCCTGCCGCTGGATGTTCGGGTTCATGCCGTCTCCGTCGCCCCTGAGGGTTTTGACGCCCGGTTCTCCGCGCTCTCCCGGCGGTACGGCTACCGCGTCAGCGACGCGCCCGGGGGTGTGGACCCGCTGAGGCGGCGGGACGTCCTGTGGCACAACCGGCCGCTCGATGTGGATCTCCTCAACGCGGGCGCGGCGCGACTCCTCGGCGAGCACGACTTCGCGGCGTTCTGCAAGAGACGCGAGGGCGCGACGACCATCCGGGAGCTCCAGCGGCTCGACTGGGTTAGGGGTAACGACGGGATCATCCTCGCCACCGTGGTCGCCGACGCCTTCTGCCACTCCATGGTGCGGGCTCTCGTGGGCTCCCTCCTGGCGGTCGGAGAGGGCAGGCGCCCGGTCGAGTGGCCCGGCCAGGTGCTGGCGGCAGCCGTACGGGACTCGGGCGTGCACGTGGCGCCCGCGCACGGGCTGACCCTTGAGGAGGTGCGCTACCCGGCAGGGGAGGAGCTGGCCCGGCGTGCCGCCGCGACACGCCGGGTCCGCACGTTCAGCTCGTGACGCGCTTCTCGATCACCTGGGCGGTCTGGTCCCGGAAGGCGCCGCTGACCGGCCCGAGGTTCTTGTCCTTGGCGTCCGGAGTGTGGCCGTCGGCGTAGGTCGCGTAGCTGAAGATGATGTAGCGTCCCCAGACCATCCCGGCCGCGTAGCCGCCGGAGATCGCCACCCGGTCCGCGCCGCTCGCGGCGTTGCCGTTCAGCCCCCGGAACCACAGGTTGCCGTTGAGGTCCTTCCTCTGGTCGACGGTGAGCGCGGCGTCCTTCGTCGGTAGTACGGCGATGCCGGTCGTGACCGCGTAATCACGCTTACCGTCCACGTAGGTGGCCCTCAGCACCCGGCGGCACTGCTGCTGCTTGAGCGCCTCGGCGAAGACGCCGGCCGCCGCGTCGGCGCAGTCGTCCGTCATGTCGACCTTGACGCGTTTGAACGTCCGCCCGTCCAGGGTGACCCGCGAATCCGGGAACGCCTCCGCCAGCGTCAGCTTGCGCGGGTCGGTCGCCTCGGAATCGAGGACCGCGGTGGCCATCGGGGTCGGCTGGGCCGCCGAGGTCGCGTCCGGGGCGTTGGTCGCCGACGGCGTGCCGCTCAGCGCGGCGTTCGTCGGCTTGTCCGTGTACGCGTAGTAGGCAGCCGTGCCGATGGCGCCGACGACCACCACGGCGCAGGCGGCGAGCAGCACCTTCTTCGCCGTGCCACGCGGGGCGTCCGGAGGAGTGCTCTGGGGGAGCAGGACCGGCAGGTTCTCCTGTGGGCCGCCCCCGCCCTGTCCCGGCGCGAACGCCGTCGAAGGCGCCGCGCCGAATCCGGATGGCGAAGAGGCTTTCGACCTCGGCGGCGTCACCGGGGTGAACGCGAAGGGTGTGCCCTGTGTCGCCGAGTCCTGGGCTCTCGCATCCTGAGGGGTGGAGGGCTGAGCTGCCGGGTTCTGCTGCGTCGAGGTTCGGGGCATCGGTCCAGTCGTCGTCTGAGGCGATGGGATCGGGGATGGGATCGGGGATGGGATCGGGGATGGTGACTCGGAGCCGGAAGGTTCCTCAAGGGCCGGCGCAGGGCCTCCCGGGGGGAACGGAAAACCCGCCGCCGGTGTGACGGCCTGGGAGAACTCGTCCTGAGAGGCCTCACCCGCGAAGGTCCCACCCGAGGAACTCTCACCCTGGACGGGGCCGGGCATGCTTTCGGGCAGCGAGTGCGGTGATCGCACGGCTCCCGCGTCTCGGGCCGCTCTGGCGTCTGAGAGAACGTCCCCACTGAGGATGGGCGTCACGTCGCTTCGCGCGTCAGCCCCCAACTCACCATCGGCACCTCGATCACCAACGGCACCCGGCTCACCGAGGGCTGCCGCTGCGGCTCCAGTGGGTCCTTCGATGACGCTCCGGTGGGCGCCGGGCTGCCTGGTGGTGCTGCGTGGCACGATGTCCTGCCCGGGCCCGTGCGGAGGTTGGTGCAGGGGCTCGTGCAGGGGTTCGTACGCGAGTCCGTGTGCTCGCTCGGGCGCGATGTGGTGCGCGGGATCGCTCTGGGACGGCTCGCTTGCCGGGCCGTAGGCAGCCGGCGTCGCCGCAGGTGCGGGACCAGCGATCAAGCCTGGAGTCGGCGGTACGGCTCCCGCCTGGCCGGCCACTGTGCCGCCGTCGGCGCTCGCGAGGCGGGCCGCGTCCTGCTCGGCGCTTTCTGCGATGACCGCTTCCTGTGCCGGCGCGTCCGAGTGATCGGCGGCTTCCCGCGCTGCCACCCCGGGCGTCTCGCCGTGAAGCGCGTGTCCGCCGGCAGAGGCGCCGGCGGCCAGATCCGGCAGTCCAGGGGTCTGGCCTGGGAGTCCGGGCGTCTCGGCCGGAGGTGCCGATGCGTCACTGGAGACTTGGGCGGCCTGATCGGGGAGTGTGGATTCCTCGCCAGAGAGGCTGGGAGCCTCACCGGGGAGCCTGGGCGGCCACACGGGAATGTCGCCAGGCTCTCCGCCCCGGAACGGCTTGCTCGGTGCAGACGCCGACGCCGACGCCGACGGCGATTCCGGCTCCGGACGGCTGCCAGACAGCTCGTCCGCCGGCGTGGCGGACGGCTGTGCGGGCTCAGCATGCGGCGACTGCTCAACCGCGCCGGCGACACCCCCGCTGGCCACACCCGCACCGAACACACCCGCGCCGGTCGCACCCCCGCTGGCCGCACCCGCGACCCCGCTCACGCCGTCGGCGGAAGTGCTGATCCCATCCGAACCAGGTGCGGCGTCGTCGGTCGGTCCGGCGTTGTGGGCCGGGTCGTTGGTTCCGCCCCGCCACGGTTGTGTCTCCGCCGACGTGCCGGGCCCGGGCCAGGCGTCCGCGGAGGTGTCGCGACCGGGCCAGGAAGTGGGCGTCCCGGCAGTCGTCTCGTTGGCTGTGGCCTGACCGGGCCACGCCGGCGCGGTTGGGGCCGCGCCGGTCTCCGGGGCAGGAGCGGGCCAGACGGCCTGTCGTGCCGGCCAGGTGTTGTCGGCGGGTGGTGGCTCGTCGGACGGCTGACCTCCCTGACCCCCCTGGCCTCCGGCCTCCACATCATGCTGCTCGGAGCCCGCCGGGCTTGGCGGGTTCCACGGAGGCGGCCACCCGCCTCCTCCTGATGTCCCTCCGCCTACCTGAGGCCACGGAGGCTCGCCCGCATGCAGGGTCTCTCTGGCCGGCCAGGCAGCCGGTTCGCCGGTGGGGTGAGCCCTCGCGTCAGACCAATCGGCCGCGGCGGGTGGTTGAGGGGCGTGGTCCTGCCATGTGGGTGCGGCGGGGAGATGCGGCGTCTCCGTTTGCCAGGTGGCCGGTTCGCCGGCGGGATGAGGGGTCGCGTCAGACCAGGCGGGTGCGACGGGTGGCTGGGGGGTGTGCTGCCATGTCGCCTGGCCGGTGGCGTGAGGGCTCTCACCTGAGGGGTGGGCACCTGCGGCGGGCCAGGTCGATTCGCCGGTTCGGTGAGCCGCCTGGTCAGACCATGCCTGGCCGGCGGGATCTTCTGCGACTGGAGGCCAGGCCTGTGGCGCCGGCGCGCTCGAGGGGGCCGCACCGAAGGCCGGCGGGGGTTGCCACGCCGGAGCCGCCGGAGCCGCCGGAGCCGCCGGAACGACCGGGGCGCCGGCGGGGGGCCACTCCCGGGTTGGCTCGTTCGCCGTCTCGGCTGCCCCGGGCCACGCCGTACCCGAAGGCTGTGCCGCCGGCGTGGTGGCCTCAGATGAGCTGGAGGCGTCGTGGCGTCCAGTCTCCTGAGGGGCGCCGGCCCCTTCGGGGAATCTGGGACCCCCGAAGAACGCGGGAGGCGGAGAGACGGTGTGCGCCTGCGACGATGGGGGGAAATCGGACACCGTCCTGAACCGCTTCGTGTCCTCGGATTCGTCGTAGGCGGGCTCGTCAGCGGGGGGCGCGGGGAACGGGCCGGCTGACGCCGCGAAGGCGTTCGCCGCCGTGGGCGATCCACTTGTGTGGCCGGGATCTGCCTCGGATGCGGGTAAGGCGCCGGGCCGCCCGTAAGCGGGGCTGGAAGCGTGCCCATCGGGTCCCGGCGCGGAGGCGTCCGAGGCGGTGGGCCCGTCGGCGTGCCCGGGATAGGCGCTGGAGGCGTAGAAGGCGTTGGACGGGCGGGAGCTGCCGGCTGGAGGGTGGACGGGGGCAGAGCCCTCTTGCCAGGGGCCCTCGTCGCCCTGTGCCAGCGGAACCGCGAACCAGCTGTAGGCCGAGGCCTCGTCATCGGGGGTCCACGCCCCGCCTTCGCCGGCGGACGGCTGGCCGAAGCTCGGCGGTGGCATAGCGGGTGCCGCCGAGCTGTCGGCGTCCGACTCGCGGCGAGTCCACGCCGTATCGTGTTCGTGCTCGGAACCGGAATCCTGGCCACGCATATCCGGAAGCGTATCGGCGCAGACGAGATCGCCGTGTCGCTATGGGCGTTTACGTATGGGGTCAAGACGGCGTTTGTCCGGGCACATCGCCCTATACAACCTGTAAGAAATCGCCAGCCTCAGCCGCGGTTCCCGGTCAGAGCCCGCGTGTCGAGGGCAGGGAAGACTGTCTTGTCGGTGATGTCCACGGCCGCTTGGTAGAGCCGCTTCAACTCGGGCTTGCTCGGCTTGTGACCGTCCTTGAACTGGAACCACAGCAGGATCGTGTAGTGGCCCTGGGTCCAGCCGCCCGCGTACGCTTCGCCCGTTCCGAGCAGCTTGGTGGCGTCGTCCTTGCCGGGGAGCGGCTTCAGGTAGTCCTTCCGCTCACCGCCGCCGCCCGCCGAGGCGACCTTCTTCGCGGCGGCGGAGGTCTTGAGGTTCGCGACGCCGACCGTGCCGATGATCGTCCCATTTCCGTTCTTGAAGCTCGCGCGGATCAACTGCGTGCAGCGGCCGGCGCGCAGCGCCTTGGCGATCTTCTCGCCGGTGATCCCGTCGGCGCACGACTTCTCCTTGCGCCACACCGTCATGACATACGACTGGGCGCCCTCGCCGATCTTCTTCTTGCCGAACAGCTCCTTGGCCGACAGCGGTGCCTTGTCCGTGGCACGGGAGCCCGCGTAGCCGTACTGACCTCCGGGCCCGGAGGGGACGAGCGGCGACGGCGTGGGGGCGGTCACCGTACGGACGGGCTTGTCGCCACGGGCGGCCACCCACAGGCCGAGGAACAGCGCGCCGATCAGCGCCAGCAGGGCGGCGCCCAGCACGAGCGGCCGTCGCCACAGGGGGACGGGGGCGTCCGGGTCCCACATCGGCTCGGGAGGTGGTGGAACGGACGCCGCGGCCGATCGCCTGTCGTGCGTCGGCCCGTCCATGATCCCGGAGTCGATCCCGGAGTCGATCCCGGAGTCGATCCCCGAGCCGATCCCCGAGGAACCGGGGCCGCTCCCCGGGCCGCCCGCTGGGTCGTCCCGCCAGCGCCCTCCCGCCGCCCCATAAGGCGGCGCCCCGCCGGGCGTTCCGTATGGGGAGGAATCGTCCCGGTCGTCATGCTGCGGGGCCTGCTCCCGCTCGAACGGGGAGGGCTCGCGCCTGCGCCGCCCCGCGAAGCCGTACGGCGAGGCGCCGTCTCCGGCCTCGTCTCCGGCCTCGTACGGCGGAGCGTCCCGCCAGCGGGGCTGGCCGGAGGGGAGGTGCGGCTGGCGATGTGGTTGCTGGTCGCCGGGATAACCCATGCGCCTGAGATTAGTCGGCTATCAGGACACATGAGGAAGGGTCAGGAATAACCGAAGTCCTCGGTCCACCACGGGCCACCCGTGCCCAAGTTGACTCCCACGCCGGTCGCGACCAGTTGGCAGTTGAGGATGTTGTTCCGGTGGCCGGGGCTGGCCATCCAGCCCTGCACGACCTCCTCCGCGGTCTGGTAGCCCCGGGCGATGTTCTCCGCGCCGCCGTCCTTGTATCCCGCCGCGCCCATGCGGTCCCAGGGTGTGCCGCCGTTGGGCGAGGAATGGTCGAAATGATTGGTCGCGGCCATCTCCGCCGAGTGGGCCCGGGCCGACTGGACCAGGCGGCGATCCACCCGCAGGGCCCCGCAGCCCTTCTTGCGCCGCTCGGCGTTGACCAGCCGTACGACCTCGTTCTCCATGCCGGGGAAGCCCGCGACGTCGTTGCCGCTCCCCGCGTCCCCGGTGGTGGTCTCCGGAGTGAAGGAGTTCCACTGCGGCCCGTCACCGGCTGAGCCGTCGATCATCGTGGACGGCTTGCGCGTCGGCCTGGTGATCGAGCCGGCCGGAGTGCTGGCGGTGGGCGAGTGGGTGCGCATGACATGGTCCAGCGGCGGGCGGTGCTTCCGGCTCCCGGTCGCGGCGCGGGCAGGGGTGGGCGTGGGCTCGGAGTTGCGCAGGTAGACCTCGTTGGAGCCGTCCCTCGCCATGGAGACCCGGCCGATGACGACCCCCAGCAGCAGGACGGCCACAACGCACGCGAACAGGCCCAAGTGAGTCCCGCGCCGGGACGTCCGTTGGGTATGCCGGGTGTGAGGGGTCTGCCACATACCGCAGCCAAATATAGGGATCTGAGGCATGGTGAAGAAGAGGCCAGCGGGAAAGTATTTCCTGAACGTTCAAATGAGACGTTCCAATGCGCCCCGCGGCGGCTCGCCGTTCGGGCGTGCGCGGTGAATCGGCATTAAGGTGTCCTTGATTCGGCCACCGCGGGCGGCCGAGGGCGCCGCGTTTTGACCTGTGGCCTCGCGCTCGGTAGTCTGCTAGTTCGTTGTGTGTGGATCGGTCTGACTGAAGACCGGTGCACGGCGCGTCCGGCGTCTTCTCCCATATACGTGGAGACGGAGGTTGTCGCCGTGCCTGCGCAACCTACCGAGAGTTCACATCCCGACAGAAGGCACTGCCGTGCGCACGTTCTCACCGAAGCCCAACGACGTCGAGCGTCAGTGGTACGTCATCGACGCCACCGACGTCGTGCTCGGCCGGCTGGCCAGCCACGTCGCCACCCTGCTCCGCGGCAAGCACAAGCCGATCTTCGCCCCGCATGTCGACACGGGTGACTTCGTCATCGTCATCAACGCCGGCAAGGTCGCCCTGACCGGAAACAAGCTCGAGCAGAAGAAGGCGTACCGCCACTCGGGCTACCCCGGCGGTCTGCGCTCCGTGGCCTATGGCGAGCTCATGGAGAAGCGCCCGGACCGAGCCGTCGAGAAGGCGGTCAGGGGAATGCTGCCCAAGAACGCCCTCGGGCGGAAGATGGTGAAGAAGCTCAAGGTCTACGCCGGCGCCGAGCACCCGCACCAGGCTCAGCAGCCGGTGTCCTTCCAGATCACCCAGATCGCCCAGTAACGCCGAGCCAGGAAAGTAAGAGGAGAACCGTGGCCGAGCCCACCGGTATCGAGACGCTCGTCGAGGGCGAGCCGGACGACTTCTCCGCGGAGGAGTTCCCGTCCGAGTACACCACTGAGTCCGCGCCCGCCGGCGACGCCCCCGTGCGCAAGCCCGTCACCACGGGCAACTCGTACGGCACCGGCCGCCGCAAGGAGGCCGTCGCCCGTGTCCGCATCGTGCCGGGCACTGGCAAGTGGACGATCAACGGCCGTTCGCTGGACGTCTACTTCCCGAACAAGGTCCACCAGCAGATCGTCAACGAGCCCTTCGTGGTGCTCGGCGCCGAGGAGGCGTTCGACGTCATCGCCCGCATCGACGGCGGTGGCGTGACCGGCCAGGCCGGCGCCCTGCGCATGGGCCTGTCCCGCGCGCTCGCCGTGCTGGACGCCGAGGCCAACCGCCCGCCGCTGAAGAAGGCCGGCTTCCTCACCCGTGACGCCCGCGCCACGGAGCGGAAGAAGTACGGCCTCAAGAAGGCTCGTAAGGCTCCGCAGTACAGCAAGCGTTAAGTTGGGGCGCCTCTTCGGCACCGACGGGGTACGTGGGGTCGCCGGTCGCGACCTCACAGCCGAGCTGGCCATGGACCTGTCCGTGGCCGCGGCTCATGTCCTCGGCGATGCCGGGGCGTTCCACGCCAGCGTCGGGCGGCGCGGCCGCCCGATCGCCGTCGTAGGCCGGGACCCGCGGGCTTCAGGAGAGTTCCTGGAGGCCGCAGTGGTCGCCGGCCTCGCGTCGTCAGGCGTGGACGTGCTCCGGCTCGGCGTGCTGCCCACCCCGGCGGTCGCGTATCTGACATCCGCTCTGGGAGCCGACCTCGGTGTCATGCTCTCCGCGTCGCACAACCCCGCGCCCGACAACGGCGTGAAGTTCTTCACCCGCGGGGGCTACAAGCTTCCCGACGCGGTGGAGAACGAGATCGAGCAGCGGCTCGGGGAGAAGTGGGACCGCCCGGTCGGCTCCTCCGTGGGCCGGGTCCGGGACGCGTACGGCGAGGCCGACCGGTATGTCGCGCATCTGCTGACCACGCTGCCCCACCGCCTTGACGGGCTAAGGGTCGTCGTCGACTGCGCGCACGGCGCGGCGCACATGGTCGCTCCGGAGGCGCTCCTGCGCGCCGGCGCGGTCGTGGAGACCATCGGCGCGGCACCCGACGGCCACAACATCAACGACGGTGTGGGCTCGACCCACCTGGACGCCCTGAAGGAGGCCGTCGTCGAGCGCGGCGCCGACCTCGGGATGGCCTACGACGGCGACGCCGACCGCTGTCTCGCGGTGACCGGCGACGGCCAGGACGTCGACGGTGACCAGATCATGGCGATCCTGGCCATGGCGATGCACGCCGACGGGCGGCTCGTGCGGGACACCGTCGTCGCCACCGTGATGTCGAACCTCGGCTTCAAGATCGCGCTCCGGAACGCCGGGCTGACCATGGTGGAGACCGCCGTGGGGGACCGGTACGTCCTGGAGGCGATGCAGGAGGGCGGGTTCAACTTCGGCGGCGAGCAGTCCGGCCACGTGATCATGCTGGATCACGCCACGACCGGCGACGGCCTGCTCACCTCGCTGCACGTGCTGGCCGAGGTGGCGAGGTCGGGACGTTCGCTGACCGAGCTCGCGTCGGTGATGACCAAGCTGCCCCAGGTCCTCATCAACGTCCGCGACGTCGACAAGGCGAAGGCGTCCACGCCTGAGCTGGTCGCGGCCGTCGCCAGGGCCGAGGCGGAGCTCGGAGACTCCGGCCGGGTGCTGATCCGGCCGAGCGGCACCGAGCCGATGATCCGCGTCATGGTCGAGGCCGAGGCCCCCGAAACGGCCGCCTCCGTCGCGGGTCACCTCGCCGATGTCGTCCGTACGGTCTGCGCCTGAGAAACCGCGAGGAAACCCCGCCGGAGAGCCTTCCGGCGGGGTTCCTTCTTGTGCTGTCCCTGTGACCTTGTGCTGTCCATGTGACAGGGGGGCGGCCATGACCTCGGATACGATCACGGCCGCGGCCGCAGGCACCTGAACGCTGGGAGACCTGAACGGTCACACCACGGGTTGAGCTGTGCCGGGGTCGGTGACCTCAACGCCGCCGCAGGGACGTTTAGCAAACTCTCCGCAATCAACTCCTCACTTTCGGTAATATCTCGGTCGTGCCTGCTATCGACCATGAACTCCCGATCGACTTGATCCACAACCGGCCGATGACCGCCGTGGAGCTTCTGCGCCATGCCGTGGGCATCGAACCTCCGCCGTTCGCCACCGCCCAGGTGGAGGCGGTGGACTGCTCACAGCTCACGCCGGTGGAGTTCCGCGCCGACTCGGTGGTGGTACTGCGAGACGAGGCCGGCAGCGCCCGCATGGCGCTGATCGTGGAGGTGCAGCAACGTCGCGACGCGCGCAAGTCGTTCAGTTGGCCCGTGTACGCGACGGTGCTGCGGGCCCGGCTGGGCTGTGCGACCGCGCTCCTGGTGATCTGCCCGGACCGGACGGTGGCCCGGTGGTGCGAGCGCGAGATCGCGCTGGGTCCCAGTGGGACCATTACCCCGCTGGCCGTGCATCCCGGCCTCATCCCGCTCGTGACCGACCCTGAGCGGGCACGATCCTGTCCCGAGCTGGCCGTGCTGTCGGCCACCGCACATGCGGAGACGGCCGAGGCCGGCCCGGTGATGGAGGCCATGCTGGCCGGGTTGGCCACTCTGGATCAGGACCGGGCGAAGCTATATTTGAGCTACGTGATGGCGGTGCTACCTAGCGTGGCGCGCAAGCACCTGGAGGAGATGATGACCACGACCCGTGACTACGAGGAGATCGCGGGCCGGTACCTGTCCCACTGGATGGACAAGGGCCGCGCAGAGGGTGAGGCCAAGGGCCGCGAGATAGGTCGCGCAGAAGGGGAGGCGAAAGGGGAGGCGAAAGGCGAGGCCAAGGCGATCCTGGTGGTGCTGGAGAGCCGTGGCCTGGAGATCTCTTCTGACACCCGCGATCGTATCGAGCAGTGCGACGATCTGGCGCTGCTGGACACCTGGATTCGTCGCGCGGCCGTTGCCGGCTCCGCGGACGAAATCTTCGCCTGATTTCCCAGGCTCGCCAGGCTCGACGGCTTACGTTGCCGCGAGCCACCGCGCTCGTCCGGCCTGCCCGGCGCGCTTCAGTCGTCGCCGGTGATTGAGAGGGACCGGAGCCGGGTGCCCGCCCACAGCAGGGCGCCGAGCGTCACGATGATCATGGCTGGTACGGCGAAGCTGAGGCTGACGTCGGTTTTGAAGAAGGGCGACGAGGAGACCTGGTCGGCGATCGACTGAGCCCACTGCTGGATGGAGAACTTCCTGGCGCCGGGCACATAGCCGCCCACCAGGCCCTCCCAGACCAACGCGTAGATGACGCCCACCGTCACGGCATGACGGGTGATCACGCCCAGCAGCAGGAACACCGCCGCGT
This sequence comes from Planotetraspora sp. GP83, assembly GCF_041262585.1. Classification (NCBI taxonomy): domain Bacteria; kingdom Bacillati; phylum Actinomycetota; class Actinomycetes; order Streptosporangiales; family Streptosporangiaceae; genus Planotetraspora; species Planotetraspora sp. GP83. The sequence goes on along the minus strand of NZ_JBGCBZ010000006.1, from coordinate 164,082 downwards.
AGGCCACGCCGCCGAACAGCGCTCCCAGCGTGAAGCCGTACGCCACGCCAGACTCGTCGCGGATCAGCAGGTAGGCGGCGATGAACGTGGGCACGGCCGCGAAGACCGCCACCAGCGACGCGGCGACGACGAACTTCGTCACGGCGATCACCGGGCGGGAGATCGGCTTGGCGAGCAGATGGATGATCGTGCCGTCCTCGATCTCCGGCGCGATCACGCCGGTCCCGGCGATGAGGCCGAGCAGCGGCAGCATCGTGCCGATCGCGAACGTCTTCATCAAAAGCACGGCCGTGTGCTCGTCGGAGCCGCCGATCAGCCTGAGCAGCGCGGCTATGGCGATGAGTGCCACCGGGAGCAGCACCAGCAGCCAGATCCTCTTCCGCCCGAGCATCGCCCGATAGGTGATGTCCGCCACCACAGTATTCATTGGTTTCGCTCCGCTCGACTGCTCTCCGGCGTCCGTGGATCTTTGTCGTGCATGATCACGAATGGTGTCATCGCTGTTCAGCCTGTATGGGCGGGACTGTGTGCATGATCACCCCGGACGGTGCCTGGGCATATGGGAAGGTGTGCATGATCACGCGGGTCAGGGGTGGGGGGCGATGAGGTAGGAGAACACGCTTTCCAGGTCCTCGTCGGTCGGTGAGACCTGCCAGAGGTGGACGCCGATGTCGCGGGCGACCCTCGGCAGCAGCCAGGTGAAGCGGCGGAAGTCGACGGCCTGCACCTCCAGCCCCTGCTCGGTGAGGGAGACGGCGCTGGAGGAGGCGTCGGCGACCAGCGCGGCGGCCAGCCGGCGGTCGTCGCTGGACCTCACCCGGTAGAGGTGGGGCCGGTCGGTCATCCGCCGCCGGATCTCGCGGTAGTCGCCCGACGCGGCGTGCCGGCCCGCGACCAGGACCTCGATCTGCTGGGCGACCCGCTCGACCTCTTCGAGGATGTGCGAGCTGAACAGGATGGTCCGGCCCTCCTCGCCCATGCGGCGGACCAGCTCCATGAGGTGGAGCCGCTGGCGGGGGTCCATGCCGTTGAACGGCTCGTCGAGCAGCAGCACCCGGGGATCGTGGACCAGGGCGGCGGCCACCTTGACGCGCTGACGCATGCCCTTGGAGTAGGTCTCGATCCGGCGGTCCTTGGCGCCCGACATCTCCACCAGGTCGAGGGCCCGGGCGGCGGCTTCGGCGGGAGACGGCAGCCGGTGCAGCCGGGCGGCGGACAGCACGAACTGCCAGCCCGTGAGGAAGCCGTAGACGCCCTCCTTCTCGGGCACGAGCCCGATGAGCCGGTAGATCTCGTGGTTGCGCCAGATGGCCTGACCGTTCAACGTCGCGGTGCCGCTCGACGGCGCGAGGAAGCCCGCCATCATGTGCAGCAGCGTGGACTTGCCCGCACCGTTGGGGCCGAGCAGGCCGGTCACCCCGGGCCCGATCGTCATCGTGACGTCGTTGACCGCCACGACGTTGCCGTACCAGCGGGACACCTGGGCGAGCTGGACGACGCCCTGTCCGGTGGTCACCGGAGAAGTGGTCATGGTCACGAGGAGGCCGCCTTCCGGTAGCGCAGGAGGATGCCCGCCACCGCGACGGCGATCACGACCGGCACGATCAGGCACGCCCAGAGGCCGGGCGGGTAGCCCTCCCCGTTGGACGGGTCCGTGCCGAACAGCGCCACCTGCACCGCGTCGACGAGGAAGAACGGGTTGATCAGCATCGCCCACTTGGCGGCGGTCTCCCGGCCGATCGACAGGAGCACGCCGAAGAAGACGCCCGAGACCGCCGAGGTGAACAGGTAGAACGCGATGACGGACGCCACGCCGAGCCCGCGCCGCGGGGTGAAGGACGCGAGCGCGATGCCGATCGCGGCGAGCAGCACCGCGTAGACCACGGCGCCGCCCATCGCGGCCAGATACTGCGAGGTGTGCGGGGGGCCGGGCCGGTCCACGAGCAGCTCGCCGGCGTACATCAGGGTGAGAGGTACGGCGATCAGCAGGAACATCGCGACCGCGAGCGCGGCCAGCTTCGCCCCGATGTAGTCGACCACCGTCACCGGGCGCGAGAAGTACAGCGGCAGCACGCGGAACCGCAGGTCAGGCGCGACTAGATAGGGCGACTGGGCGGCCAGGAAGATCGCCAGCACGGCCTGCATGGTCACCGCGTACGCCGGGTACGGCAGGCCGTCCTTCTTGAGGAGGGCCATGACCGCGATCGACACCACGGCGGGCAGCAGCATGATCGTCGCCAGCAGGAACGGCATGATCTTGGCTCGTGCCGTACGGCCGAGCCCGAAGACGCCGCGCAGGCTGTTGACGGCGAGCGCGAGCGCGGCGCTGCCGCGGCCCAGTCTCGCGCCCTCGTAATGGCGGTATCCGATGTCGTGGATGACCGCTGTCGGTTCGGACGTCATGCGACCGGCTCCTTGAACACGTCCTCGATGTGGCCGCGGCGCTGTTCCAGCCGCACGAGGTTGAGGCCCAGATCGCACACGGCGTCGCGCACGGCGTCGTAGGTGCGGCCGGGGTCGCCGTCGGCGGCCACCTGCACGGTGAGGAGGCGGCCCTGTACGGCCACCGTCTCGCCGAGCCCGCCGAGACGCTCCGCCAGAGGCGCCAGCCCGTCCTCCACCTCGACGGCGATCGCCTGGCTGACCTGGGTGAAGTCGCCGATCGCCGACGATCGCAGCAGCCGCCCGGCGTCGATCACGATGACGTGGTCGCAGACCCGTTCGAGCTCTCCCAGCAGGTGGGAGGTGACGAGCACGCTGATGCCGAACTCGGTGCCGATGCGCCTGATCAGCGAGAGCATCTCGTCTCGGCCCTGCGGGTCGAGGCCGTTGGTGGGCTCGTCGAGGAAGACCAGCCGGGGGTCGTGGACGAGGGCCTGGGCCAGCTTGACCCGCTGGCGCATGCCCGTCGAGTAGCCCCCGATGGGGCGGTAGCGCTCCTCGTGCAGCCCGACGTGGCGCAGCGTGTCGGCGGCGCGCTCGCGGGCGGCGGTGCGCGGCAGGCCGGACATCTGCGCCATGTGCACCACGAACTCGGTGGCCGACACATCGGGCGGCAGGCAGTCGTGCTCGGGCATGTAGCCGACCAGGCGCCGGATCTCCAGACCGTGGGTGGCCGCGTCGAGGTCGAGGACCCGGGCGCGCCCTGAGGTCGGGGGCAGCAGGCCCAGCAGGATCTTGATGAGGGTGGACTTGCCCGCGCCGTTGGCGCCGACGAGGCCGGTCACCCCGGTCCCCGCCGTGACCGTCAGCTCGTCGAGCGCCGTGACCCGGGGAAACCGCTTGGTGAGACCCTCGGTAGCGAGGATTGCCATGATCGTGACAGTACCGCTTGAAGCCGCCGCCGGGCCTCCATCACAAGGATGAGTTGCCAATCACGCCGAGGTCGTACCCGCTCAGGTCCGGCGCAGCCGTACGCGCCGGACGGAGTGGTCGGGGCCCTTGCTGAGGATCAGCCCCGCGCGGCCACGGGTGGGGGCGATGTTCTCGACGAGATTGCGCTCGTTGATGTCCCGCCACACGTTCTTCGCGAACTCGGTGGCCTCTTCGTCGGACAGCTCGGCGATATGCGTGAAGTAGGACTTCGGGTCGGCGAAGGCCGTACGGCGCAGCTTGTGGAACCTGTCGACGTACCAGGCCCTTATGTCCTCCATGCGGGCGTCCACGTAGATGGAGAAGTCGAAGTAGTCGCACACGGCCAGCGCGGTCGGCGGCGCGGGCTGCAGGACGTTGAGGCCCTCGACGATCAGGATGTCCGGCCGGTGGACCGTCTGCACCGCGCCCGGCACGATGTCGTACTCCAGGTGGCTGTAGACCGGGGCGTCCATGGACGCGCGGCCCGCCTTCACCCCGGCCACGAAGCGCACCAGCGCCCGCCGGTCGTAGCTCTCCGGAAAGCCCTTGCGGTGCATGATCCCGCGCTCCTCCAGCACCTTGTTGGGGTGGAGGAAGCTGTCGGTGGTCACGAGATCGACCCGGGGGTGCTCGGGCCACCGGGCGAGCAGGGTGTGCAGCAGGCGCGCGGTGGTCGACTTGCCGACCGCGACGCTCCCCGCGATGCCCAGCACGTACGGCACGCGTTCCGCACGCTCGCCGAGAAAGGCGCCGACGGTCGCGCTCCGCTGCCGCGAGCCCGTGAAGTGGAGGTTGAGGAGGCGGGTGAGCGGCAGATAGATGTCGGTCACCTCGGCCAGGTCGATGGGGTCGTCGATGCCCCGCAGCTCCTCCAGCTCGGCCTCGGTGAGGGTGAGCGGCGTGTTCTTGCGCAGGTCTCTCCACTGGGCCCTGCTGAGCTCGACGTACGCGTCCCCATCTGCCACGTCGGCCAAGCGTACTCATCGCCCTCGCTCAGGCCGCCGCCGGGTCGTGCACAGCCTGTGGACAAAAATCGATGGATTACGCCACGGCGAAAGGGGGGAAGGGTTGACTTTCATTAGGCTGGCCACGTGATCGTGGGCATCGGGGTCGACGTGGTGGACGTGGCGCGTTTCGCGGCGGCGCTGGAGCGCACGCCCGCGCTGCGGGGGCGCCTGTTCACCGAGGCCGAGAGCGGCCTGCCCACGAAGTCGCTGGCCGTGCGGTTCGCCGCCAAGGAGGCGGTCGCGAAGGCCCTCGGCGCTCCGCCCGGCCTCAGCCACGTCGACGCCGAGGTCGTCACGGACGAGAACGGCAGGCCCGCCGTACGGATCACCGGCAGGGCCGCGGAGGTGGCCCGCGAGCTCGGCGTGAAGAGGTGGCACGTGTCCCTCTCCCACGACGGCGGCGTGGCGATCGCCTACGTGATCGCCGAGTCATAGAGATCCCCCGAATGGCCGGGGGCGGTGATCGCGTCCGTGATCTCCTGCGGCTACCGTCGGACGCATGCGGACCGCGTACACCTCTGACCAGATCCGGGCCGCCGAGCTGGCGCTCATGGCCAGACTCCCCGAGGGCACGCTGATGGAGAGAGCGGCCGCCGGGCTCGCCGTCGTGTCCGCCGGCCTGCTCACCGGCGTCCACGGCAAGGTGTACGGCTCGCGCGTCACGCTGCTGATCGGCAGCGGGGACAACGGCGGCGACGCTCTCTACGCCGGAGCCCGGCTGGCCCGCAGGGGAGCCCGGGTCACTGCGATCCTGGCCGGATCGCACACCCACGAGGGCGGCCTCGCGGCGCTGCGGACGGCGGGCGGCCGCGCGGCCGAATACGACCGGGAGAAGGCCCGCGAGCTCATCGAAGGCGCCGATCTCGTCATGGACGGGCTCGTCGGCATCGGCGGCGCCGGCGCGCTGCGGGAGCCGTACGACACGCTGGCGCGGATGGCCGCCGAGACGCCGGCCCTGGTCATGGCGGTGGACGTGCCGAGCGGGGTGGACGCGAGCACCGGCCGGGTCGAGGGCCCGGCGGTCAGAGCCCACGTGACCGTGACGTTCGGCGCGTACAAGAACGGCCTGCTGATCGATCCGGGGGCCTCTCACGCGGGCACGGTCGAGCTGGTGGACATCGGGCTGGGGCCCTACCTGCCCGACCCCGACGTGGCGGCGATGACCGACGAGGACGTGGCCGAGTTCCTGCCCCGGCCGGGCGCGGAATCCGACAAATACCGCCGGGGAGTCGTCGGGATCGCCGCGGGCAGCGACCGGTTCACCGGGGCGGCCGTGCTGACGGTCGGCGGCGCCATCCGGGCGGGGGCGGGCCTGGTGCGCTTCGCGAGCTCGATCGAGCCGGTCCGGCAGGTCAGGGCCCGCTGGCCGGAGGCCGTGACGACGGTCCTGGAAGCGTCGCTCATGCGCAAAAGCTCGCTCGACGACGTCGGGCGCGTGCAGGCGTGGGTGCTCGGCCCCGGGCTCGGCACCGGCTCCGAGGCCCATGCGGTGGCCCGTGCGGTGCTGGCCGGCGGGGTTCCCGTGCTCGTGGACGCCGACGGGCTGACGCTCGTGGCCAAGGACCGGGCGCTGCTGCACAGGACCGCCCCCACGGTGATCACCCCGCACGCGGGCGAGCTGTCGCGCCTGCTCGACGTGCCGAGAGAGCGGATCGAGGCCCGGCGGCTGGAGCACGTGCGGCGGGCCGCGGCCGAGCTGGGCGTCACCGTGCTGCTGAAGGGCTCCACGACCCTCATCGCCGAGGAGCACCGGCCCGTGCGGGTCAACACCACCGGCACGCCCTGGCTCGCCACCGGAGGCACCGGAGACGTGCTGTCGGGCATCGCGGGAGCGCTGCTGGCCGCCGGGTTGACCGGCTACGACGCCGCCTCGTGCGCCGCCCACCTCCACGGCCTGGCCGCCAGGATCGCCGCCACGGGCGGCATTCCGTCCCGGGGTGAGGGCCGGGCGCACGGGCGTGCGGGGGCTCCGATCGCCGCGCTGGACGTGGCCATGGCGCTTCCCGACGCCATCCGGGCGCTGTGATGGGGGCGCCGATCGGTCCCGGGCACGTCAGGCCACCTGACACACTGGGAAAATGAGCTTTTCGACAGCGCCCCTGGTCACCCCGGCCGAGGCGCGGGTGGATCTTGCCGCGATCCGGCACAACGTAGAGCTTCTGGCGGGGCACGCGCCCGGCGTCGCGATGATGGCGGCCGTCAAGGCGGACGCCTACGGGCACGGCCTGGCACCCGTCGCTCAAGCGTGCCTGGAGGCGGGGGCCACGCGGCTCGGCACCGCGTTCCTCAGGGAGGGCCTGGCGCTGCGCGAGGCAGGGATCACCGCGCCCATCCTGTCGTGGATCATCACGCCGGGTGAGCCACTGGACGACGCGGCCGTCCAGGAAATCGAGCTGTCCGCGGGCGCGCCCTGGGCGCTCGACGAGATCGCCGCCGCGGCGAACCGCACCGGGCGGACGGTCCGGGTCCATCTGAAGGTGGACACCGGCATGTCGCGCGGCGGGGCGCCGCTGGCGGACTGGCCGGCGCTCGTGGACCGGGCCCTCGCCGTACAGGCCGGGGGAGCCATCGAGATCGCCGGCCTCTGGTCGCACTTCGCCTGCGCCGACATCCCCGGCCACCCCTCGATCGACGGCCAGGTCTCCGCGTTCGACGAGGCACTGGGCATCGCGGACAAGTTGGGCGTGCCGAGCACCGCCATCCGGCACATCGCCAACTCGGCCGCCACGGTGACACTGCCCCGGACCAGGTACGACATGGTCCGTCCCGGCATCGCCGTGTACGGCCTGAGCCCCATCCCCGAGCTCGGCGACTTCGCGCTCCGCCCGGCCATGACACTCACGGCCAGGCTCGCCAACGTCAAGCGGGTCCCGGCGGGCACGGGCGTGTCGTACGGCCACCTGTACGTGACCGAGCGGGAGACCACGCTTGCTCTCGTTCCGCTCGGGTACGCGGACGGGATCATGCGCGGTGCGACGAATACGGCGGAGGTGCTGGCGGGCGGGAAGCGCCGGCGCGTCGCCGGGCGAGTCTGCATGGACCAGTTCGTCATCGACTGCGGTGACGACGCGGTGGAGGAGGGCGACGAAGTGGTTCTCTTCGGGCCCGGGGACAATGGCGAGCCGACATGTCAGGAATGGGCGGATTCCCTGGGCACGATCACTCATGAGATCGTGACGAGGATCGGATCCCGCGTGCCCCGCGTCCACGTAGACGGGCTGCGTGGAAAGGCTGAGCCGCGGTTGCGAGGAGAGCAGGTATGAGCACACGTCGCAGGGTCGGCATCGCTGGAGCCATCGTCGGTGCGGCATCGGCGGGCGTGGCCGGGGCCGCCCTGGCCAAGAGGTACGCCGTCGGCCGCATCCGGCTGCGCCCCGATCTGGAGGCGAGCGAGCCGTTCGGCGAGCTGCGGGGACGTCCGGTGACGCTGACGACATCCGACGGTGTGCGGATCCACGCCGAGGTGGACGGCGTCGAGGACGCGCCGCTCACCGTGGTCCTGTGCCACGGCTACTGCCTTACCTCGGACTCATGGCACTACCAGCGGCGTGACCTCCGGGACACCTACCGCCTCGTCCTGTGGGACCAGCGCTGTCACGGCGAGTCGGCGCGGGCCGAGGCGCAGGACTGCACGATCGACCGCCTCGGTGAGGACCTGGCCCTCGTGCTGGAAGAGCTCGTCCCCGGCCCCTGCGTGCTCGTCGGCCACTCCATGGGCGGCATGACCATCATGGCGCTCGCCGACCGCCGGCCCGAGCTCTTCGGTGACAAGGTCCGCGGCGTGTCCCTGATCTCCACCTCGGCGGGCAAGCTCGCCGAGATGACCCTCGGGCTGCCCGCCCTGGTGTCCAAGCTGGTGCACCGCGCCGTGCCCTCGGCGGTGTCGGTCATGCGCAAGAACGGCACACTGGTGGACCGGGGCCGCGAGGTGGGCACCGACCTGTCGTTCCTCGCGCTGCGCCACCTCGGCTTCGGGGACTCGAAGAACGTGAGCCCGACCGTGGTCGACTTCGTCGAGTCGATGATCCGCGCCGTCCCGGCCGAGGTCATCGCCGACTTCTATCCTGCTCTCATGTCGCACGACAAGCTCACGGCACTCGACGTGCTCGACAAGGTCCCCACCGCGATCATCGTCGGCGAGCGCGATTGGCTCACGCCGCCCGACCACAGCAGGGCGATCGCGGCAGCCGTACCGACCGCGCAGCTCACCACGGTGCCGGACGCTTCGCACCTCGTTCAGCTGGAGCGGCCCGACATCGTCAACGACGCGCTCCGCGAGCTGCTGAAGCGGGCAGAGCGGGGTGACGCATGAGCGGCGCGGCATCGCCGGGCTTCCCCGGGATCCCGGGCGGGGAGCTCGCCGCGGCGACGGCCGAGGAGATGCGGGCCCTGGGCGCCGGGGTCGCGACGCTCCTCCGAGCCGGGGACCTCGTCGTGCTCAGCGGGCCGCTCGGCGCGGGCAAGACCACGCTGGTTCAGGGCATCGCCGAGGGACTCAAGGTCCGCGGCCCGATCACCTCGCCGACCTTCGTGATCGCCCGGGTCCACCCGTCGCTGTCGGGCGGTCCCGCACTGGTGCACGCGGACGCCTACCGGCTCGGCGGCTCCCTGGAGGTCGACGACCTCGACCTGGACGCCTCGCTGGACGAGTCCGTCACGGTGGTCGAGTGGGGCGAGGGCCTGGTCGAGGGGCTCTCCGAAGAGCGGCTGGAGATCCACATCGAGCGCGGCGACGAAGGCGAGCGGCGGCTGGTCCGCCTCCACGGCGTCGGCCCCCGCTGGTCCGCCGTCACCGTCTGACGAGTGTCCGGCTCACCCGCCGCACCGTCTGCTCTGTGGGGAACCCGCGCATGATCACGCGCGGTGTGTCCGCAGCGTGTATGGCATGCCGGGGAATCTGTGCATGATCACGGCGATTTTGGGGGGTGATTTGGGCGATCTAGGCCCGTAATCGGCGCAGTCCTTGACGCATCTCCCGAAACCTGTGGATCATCAGCGGAAAGAAGATCCTTAGCCATGGATTGGCATAGATTTTCTGGGTAGATGACCGGGCGTGGGAGGGGTGGGCCGATGAGCAGGATCACGCAGGTCGCCGTCGCGGGATTGGTCCTGTTCGGCGCGCTCGGATGTTCGGCGCAGGCCCAGACGGCGGCCGCCAGCCCCACGATCACGCTGACCCCGGCGCTGCCGTCGCCGGTCGTCACGATCTCCCGCCAGGACATCCATGTCGAGGTGATCCCGTCCAAGATCGTCGGTGGGGCGACCAGGACCATTCACATCACGGCTCGCTGCCCGTTCCCGCAGGGCGGTCCCGAATACCGCGCCACCGCCCGGTCCGACGCCTTCACCGGCCTCGTGACGCTGGTTCCCCCGGCCGCGAGCCGTGCCGCCACGCCCTCGCCCGCGACGCCCGGCGTCCCGCAGGTCACCGGCGGCGCCGCCGTCAAGGCCGACGCCAAGCCCGGTGGCTACAAGGTTCAGGTGCGTTGCGAAGCCACCAACGACATCGGCAGCGCCTCGCTCCGGATCGTGGGGCCGGCGGCCCCGACCCACACGCACACGAAGTTCCCCACGCGGGCGCCGCATGCCGGCGGCGGCGGCACGGCCGCGGGCGGCCCGGCGGACGACTCCGGCCTGCCGACGGGCGTCACCGTCGTCGTGCTGCTGGCCGCTCTCGGTGTCGGCATCGGCGTGGCCCACCGTAGGCGTTCAGGGGCCTGACCTTGGCGGTTTCATCCCGGTGGGTGATCGTGGCCGGGATCGTCACCGGGCTGGCGCTGTTCGCGGCGGGCGGCGGCAAAAGCGAGACGCGGCCCGCCCCGCGCTCCGCGGTCGTACCCGAGCGGATCGACATCCCCACGCTCAGCCTCAAGGCGCCGCTCATGAAGCTCGGGCTCTCCGACCAGGGCGACGTCGAACTGCCGCCGTTCGACAAGCCGTCCACCGCGGGGTGGTACACCGGCAGCGCCGTCCCCGGCGACGCCGGAGCGTCGGTCATCATCGGGCACGTCGACACCAAGACGGCCCCCGCCGTGTTCTTCCGCCTCCGCGACCTCCGCAAGGGCGCGCTGGTCAAGGTGCTGCGCAGTGACGGCAAGACCGCCGAGTATCGGGTCGACTCGGTCGAGCGGGTGCCCAAGGACAGCTTCCCGGCCGAACGCGTCTACGCCGAGAACGGGCTGCGCCTGATCACCTGCGGGGGCGACTTCGACTGGACGCACCACCAGTACCGCGACAACGTCATCGTCTACGCCTCCCTGATCCGCGACGCCTGACCGCTCCAACGTCCCCGCCCGGTAACGCGCCCTGTCTGGCCGGGGTGCGGCTTCCGCGTGCCGTACAGCGACTACGCTTGACGTTCGTGCTTGTCTTGGCCTTCGACACCGCCACCCCCGCCGTGACGGCCGCGCTGCACGATGGCAGCCGCGTGCTGGCCGAGTCGACGACGATCGACGCCCGGCGGCACGGGGAGCTTCTCGCTCCCGCCGTCGAGCGGGTCCTCGGCGATTCCGGCGCGACGCTCAGGGACGTGACCGCGATCGTCGCGGGAACCGGCCCCGGGCCGTACACCGGTCTCCGGGTCGGCCTGATGACCGCCACGGCGCTCGCCACGACCGCCGGGGTGCCCGCGTTCGGCGTCTGCACTCTCGACGCGCTCGCGTACGCCGCCGGCATGCCGGGGCCGTTCCTCGTGGCGACGGACGCGCGGCGCAAGGAGGTCTTCTGGGCGAGGTACGGCGATGCCAGCACCCGCCTTGACGGTCCGCGCGTCGACAGGCCCCACGACCTTCCGGGGGACCTGCCGGTCGTCGGAGCCGGAGGCCGGATGTACGCGGACGTGATCGGCCCGAGCCGGGTGTCCGGACCCGATCACCCATCGGCCGGAGCGCTGGCGGCGCTCGCGGCGGAGCATCTCGCCGGGTTGAGCCCGGACCAGGCACGGGAGCTCGCGCGGGTGCCGGAGGGGCGCGTCGACTCGGTGGAGAAGGCCCGGGAGCTGACCGTGCTCGGCCCCGCGCGGCCGATCTACCTGCGCCGCCCGGACGCCCAGATCCCCGGTGCGCCCAAGAAGGTGACCGCGTGACCACCGGCCTCCGCGACCGTGCGACCGGGGCGGCGGGATGACGGGCCCGATCGGCCTGGTGGCACGATTCAGCCTGGTGGCACGATGACCGCGCAAGCCGTACTGCGCCAGATGACCCTGGACGATCTGCCCGAGATCATGGCGATCGAGCGGAGCACCTTCCCCGCCGACGCCTGGAGCGAGGGGATGATGCGCGGCGAGCTGAACGACCAGCCGCGCACGCGGCACTACGTGGTCGCGCTCGTCGGTGACACGATCGTCGGGTACGCCGGGCTGGCGGCGGCGGCCGACCAGGCGGACATCCAGACGATCGCGGTCCTGCCCGAGCACCGTAGGTCCGGCATCGGGGCCGCGCTCATGGAGGCGCTGCTCGCCGAGGCCGTACGGCGTGGCGTGACCACGGTGTTCCTCGAGGTGCGAGCGGACAACGCGCCCGCCCAGGCGATGTACGAGCGGTTCGGCTTCCAGCGGTTCGGGCTGCGGCGGCGCTACTACGACGACGGTACGGACGCCATCACGATGGTGAGGGAGCTCGGCGAGCCGGATGAGCTCGGTGAGTTGGATGAGCTAGACGAGCTGGGTGAGCTCGGTGAACGAGGGAGCGGGCATGAGCAGGCCTGACGGGCCGATTGTCCTGGGAATCGAGACGTCCTGCGATGAGACGGGCGTCGGCATCGTCCGAGGCCACACTCTGCTGGCCGACACGATCGCCTCCAGCATGGAGGAGCACGCCCGCTTCGGCGGCGTGGTGCCCGAGGTCGCCTCGCGCGCCCACCTGGAGGCCATGACGCCCACAGTGGAGAGCGCGCTCGCCAAGGCGGGTCTCCGGTTCTCCGACATCGACGCCGTCGCGGTGACGGCCGGCCCCGGCCTGGCCGGTGCCCTGCTGGTCGGTGTCGCCGCCGCCAAGGCGTACGCGCTGGGCCTGGGCGTGCCGCTCTACGGAGTGAACCACCTCGCCGCCCACGTGGCCGTCGACCAGCTCGAACACGGCCCGCTTCCGAAGCCGGCCATCGCGCTTCTGGTGTCCGGCGGCCACTCGTCGCTGCTGCTCGTGCCCGATGTCGCCCAGGACGTGGTCTCCCTCGGCTCCACCGTGGACGACGCGGCGGGAGAGGCGTTCGACAAGGTGGCCCGCGTGCTCGGCCTGCCGTTCCCCGGCGGCCCGTACATCGACCGCGCCGCCCGTGAGGGATCGGGCGCGGCGGTCGCGTTCCCGCGCGGCAAGCTGGACGACGGCACGCTCGACTTCTCGTTCTCGGGCCTGAAGACGGCGGTCGCCCGATGGGTGGAGGCCCGGGTCGCCTCGGGCGAGACGGTGCCGGTGGCCGACGTCGCCGCGTCGTTCCAGGAGGCGGTCGTGGATGTGCTCACCCGCAAGGCGCTGCAAGCCTGCGCCCGCTACGACGTCAAGGACCTGCTGATCGGAGGCGGTGTGGCGGCGAACTCGCGGCTGCGCGCGCTGGCCCAGGAGCGGTGCGACGCGGCGGGAGTACGGCTGCGCGTGCCGCGCCCGGGCCTCTGCACGGACAACGGCGCGATGGTGGCCGCGCTCGGGTCGGAGCTGCTCGCCGCCGGAGTGGAGCCCTCCTCGCTCGAAATCCCGGCCGACTCTTCCCTCCCCATCGCCGCCATCCACGTCTGACGCGGGCCCGGGGGCTGTCGTCAGTCGTTGGGGGTGCGTGCCGGGCGGAGGAGGGCTTCGGCCAGGGCCAGGATGGTCTCCTCCAGGGCGGAGAGCCGGCGGGCCACGTCGGTGGTGGCGGGCTCCACGATGGCGGAGAGCGCGCCGGAAACGGCCTCGGTGAGCTCCTCGCGGTCGGGCCGGGCGCGGATGGCGTCGAGCAGCGGGGCGATCGCGGTCGCGGCGGCGGTGATGTCCACGTTCATCCCCGCGACGGCCGTGCGCAGGTCGCCGATCTCCAGCTCGGAGGGCAGCTTGGACAGCCGCTCGGTGACGCCCTCGACCCGGTCGTCCACCGTGTCGAGGCGGTCGAGCACCGCGCCCTCCAGCCTCTCGGTGCGCTCGGTCAGCTCGGTGACGGCCTTGTCGAGCCGGGTGAAGCGCCCCCCGGCGGCCTCCATGCTTCCGTGGACCTGGCCGAGGCGCTGGGTGAACTCGCTCACCAGGTCGGCGACGCCCTGGGTCTGGGTGCTCACCTCGTCCACCCGGTCGCGGAGCAGCTCCACGTGCTGGGCGAGGCCCTCGGCCCATGTGGGCGGCCGGGTCGTCATGTCGTCGAGCCGGCCGGTGACCACTTCGAGCGCGCCGCTGAGGCTTCCGAGCTCACGCTCCCGCACCTCGCGGAGCAGCCATTCCATGCCTTCGAGGCGCTGCCGGATCTCGTCCAGCACGGCTCCCTGGGTGCGCTGCTCGTAGACGTGGTCCTGCGCCGCGCGGGCCAGCAACTCGCGCATCCGGTCGGAGACGGCGGTCTGGCTTCCCGCCTGGAGGAGGGTGTGGCTGGAGTGGTCCACCGGGAAAGCTCCTTCACTCGCCGACGCGGTATCGGTCCGGTCTCGCGGAGATACGAATAGGCGGACGTGGCCGCGCGGCCAACTGTAGGCCCTGTGCGGCACGGCTTTGGGGCGGACTGTAAAAGGTCGCAATTCTCGATGGATTGCCCGGTTTCGTAATAGCCCAGCCGATCGTTCCTGGTGTATCAGCCCAGCTCAGGTGGATTGCAGAGCAGGACGTACGGCCGGTCCTCAATGCGGGTGAGCACGACGACTGCCGAATTCTCCCCGGAAAGCCGGAGGTCTTTCCGCAATCGCTCGATATCGACCGCTGAACCTCGCTTCTTGATGGTGAGGTTCCCTATTTTCCGGGTTCTGAGGGTGGCTCTGAGCTGCTTGAGCGAGAACGGCATCATTTCCGTGACTTCGTAGCACGATGCCCATTCCGTGGGGACGAGGCGGTCGCCGGTGATGTAGGCGATCCTCGGGTCGAGGAGACGGCCGCCGACCATCGCGGCCACCTCCGCGACCAGATGGGCCCGGATCGCCGCGCCGTCGGGCTCGTAGAGGTAGCGGCCCACCGGCCCGGTCTCCACGCCCGTCCCGGACGGGGTCAGCGTCGTCCCCGAGGGCAGCATGGTCGCCCGTCGCCCGGTCGTCCCCGCTCCCACCCAGATCGCCGCCTCCTTGACCTCCCCCTTGAAGGAGACCCACTCGGCTTCCGCGCCCTCCGGGATGAACTCGTACGGGATGCCGGGGGCGACCTTCAGGCAGGCCGCGCTCGCCCGTGAGACCAGGTCGAGCACGGCGGGCCAGGTGGGGGAGTAGGCCATCGGGTCGAAGACCCGGCCCCTCGCCCCACGCCGCGCCGGGTCGGCGAACAGCAGGTCGTAGCCCGAGGGGTCCGTCTCGGCGGCGTCGGCCGTACGGACGTCGACGAGACCGGAGAGGCCCAGAGCGGCGGCGTTCGCCCGGGCGACCTCGACGGTCAGCGGATCGAGGTCCACCGCGTCGACGGCGAGGCCCGCGCGGGCGAGGGCGATGAGGTCGCCTCCGATCCCGCAGCACACGTCGAGGACTCTCGGGGCGGCCGAGCCGGTCACCTCGCGGGCGCGCCGGGCCCGGTGGGCGGCGACCTCCGCGCGGGTGGCCTGCTCCAGCCCGTGGGGCGTGAAATACATCACGGCGGCGTCTTCGCCGAATTTCGCCTTCGCCCGCTCGCGCAGCCCCGCTTGGGTGAGCGCCGCAGAGGTCAGCGCGGCGGAATGCGTCTTGCGTAGGGCGCTCGCCGCCGCGACCGGGCCGGCGCCGGCGGTCACGAGCTCCACGGCCTCGGCCAGAGCTTTCCGCCCCGCCGGATCGAGCAGCTCACGAAACGCCTGAAGGTCCACGCCTCCCGACGTTAGCGCCTCGCCGTACGACCTCCGGACCCCGGAAGGGCGGCGGCGGGCGGCGCCCCGCGGAACCGGCTCACAGGTGAAGCGACCTGCGACGCGGGTTCGTGTTGACTGTCACGGCGCCCTTGCATACTGTTTCGTGTTGGCACTCGCCTATCGAGAGTGCCAACAGCGACGAGGCAGGTCTGACACCCGCGACGGCAGGCCGCTGGTCGCCTCTTCAGCTCATTCATCGCAATCTGAAGGGGAGGTCCGATCGTGACGACCGCCACTAAGGTTCCCGTTAAGCCGCTTGGTGACCGCATCGTGGTCCAGCCGCTTGAGGCCGAGCAGACCACCGCTTCCGGTCTGGTCATCCCGGACACCGCCAAGGAGAAGCCGCAGGAGGGCAAGGTCCTCGCTGTCGGCCCTGGCAACTGGGACGAGGACGGCGAGAAGCGGATCCCGCTCGACGTCAAGGAGGGCGACGTGGTCCTCTACAGCAAGTACGGCGGCACCGAGGTCAAGTACGGCGGCGAGGAGTACCTGGTGCTCTCGGCTCGCGACGTGCTCGCCATCATCGAGAAGTAGGCCGCGCAAAGCATGAGGAGCCCCGGGACGCACACGCCCGGGGCTCCATTGCTCTCATAAGGAGACTTGAATGCCCAAGATCCTGGAGTTCGAAGAGGACGCGCGGCGCGCTCTTGAGCGTGGTGTGAACGCCCTCGCGGACGCCGTCAAGGTGACCCTCGGCCCCCGTGGCCGCAACGTCGTCATCGACAAGAAGTTCGGCGCCCCGACCATCACGAACGACGGTGTGACCATCGCCCGTGAGGTCGAGCTGGACAAGCCGTACGAGAACCTCGGCGCTCAGCTCGCCAAGGAAGTCGCGACCAAGACCAACGACGTCGCCGGTGACGGCACCACCACGGCGACCGTCCTGGCCCAGGCCATGGTCCGCGAGGGCCTGCGCAACGTGGCCGCGGGAGCCCAGCCGCTCGCCCTTAAGCGCGGCATCGACCTGGCCGCCAAGGCGGTCAGCGACAGGCTGCTGGACAGCGCCCGTCACGTCGAGGACAAGAAGGAGATCGCGAACGTCGCGACGATCTCCGCCCAGGACGCCAAGATCGGTGAGCTGATCGCCGAGGCGTTCGACAAGGTGGGCAAGGACGGTGTCATCACCGTCGAGGAGTCCAACGCCATGGGCCTGGAGCTGGAGTTCACGGAGGGGCTCCAGTTCGACAAGGGTTACCTGTCGCACTACATGGTGACCGACCAGGACCGGATGGAGTCGGTCCTGGAGGACCCCTACATCCTGATCACCCAGAGCAAGATCTCCTCGATCGCGGACTTCCTTCCGCTGCTGGAGAAGATCGCGCAGACCAAGAAGCAGCTTCTGGTCATCGCCGAGGACGTCGAGGGCGAGGCCCTGGCCGTCCTGGTCACCAACAAGATCCGCGGCACCTTCACCTCGGTCGCGGTCAAGGCCCCCGGCTTCGGCGACCGCCGCAAGGCCATGCTGCAGGACATCGCGATCCTCACCGGCGGCCAGGTCGTCAGCGAGGAGGTCGGCCTCAAGCTGGAGCACGTCGGTCTCGAGGTGCTCGGCACGGCCCGCCGCGTCGTCGTCACCAAGGACACCACGACGGTCGTCGACGGCGCCGGCGAGGCGAAGGCCATCGAGGACCGCATCCGCGAGATCAAGCTGGCCGTCGAGCAGTCCGACTCCGACTGGGACCGCGAGAAGCTCCAGGAGCGCCTCGCGAAGCTCTCGGGCGGCGTCTCCGTCCTCAAGGTCGGCGCGGCCACCGAGGTCGAGCTCAAGGAGAAGAAGCACCGCCTGGAGGACGCGATCTCCGCGACCCGCGCCGCGATCGAGGAGGGCATCGTCTCCGGCGGTGGCTCCGCGCTCGTGCACGTGTCGAAGGCGCTGGACGACCTCGGCCTGACCGGCGACGAGGCGACCGGTGTCTCGATCGTCCGCAAGGCGCTCGTCGAGCCGGCCCGCTGGATCGCCGAGAACGCCGGCCTGGAGGGGTACGTCGTCACCTCCAAGATCGCCGACATGAACGTCGGTGAGGGCCTCAACGCCGCCACCGGCCAGTACGGCGACCTGGTGGCCCAGGGCGTCATCGACCCGGTCAAGGTCACCCGCTCGGCCGTGCAGAACGCCGCGTCCATCGCCGGCATGCTGCTGACGACCGAGGTCCTCGTGGTCGACAAGCCCGAGGAGGAGGCCCCCGCCGCCGGTGGCGGTCATGGCCACGGTCACGGCCACTGAGCTGCGCGCCACCGGGCCGGAGGCCCGGCGATGAGCACGGCGATGAATACGGCTTCCGCCTCGGTCGAGGTGGGAGCCGTACTTCGTTTACCTGGTCAGAGCCTCTGACAAATATCCGATGATTTGGCCATTTGTATTGGAATGTTCCAACGCTGTGGTGTTCGAATGATTACAGAGCGTTATCGACGCGTCAATGTGACCAATCCGTAGCCGTTAACCATGACGACATGCACGATCGTGGCGGGCATCATGCCTAACGTGACCGAGGGACGCGTCGCCGACGCCGCAACTGGGGTAAGGCTTGCGACGAGATCGGATGAGTCCGACCTCAGGGAACTGACCAGCCTTGCCGTACAGGGAGATCGCACCGCGATCGAATCGCTTCTAGGACATCTGCGCCCGATGGTGGTGCGTTACTGCAGGGCCCGTCTCGGCAGGGTCTCCGGTCACTACCACATCGCCGACGACGTGGCGCAGGAAGTCTGCATCGCGGTGCTGTCGGCCCTGCCGCGCTACCGGGACATGGGCCGGCCGTTCGCGTCGTTCGTGTTCGGGATCGCGTCGCACAAGGTCGCCGACGCCCTGCGCAGCTCCGTCCGCTCCGCCGTGCCGACTCAGGATCTGCCGGACGGGCCCGACGAGGGGCCGGGGCCAGAGGAGACGGTGGTGCGCTACATCGAGGCGGAGCACGCCCGCGCTCTTCTGTCCCGCCTTCCGGACAACCAGCGCGAACTACTCATCCTGCGAGTGGTTTCGGGTCTTTCAGCCGAGGAGACCGGTAATGTACTCGGCATGTCACCAGGTGCTGTCCGGGTCGCCCAGCATCGCGCTCTCGCCAGGTTGCGGCAGCTCGCCGAGCTGGAGTCGATTGCGTGACCACGAAACGTCGTCGTACGGCACGCCTACTCGGGTCGTACGACGATGCCGACGTGGAGGGCGACGTACTGCGGACCGACGCAGTCCTTGACGCGCTGGCCCGCCGTGAGCCCGTGGCCTCAGGAGCCGACGCCGCCGTCCGCCTCCTCGGCGCGCTCATCGCCGACGTGGAGAGTCAGCGGCTCTCCTCGGTGTCGATCACGCCGTCGACGTAGCCTCTGGCATACTCCCAGCTGACGTAGTCGGCCGGGTCGGGCTGGAAGGCGGGCTCGTGGACCTGCGGGCGGCCGTTGTCGATCATCTGGCGGAGGTTGCCGCGGAGCAGGTCCCAGTCGAAGTAGTGCTGCTCGCCGCATTCCGGGCAGTCGAGGACCAGCCCGAGCACGCCTTGGGGCTCCAGCAGGGAGCGGAAGACCTCCACGTCGGCGAGGTCGGTCAGCGCCTCGTCCCGCTCGGCGAGCGTGAGCGGCTCCGGGTCGTCCGGCTCGCCCAGCTCCGCGGCGGGATCGTTAGGGTCGTCCGCGAACGGGTCGCGGGGGACGTCTTCCAGCACGCATCCCACCTTATGACCAGGACTCGCCATGGTGAACGAAACCGGGCCTGCTCTGCTCATCGGGTGGCCGGCTTGACGGCGCCCCCCAGGTCACAGCCATCCCCGGCGGGCGGCCTCGGCCCCCGCGTGAAAGCGGGTGTGCACGCCCAGCTCGGCCATGGCCTCGGCGAACCTGGTCCGGACGGTGCGGACGGAGACCCCGAGGTGGCGGGCGATGCTCTCGTCGGAGAGTCCCTGCGCGGCCAGCCTCAGCACCTGGTGCGCGCCGTTCGGGGACTCCACGGGTGTGGCGCGCGCCCAGAGCTCCTCGAAGAGGGAGCGCAGCGCCGCCACGACGATGGGGGCGCGGACGAGGGAGCAGTTGTAGGCGTGCTCCGGCAGCGAGTCGCCCCACTCCGCGGGCAGGCCGGCCGTGTCCTCGCCCAGGGCGAAGAACCAGCTCGGCACCCGGTCGAGGGTCCGGATGCCGGCGCCGGCCTCGGCGAGCCGGTCGCACACCTTCCGCACGCCCGGAGCCGTCATGACGGAGACGGGGATGACGGCCCGCGACGACAGGACACCGTCCTTGATCGCCTGGATCCAGGGCCCGGTGTACTTCTCGGCGAAGTCGCTCATCGTGCGCCGGTCGGCGATGGCGAAGACCATGTCGGCCGGGGGGTTCTGCAGGGCCAGGCCGACGACGCTCTCGTACAGCTCGTCCGCCCCGCTGACCAGCTCCACGGCGAACCGGCCGCTCTGGTAGTCGCGCCCGGCGTCGTAGTGGTGGGTGAGCCGGCCGACGGAGGTCAGCGCCTCGTCGATCTGGCGGCTCTCCCGGGCGAGCCGGTCCAGCCTCTCGGCCACCAGCCGCCCGATCGCCGCCGCCGGGTGGCGGGCGAGGTACTTCCCGTGCTGCTCCTCGACCGCGCCGAGCCGTACGAGCTGGGTGAGCCGGTCGAGCACGTCGTCCGCGCGCTGGTCCACGGCGTAGGCGAGCTCCGTGAGCGTCGCCCGGTGGAGTTTCAGCACCGTCGTGTAGAGGACGGTCTGGTCCTGTGTGAGGCCGAGGGCTTCGAGAGGGTCCGCGTTCCGGGTGGTACTCATGGCTCGCTCCGTTGGTCGCCTCGCATCGCGTCGTGAGAATAGCTCTGATCTCCGCTGCGGTACCGGGACCTTCGCACATTCAAGGCGCCGGCATGGATTTTCGAAACGCGAACAAATGCAACTTTGTGCAGTTGCACGTTGAGACATTGCGCATCGACGTTCCGTGACGCATCCTTGACTTAGCGTTAGCCGTGACGCCGCGTTACTCGGGCGCGGAGGGGGGCTCGATGGCGTGGCCAACGCGACGCCGCACAGTGGGGGGACCGGTCTCCGGTCCCCCCACTTTCACGTGCGGCGGCTCTTGACAGGACCGGCGGACCGGGTTTGGGGACGACCACTAGACTGACCTCGGGGTCTGGCGAGGGACCCGCCAGGCAGGAGGGGTTGGAGATGGCCAAGTTCACCGAACCGGGGTTGACGTTCGACGACGTGCTTCTGGTTCCCGCCTACTCGGATCTGCAGCCGGGTGACGCCGACACCACGACCCGCCTCTCGCGGAACGTCGTCCTGCGGATCCCGCTCGTGTCGGCCGCCATGGACACGGTCACCGAGGCGCGCATGGCCGTCGCGATGGCCCGCCAGGGCGGCATCGGCATCCTCCACCGCAACCTCTCCATCGAGGACCAGGCCGGACAGGTCGACCTCGTCAAACGCTCCGAGGCGGGCATGGTCACCAACCCGGTGACCTGTTCCCCCGATGACACCCTGGCCGACGTCGAGCGGCTCTGCGCCACCTACCGGATCTCCGGCGTGCCGGTGACGGACGCCGAGGGCGTCCTGGTTGGAATCGTGACAAATCGCGATATGCGGTTTGAGACCGACCAGAGCAAGGCCGTCCGTGACGTCATGACCGGAATGCCGCTCGTGACCGCCCCCGTCGGAGTCTCCCGCGAGGAGGCGTTCCGGCTGCTCCGCCAGAACAAGGTCGAGAAGCTGCCGCTCGTCGACGAGACAGGTCGCCTGCAGGGTCTGATCACGGTCAAGGACTTCACCAAGAGCGAGCAGTATCCCCTGGCCACCAAGGACGCCCGCGGGCGGCTGATGGTCGGCGCGGCCGTCGGCGTCGCGGGCGACGCGGAGCAGCGCGCGATGGCGCTGATCGACGCCGGAGCCGACGTCATCGTGGTGGACACCGCCCACGGCCACTCGCGCGGCGTGTGCGACATGATCGCCAAGATCAAGGCCAACGCGAACGGCCGGGTGGACGTGATCGGGGGCAACGTGGCGACCCAGGCCGGCGCCCAGGCGCTGGTCGACGCGGGCGCCGACGCGGTCAAGGTGGGCGTCGGCCCCGGCTCCATCTGCACGACCCGCGTCGTCGCGGGCGTCGGCGCGCCGCAGCTCACCGCGATCTACGAGGCCGCGCTGGCCGCCGGGCCCGCGGGCATCCCGGTCATCGGCGACGGCGGCCTGCAGTACTCGGGGGACATCGCCAAGGCCCTCGCCGCGGGAGCCGACACGGTCATGCTGGGCTCGCTGCTGGCGGGCTGCGAGGAGTCGCCCGGCGAGCTGATCTTCATCAACGGTAAGCAGTTCAAGTCCTACCGGGGCATGGGCTCGCTTGGGGCGGTCCGCAACCGCGAGCGCGGCGGGACGTCCTTCAGCAAGGACCGCTACGCCCAGTCCGAGGTCTCCGGCGAGGACAAGTACATCCCCGAGGGCATCGAGGGCCAGGTGCCCTACCGCGGCCCGGTCGCCGCCGTGGCCCACCAGCTCGTCGGCGGCCTGCGGCAGGGCATGTGGTACACCGGGTCCCGGACGATCGGCGAGCTGCACGAGAAGGCGCAGCTCATGCCCATCACGTCGGCGGGGCTCAAGGAGAGCCACCCCCACGACATCCAGATGACGGTCGAGTCTCCCAACTACCACCGCCGCTAGGACGATTCGGCCCGACGCCGTACGCACATGAATGGGAAAGAATAGGCCATATGACTCAGGTGGAGATCGGGCGCGGCAAGAGCGGGCGGCGCGCGTACGCGCTGGACGAGATCGGCATCGTGCCCTCCCGGCGCACCCGTGACCCCGAGGAGGTGTCGATCTCCTGGCAGATCGACGCCTACCGGTTCGACCTGCCGCTCGTGGTGAGCCCGATGGACAGCGTCGTGTCCCCCGAGACCGCGATCCAGATCGGCCGGCTGGGCGGCCTGGCGGTCCTCGACCTCGAAGGGCTGTGGACCCGCTACGAGGACCCGGGGCCGCTGCTGGAGGAGGTCGCGGCCCTCGACCAGGCGGCCGCGACGCGGCGGCTGCAGGAGATCTACACCGCTCCGATCCAGGACGAGCTGATCGGGCGGCGCATCGAGCAGATCCGCGCCGCGGGCGTCACCGCCGCCGTACGGCTGTCGCCGCAGCGGACCGTGCAGCACCACAAGGCCGTGATCGACGCGGGCGTGGACATCTTCGTCATCCGCGGCACCACGGTCTCCGCCGAGCACGTGTCGGGCCGGGCGGAGCCGCTGAACCTGAAGCAGTTCATCTACGAGCTCGACGTCCCGGTCATCGTGGGCGGCTGCGCGACGTACACGGCCGCGCTGCACCTCATGCGGACCGGCGCCGCGGGCGTGCTGGTCGGCTTCGGTGGCGGCGCCTCGCACACCACCCGCAACGTTCTGGGCGTGGTCGTGCCGATGGCCACAGCGGTCTCCGACGTGGCCGCGGCCCGCCGCGACTACATGGACGAGTCGGGCGGCCGCTACGTCCACGTCATCGCCGACGGCGGCATGGGCGGCTCGGGCGACATCGCCAAGGCGATCGCCTGCGGCGCCGACGCCGTCATGGTGGGCTCGCCGCTCGCGCGGGCGGCCGAGGCCCCCGGCCGGGGCTTCCACTGGGGATCCGAAGCCCACCATCCCGAGCTGCCGCGCGGCAAGCGCGTCGAGTTCGGCACGATCGGGACGCTGGAGGAGATCCTGCACGGCCCGTCGTCCGTGGCGGACGGCTCCATGAACCTCATGGGCGCGCTGCGCCGGACGATGGCCACCGCGGGCTACTCCGACCTGAAGGAGTTCCAGCGGGTCGAGGTGGTCGTCGCCCCACCGCAGCCGTGACCACCACCCCTATGTGCGTGATCACGCACAGACCGGGCCGGGGCAGGGGGCCGGCGTGGTGCGGTGGTGCCGGGTCAGGTGTTGGCGGGTCAGGTGGCGGCGGGTTCGCGCACCCACGCTCCGCGTTTCATGACGCCGGCGAGTCGTAGGTCGTCGTCGAGCACGACCAGGTCGGCGTACTTCCCGACGGAGATCGAGCCGATCTCGCCGTCGAGGCCGAGGACGCGGGCAGGGGTGAGGGAGGCCATCAGCGCCGCCTCGACCAGTGGGAATCCCACCTCGCGGACCGTGCGGCGGAACGCCACGTCCATGGTCAGCGTGCTGCCGGCGATCGAGCCGCCTTCGGCCAGCCGGGCCACGCCGTTCTCGACGTTGACGGTCATCTGGCCGAGCGGGTAGCTCCCGTCGCCTATGCCGGCCGCCGCCATCGCGTCTGTGATCAGCGCCGTACGGCTCGCGCCCGCCTCGTGCATGGCGAGCCTGAGCATCGCCGGGTGGACGTGGACGCCGTCGTTGATCAGCTCGACCGTGACCCGCTCATCCTGGAGCAGGGCGGCGATCGGGCCGGGGGCCCGGTGGTTCAGGGACGGCATGGCGTTGTAGAGGTGGGTGGCCACGGTGCCCCCGGCCTCGATGCCCGCGATCGTCTCCTCATAGGTGGCGTCGCTGTGGCCGAGCGCGGCGATGACGCCCTCGGCGGCGGCGTCCCTGATGACGTCGAGCGCGTTCGGCAGCTCGGTCGCGATCGTGAGCATGCGTACGTGGCCGCGCCCCGCCTTGAGCAGCGCCTGAAACTCCGCCCGGTCCGGGTCGCGGAGCAGCGCCGGGTTGTGCGCCCCGCAGCGGGCCTTCGAGATGTACGGACCCTCGAAGTGGATGCCCGCGATGAGGCCCTGTTCGCACAGGTCGGCCAGCGCGGACGCCGCCCGGGCCAGGGTGTCGGGGGCCGCGGTGACCAGGCTGGCCAGTGCGGTCGTGGAGCCGTGCCCGAGATGGAAGGCCGCGATCGCGGCGGCCGTCTCGGGATCGCCGTCCGGGTAGGAGCCGCCGGCCCCGCCGTGGGTGTGGATGTCGACGAACCCGGGGACGACCGTGCGCCCGCCGAGGCCGTGCCCGTTGCCGGGCGCCGGGCCCCGGCCGATGTGGGTGATCCGGCCGTCCTCGATGGTGAGCCAGCCGTCGTGGACTCCGTCCGGAGTGACGACGCGGAGGTCCGAGAGAGTCACGCTCATGCGGCCATCTTTCCGGTCAGGGTGCCAGGATCACAGAGCTGGTGAGGTGAAGCGGCTCGCCGAGGTCGAGCCGGTGTGACTCGCCACAGGCGGCTCCTCGCTCGTTTCTGCATTGTTTATATCAAAATGGAGCATTATTGTGCAGCATGAGTCGGTATGAACGGTGGAACGCGCTGCTGGAGCTGCTCGCCGGGCAGGGACGGCTGAGCGTGGAGGAGGCCGCCGCGTCGCTTGACGTGTCGACGGCCACGATCAGGCGCGACTTCGACGAGCTGGCCCGCCAGCAGATGATCGTGCGGACGCGCGGCGGGGCGGTCGCGGAGAGCGTCAGCTACGACCTGCCGCTGCGCTACAAGACCGCCAGGCACGCCGGGGAGAAGCAGCGCATCGCCGCCGCGGCCGCCGAGCTGGTGTCCCCCGGCGCCGTCGTCGGCATGAACGGTGGCACCACCACCTCCGAGGTGGCCAGGGCGCTCGCCCTGCTGGCCGACGCCGAGCGGCCGTCGACGATCGTGACGAACGCGCTGAACATCGCCGCTGAGCTGACTGTGCGGGGCAACCTGAAGATCGTGGTGGTAGGCGGGGTGGTCCGGCCGCAGTCCTACGAGCTGATCGGGCCGCTCGCCTCCGGGGTGATCGGGCAGCTCTCGCTCGACACCGCCTTCCTCGGGGTGGACGCTCTGGATCTCGCGGGGACGTACGCGCACGACGAGGGCGAGGCGGAGGTCAACAACCTCCTGATCCGCCGAGCCGCCCAGGTGGTGGCGGTGGCCGACAGCTCAAAGGTCGCCCGCCGGGCGTTCGCCCGGATCTGCGCGCTCGACGCCGTCGATGTTCTCGTGACCGACACCGGGGTGCCGGACACCGTTGCGGCGGAGTTCACCGAACGCGGAGTGAAGGTGCTGCGCGCCTGATCTGCCCAGGTCAACCCGAATATTGGAAGATCATTGGGAAAGGGGGTTAGAGGTACGATTTGCGGGTGACTACCCACGGGTAGAAAACGATCGCACAGGCGAAAGCCGTACAGAGGGAGCCCTATGACGGCGCGGATGGGCATGGCGCGGCTCGGCCCGGCAGAGCGTTCGGCGGCACTGTCCCGGATGGAATCGCAGGAACTCGACGTGGTCGTGATCGGCGGCGGCGTGGTCGGGGCCGGTGTCGCTCTGGACGCCGCCACCAGGGGCCTTTCCGTGGGCCTCGTCGAGGCGCGGGACTTCGCCTCCGGGACCTCGTCGCGCTCCTCCAAGCTGATCCACGGCGGCCTGCGCTATCTGGAGCAGTTGAACTTCGACCTGGTCAGGGAGGCCCTGCAGGAGCGCGCGCTGCTGCTCCAGCGGATCGCGCCCCACCTGGTCAGGCCGGTGCCGTTCCTGTTCCCCCTGACCCACACGGGCTGGGAGCGGCCGTACGTCGGGGCCGGGCTGGTGCTCTACGACTCGCTGGGCTTCTCCTTAGGCTTCAACCGCGGCGTCCCCGGCCACCGGCACCTGACGCGGCGGCGGGCCCTGCGTATCGCGCCCGCGCTCAAGCGGTCGGCCTTCACCGGGGCGGTGCAGTACTGGGACGCCCAGGTAGACGACGCCCGCTACGTGATGACCATGCTCCGCACGGCCGCGACGTACGGCGCGCTCGTGGCGTCGCGCGCCCAGGCTGTCGGCTTTCTGAGGGAGGGGGAGCGGGTCACCGGGGTCCGGGTCCGCGACCTGGAGACCCCCTCAGCGACGGGGGCCCAGACGGACGTGCGCGCCCGCCAGGTCGTCAACGCCACCGGCGTGTGGACCGACGAGATCCAGGAGCTGGTCGGCGGGCGTGGCCAGATCCACGTCAAGGCGTCGAAGGGCATCCACCTCGTGGTGCCGCGCGACCGGATCCAGTCGGTGACCGGGATCATCATGCGCACCGAGAAGTCGGTGCTCTTCGTCATCCCCTGGGGGCGGCACTGGATCATCGGGACGACCGACACGGAGTGGACCCTCGACAGGGCCCATCCGGCGGCGTCCAGGACCGACATCGACTACCTGCTCGATCATGTGAATTCCGTCCTGTCGGTGCCGCTGACCAGAGACGACGTGGAGGGCGTCTACGCCGGCCTACGTCCCCTTCTGGCCGGAGAGTCGGAGGAGACCTCGAAGCTCTCGCGCGAGCACGTGGTGGCCCACCCGGTGCCCGGCCTGGTCATGGTCGCCGGCGGCAAGTTCACGACGTACCGCGTGATGGCGGGCGACGCGGTCGACGCGGTCGCGCACGGGCTCGACCAGCGCGTGCCCCCGTCGTGCACCGACCAGGTGCCCCTGGCCGGGGCGGAGGGCTACCAGGCGCTGTGGAACTCCCGTCACCGGCTCGCCCGGTCCTCGGGCCTGCACGTCGCCCGGATCGAGCACCTGCTCCAGAGGTACGGCTCCATGATCGACGAGGTGCTCGACCTGATCGAGCGCGACCCCTCGCTGGGCCGGCCGCTGAGCGGCGCGGACGACTACCTGCGCGCCGAGATCGTGTACGCCGCCACGCATGAGGGGGCGCGGCACCTCAACGACGCGCTGACCCGGCGGACCCGCATCTCGATCGAGACCTTCCACCGGGGCTCCGCCGTGGCGCAGGAGGCCGCCGAGCTCATGGCCAAGCCGCTCGGCTGGGACGCGGAGCAGGTGAAGCGGGAAGTGGAGTACTTCACCAAGCGGGTGGAGGCCGAGCGGGCCTCCCAGGAGCAGGACACCGACCAGGAGGCCGACGCGATCCGCCTCGGCGCTCCCGAGATCGTCCCCGTCGCCCTCCCGGAGGGCCGCCCGGTCTGACGCTTCCCGCGCCGACGGGTCTTGTACGGTCATCCGGCCAGGGAAATCGCTTTCCGCCGCCCGCCATCGCTCAGATGACCGTACAAGAAGGTTTCACTCGAAGGGGATCCACGCCTGGTCGGCGAGGCTCGCCGCGTCACTGACCTTTAGACCGAGGTCGGAGACGGTCCAGAGGCTCCCGCCGATCACGAGGCAGCGGCGGATGCCGGGGTCGTACCGTTCCGGGCTACCGGACCGGGGGTGGGTGATCAGGCCCTCCTTGGTGATCCCGCTGTCGCCGACCTTCAGCACGATGGCCCCGCTGCCACCGTCGCCCCAATCAGACACGGGGACCATGGCCAGCCCCGACTCGGGCCAGTAGAGGAAGGCGTGCGGGTCCCACTCGGCCTCCGAGCCTGAGCTCTTCTGCAGGAACCGGGACAGGATCCGCGGGGAGGCCGGGTCGTTGACGTCGAACAGGGAGATCTGCGTACCCTCGACCTGGCCCTTGGCGTTCGCCTCCTGGCCGATGCCGAGCAGCCGCCCGGGACCGCCCGGGTGCAGATAGGACGAGTATCCGGAGATCTTCAGCTCGCCCGTGACCTTCGGGGCGGCCGGGTCCCGCAGGTCCAGCGTGTAGAGCGGGTCGGTCTGCTGGAACGTCACCACGTATCCGAGGTCGCCGATGAACCGGACCGAGTAGATCCGCTCACCCTTGCCGAGGCCCGTCACCGCGCCCACCTGGGCCAGCGTGTCGGCGTTGAGCACGTAGACGCCGCTGTCGCTGGTCCCCTGGCTCGCGCCGAAGACCTCGGCGTTGGAGGTGGTCGCCACCCGGAGGTTGCCCTGGTGCTCCGACAGTGAGTACTGGTTCAGCAGCCGTCCCGGGACGACCCCCGAGCCCACGTATCGGGGGGCGCCGGAGCCGCTGATGTCGAACCGGTGCACCTCCGTCTGCTCGGGCGGCGCGGTCGGCGTCGGGGACGGCTCGGGCGACCCGCTCGCCGCCTGGCCCGGCTCCGGCGTCGCCACCGCGTCGTCGATCGCCATCGGGTTGGACCACCAGCGGGGGTTGCTCGTCACGTAGAGGCTGCTCTGCGTGCCGTACACGGTGTCGCCGTCGGCCGCCACGCTGATCGGCGAGTCCGAGTCGAACGCGGTGGACGGGTCGGCGGCGAGATCGATCGTGTGAACGGTCAGCATCGACGTCCCGGTGAACTCGGCCGGGTGGCTGACCTGCTCGCATTTGACCTTCTCCGTACGGCTCGCGCCGCCGGACTCGACGGTGAACCGCGGCAGCCACGCGTCGATGGGCGCGGACATCACGGCTTCGCGGTTGCGCTTGAGCAGCTTGGACTCGGCGGTGTCGGGTTTCGCCTCAGGGAACGCGATCTCCGGCTGCGACCGGACGACGATCCGCACGGTGGACCCCACCTGGCGGGCGTCCACGTGGCCTCCATGGACGCTCAGCGACCCGAGCACCCTGGGCCGGCCGGACAGGTCCACGATCACGTACTTCGGGTCCGACAGCCCGGGCCGCATCTTCGCCATCGCTCCGAACGGCAGCAGCCCCTGACCCTGGATGAGCACCAGCGCGCGGTCTCCGGAGATCAGCAGGTCGGCCGGCGACCAGCTCTGCTCCGGCGGGAGGAGCCGCAGCGTCCCGGTGACCTTCCTGGTCGCGGTGTCCACCACCCGCAGCACGCCCTGGTTGACGGTGACGATCCGCTTGCCGTCGGTCTTGACCAGGTCGGGCTCGTCCACCCCCGCCTCGTGGACGTTGGTCGTCGAATACGACTCGCCACCCGTGGCCGCTACCTTGGCGTTGGGCGCCACGTCCATCCGCTCCTCCATGTACAGGAGGTTGGCCCCGAGGCCCCACGGGGTGACGTTCTTCGCGGTGGCCTCCCGCAGCCCGGCCAGCATGTCGTCGCAGCTCGTGTAGGAGACGAGCTTCACCTTCCCGGTCAGGTCCACGGTGCCCCCGCGGCCCCCGCCGCCCCCGTCGTCCCCCGGAGCCTGTGCCGCACGGCCCGCGGAGCACGCCGCGGCCAGGATCGCGGCCAGCGCGAGCGTGCCTGCCGTACGAATCGATGTCCTCATGCCCCCTAGGACGGATCGCACCGGGCTCCGGTTCGAGACCGGTCAGCTTCCGAGTTGCCGCCGCGAGTAGTACGGCCCCAGGATCTCGGCCTGCGTGGTCTCCAGGAGCGTCCGCAGGTGCTGACCCCGCAGGTCCGTCACGACCACGGCCGACTTGCCGGCGATGACCTCGGTCCAGCAGAACAGGTGTTGCTCGTCCCACCAGCCGAGGACCTTGGAGCAGTCGGAGCCGAACCTGCCCGTCTCCACCCCCGTGGTGGCGTTCCAGTAGCAGACCTTCGCCGCGTCGTCGGCGCACTTGGTGACGATCGAGGCGCCGGAGGGGGAGAACAGCCCGGACAACGTGTTGTACGGCATGCCGACGCCTTTGAGGGTTCTGACCGGGTTGCCGTCGAGGTCGTAGTAGCGGATCCCCTTGGTCGTGCCGCTGTCGAACCACGTGGCGACCATGCTGCCGTCGCCGTTCCAGTAGAACCGGCCCTCCTTGATCGAGGAGTCGTTGACCTTGCGGACCGTGGCGGTGCCGGTGTCGACGTCCACGATGATGAACCCCTTGGTGGTCCAGGTGGAGCCGCCGGGGTTGCGGATGCTGAGGAGCAGGCGGCGGCTGTCCTTCGTCCAGTCCGCGTACTCGTACGTCAGGGGATACTTGACGGTCTTGACCGTGCGGGCGTCGCCGGTGGCGCGGTCGACGAGGTCGACGCCGTGGTAGTTGTCGCTCGTGTAGCTCCTGGTCCGCCCGGCCGAGACCGTCCCGTCAGGGGAGATGGCCTGCTGCCAGTACTTCACGCTCTTGACGAACCGGCCATTCGCCGTCGAGCGTGGGTAGTTGATCCACTCGTTCTTCCGCTTGTCCTCGACCTCGTAGTAGGTCAGCCTCATCGGGTCGGACGCGTTCTCGTAGACCGTGGCGTTCACGCCCGGCAGCTTCGCCTCGGTCGTCTGGGCCGTCTCGGCCGGCGTCGGGCTCGGCTCCTGGCTGGTCGGCGTCGAGGCCGGAGTGGCGGACGTCGTCGTCGTTCCCCCGGCCTGGATGGTGCCGTCCGGGTCGCGATTGGCGATCACGACGGCGACCAGCACGACGATCAGCACCGCCACCGCACCGCTCGCGATGGCCACGCCGTACTTCCGCGGGGAACGTTCCGGGTCGTGCTCCAGGGTCTTCGTCTCCCTGACGGCCTGGGACGGCATCGGCGGCGGGTACGGCGACGGCGGCGGGCCGGGATACGGCCGGGTCGGCGGCGGGGGATGGGGACGGTTGCCAGGCGGAGCCTGGTGGGCCCCCGGATCCGACGCCGGGCCGGAGTACGGCCGCGGCGGTGGCGGCGCCGGGTAGGGACGGTCATCCGGGCGAGGCGGGCGCGCGCCCGGGTCCGACGTGGGCCCTGAGTGCGACGTGGGCCCTGAGTGCGGCGGGGGCCCTGAGTGCGGCGGGGGCCCCGGGTACGGCGGGGGCGGCATCGGCTGCCGGGCCGCCCAGGCGGCCGGCGGCACGGGCGATCTCCCCGGCGGCACGGGAGAGCCACCGGGCGGGACGGGAGAGCCACCGGGCGGGACGGGAGAGCCGCCGGGCGGGACGGGGGCCTCGGACGCCGCGGCGGCCGCTTCCTGGAGGATCGCCGGGCCCGGCGCGGAGTGCTGCAGCAGGCCGAGGAGCACCTGTTCGGCCGTGGGTCGCGTGCGCGGGTCCCTGGCCAGGCACGAGACCACGACGTCACGCAGTGGGGGCTGGAGGTCGCCCAGCTTCGGCTGGCCGTTCAGGATCCGGTTGATCACGGCGGGCAGCGAGTCGCTGCCGAACGGGCTCTCGCCGGTGGCCGCGTGGGCGATCGTGCAGCCCCAGGCGAACAGGTCGGCGGGCGGCCCGGCCGGCTCGCCCATGATCTGCTCCGGGGCCATGTAGGACGGGGTGCCCACGGGCCGGGACGTCAGAGTGGAGGAGGCGTCCAGGGCTCTGGCGATGCCGAAGTCGATCACCCGCGGGCCGTCCGGTCCCATGATGACGTTGGCCGGCTTCAGGTCGCGGTGGACGATCCCCGCCCGGTGGATGGCCGCGAGGGCGGTGGCCGTACCGATCGCGAGGCGGTGCAGGGCCGGCCCGCTGATCGGGCCCGAGGTGAGGACGCGCCGCTGCAGCGAGGGGCCCTCGATGTACTCGCTGACGATGTAGGGACGCTCCGCCTCGACCCCGGTCTCCATGACCTGGGCCGTGCAGAACGGGGCGACCCGCTTGGCCGCCGCCACCTCGCGGAGGAAGCGCTCCACCATGTCGGGGTCGCCCGCGAGGTCGGGTCGCAGCCACTTGACGGCGACCTTCTCGCCGGACGCCCCCGCGCCGAGGTAGACGACGCCCTGGCCCCCTTCTCCCAACCGCCCCTGGAGGTCGTAGGCGCCCAGCCGTGCCGGGTCTCCCGACCTCAGCGGGGCAACCTCAGCAGGCGGCACGAGAATGCCCGAATAGGCGAGCGATTTCTGGCATAGCTGGATTCTGGCGTGTCCCCAGGAGGACACGGAAGTGTCGTGTCCCGATGGTTGTCTTTACCAGCCAGTAGCCATAAGTCACGCTCCGGAATATTCTTCCGTCATGAGTGCCAGAATTGGGACGCTCGATGCGGCCATGGTCGAACGCATCCTTAAGCACGTCACCTCGGAAGGTAAAACCCGGGAGATCTCCGCCCCCTTCACCGGTGAGCTTCTCGCCGAGGTGCCGATCTCCACTGCCGAGGACGTCCGCGCGGCGTACGCCAAGGCCCGTGCCGCGCAGGAGGCGTGGGCCGCGCTGCCCGTGCGGGAGCGGGTCAGGCCGTTCCTCCGGTTGCACGACGCGATCCTGGACCGGCGCGAGGAACTTCTCGACATCGTCCAGTTGGAGACGGGCAAGGCGAGACGCCACGCGAACGAGGAGGTCCTCGACGCGGCCGGCTGCACGCTCTACTTCGCGCGGCGCGCCCCCCGGCTGCTGGAGGACCAGCGGCGCAAGGGCATCTTTCCCATCGCGACCCGCGCCACCGAGATCCGCCACCCCAAGGGCGCCGTGGCGGTGATCAGCCCGTGGAACTACCCGCTCGCGCTCGGCGTGCCGGACGTGGTCCCGGCGCTGATGGCGGGCAACGTCGTGGTCCACAAGCCCGACACGCAGACCCCGCTTTCGACGCTCTGGACGATCGACCTCCTCGTGGAGCTCGGCATGCCGCGCGACATCTGGCAGATCGTGCTCGGCGAGCCCGCCGAGATCGGCGACGCGCTGATGGACGGCGCCGACTACGTGGCCTTCACCGGCTCGACCCGCGGCGGCCGGAAGATCGCCGAGGAGGCCGCCAAGCGGCTCATCGGCTGCTCCCTGGAGCTCGGGGGCAAGAACCCGATGATCGTGCTCGACGACGCCGATCTCAACCTGGCCGCCCAGGGCGCCGTCCGGGCCTGCTTCACCAACGCGGGCCAGCTGTGCATCTCGATCGAGCGGCTCTACGTCCAGGAGTCGATCGCCGACGCGTTCCGCGAGAAGTTCGTCCGCGTGGTCGAGAACATGAAGCTGGGCGGTGGCCTCGACTGGAACTCCCAGATGGGGTCGCTCACGTCCCAGCGGCAGCTCGACGCCGTGTCCGCCCACGTGGCCGACGCCGTCGAGAAGGGCGCCACGGTCCTCGCCGGAGGCCGGGCGCGGCCCGACCTCGGCCCCCTGTTCTACGAGCCCACGGTGCTGGAGAACGTCACCGAGGACATGGACCTGTGCCGGGACGAGACGTTCGGGCCCGTCGTGGCGCTGTACCGCTTCTCGACCGAGGACGAGGCCGTCGACAAGGCCAACGACACCGTCTACGGCCTGAACGCCTCGATCTGGACCCGTGACCTCGACCGCGGCCGGCGGCTGGCCGCCCGCGTCAAGGCGGGCACCGTCAACATCAACGAGGGGTACGGCTCGGCCTACGGCTCCTACGACGCCCCCATGGGCGGCATGAAGGCGTCCGGCCTCGGGCGGCGCCACGGGACCGAGGGCCTGCTCAAGTACACCGAGGTCCAGACCGTCGCCAGCCAGGCCTCGTGGCTCGGGTTCGAGCCGATTCTCGGCCTGCCGTACGACACGTACGCCGACACCCTCGCGACCCTGCTCAAGACGATGAAGCGGCTGCACCTCAAGTAGCGGGGGATCAACCGGTGAGCATGGACTACGACGTCGTCGTCATCGGGTCGGGGTTCGGCGGGAGCGTTACGGCGCTCAGGCTGACCGAGAAGGGATACTCGGTCGGCGTCCTGGAGGCCGGCCGGCGGTTCGACGAGAACACGCTGCCCAAGACCTCCTGGCGGGCCAGGGACTTCCTGTGGGCGCCCGCGCTCGGCCTGAAGGGCATCCAGCGGATCCACGTGCTGCGCGGCCGCAGCGGCGTCATGGTCCTCGCCGGGGCGGGGGTCGGCGGCGGCTCCCTCGTCTACGCGAACACCCTCTACGAGCCGCTCGACCCGTTCTTCGACGATCCTCAGTGGAGCCACATCACCGACTGGAAGTCCGAGCTCAGCGCGTACTACGACCAGGCGAGACGCATGCTCGGCGTGGTGCTCAACCCCACCGTGACCCCGGCCGACGAGGTCATGCGCAAGGTCGCGGAGCGGATGGGGGTGGGCGACACCTTCCACCTCGCCCCGGTCGGCGTGTTCTTCGGCGAGCCGGGCGTCGAGGTGGACGATCCGTACTTCGGCGGGGCCGGGCCGCGCCGCCGCGGATGCGTGGAGTGCGGCGAGTGCATGACCGGCTGCCGCCACGGCGCCAAGAACACGCTGATCAAGAACTACCTCCATCTGGCCGAGAAGGCCGGGGCGAAGGTCCATCCCGAGACCACCGTCAGGAGCGTCCGCCCGATCGACGGCGGCTACGAGATCACGGTGAAGAGGACCGGCTCCTTCGGCCGGGCGCGCACGCTGACGGCCCGCCAGGTCGTCTTCGCCGCCGGCACGTACGGCACGCAGCACCTGCTCCACCGGCTCAAGGCGACCACCCTGCCCCGGCTGTCGCCCAGGCTCGGCGTGCTGACCAGGACGAACTCCGAGGCACTGCTCGGCTTCGAGCGCCTGACGGCCAAGGGGGAGAAGCTCAACCGGGGCGTGGCGATCACGTCGTCGATCCACCCCGACGCCGAGACCCACATCGAACCGGTCAGGTACGGCGACGGCTCCAACGCGATGGCCATGCTGCGAACCCTGCTCGTCGATGGTGACGGGAGGGCTCCGCGCTGGCTGAGGTTCCTCGGCGCGGCCCTCCGGCGGCCGCATCTCGTGCCCCGGCTGTTCAACCACCGCAAATGGTCCGAGCGGGCCATCATCGCTCTCGTCATGCAGGCCAAGAACAACTCGATCACCGTCTCTCTGCGGAAGGGGAGGCTGCGGGCCGGGCCCGGCCACGGCGAGCCGAACCCGACCTGGGTCCCGGCCGGGCACCAGGCGGTGCGCCTGGCGGCGGAGGAGATCGGCGGCATGCCCGGCGGATCATGGCTGGACCTCTTCGACATCCCGGCCACGGCCCACTTCCTCGGTGGCTGCGCGATCGGCGACTCGCCCGAGACCGGCGTGATCGACCCCTACCACCGCGTCTACGGGTACGAGGGCCTGCACATCGTCGACGGCTCGGCGATCTCGGCCAACCTCGGCGTCAACCCCTCGCTGACCATCACCGCCCAGGCCGAGCGCGCCATGGCGTTCTGGCCCAACAAGGGCGATCCCGACCCGCGTCCCGCTCCGGGTTCGGGTTACGTACGGCTCTCGCCGATCGCCCCCGCCCGGCCGGTCGTCCCCTCAGCCGCTCCCGGAGCCCTCCGGCTGCCCATCGTGGAGATCACCTAGTTTTCCCCGGCAGGCAAGGTTGCAAGGTTTGGCCGTTCAACACCAGCCTTCTCGGCGTGATCATGCACATATTCCCGTATGGGCCGCCCACCTGGCGCTTTGGTCCGCGTGATCATGCGCTATGAGGGCGTGTCCGTCGGACGGACACTGCCTGATCACGAAGAGTGGCGGCGCTGATCACACCGCGTGCGGCCGGAATCCGTGCATGATCACGATTCGGGAAACCGGACGTGCCCGAGCTTCCCGGGACACGCTGCATGATCACGGCGACGTGGAGAACGGCTTGTGCGAACAGCGCCGATAGACTTGCGGTACCGCTCGTTTTCCTCTGGGGGTCCTTCCGGTGTCTGAGTTCGACACGGTCCTGGTCGTCGACTTCGGCGCGCAGTACGCGCAGCTGATCGCCCGCCGGGTGCGTGAATGCCACGTCTACTCCGAGATCGTCCCGTCGACGATGCCGGTGTCCGAGATGCTGGCCAGGAAACCCAAGGCGATCATCTTGTCCGGTGGCCCGTCATCGGTGTACGCCGAGGGGGCTCCGCCTGCCCCGGATGGCCTGTTCGAGACCGGGGTGCCGACGTTCGGCATCTGCTACGGCTTCCAGGCGATGGCCCAGGCGCTGGGGGGCCGGGTCGCCAAGACCGGGGCCGCCGAGTTCGGCGGCACCTCGCTGAACGTGCTCCGCGAGGGCCTGCTCTTCGCCGGGCTGCCGGCCGTACAGTCGGTGTGGATGTCGCACGGCGACTCGGTGGTGGGGGCCCCGGCGGGGTTCGCCGTCACCGCCTCGACCGAGGCCACCCCGGTCGCCGCGATGGAGGACCCCTCCCGCGGCCTGTACGGCGTGCAGTTCCACCCCGAGGTGCTCCACTCGGCCCACGGGCAGGCGGTGCTCAAGCACTTCCTCGACGCGGCCGGTTGCCGCCCGTCGTGGACCATGCTCAACATCGTCGAGGACGCCGTCGAGGCGGTGCGTGAGCAGGTCGGCGACGGCAGGGCGATCTGCGCGCTGTCGGGCGGGGTCGACTCCGCCGTGGCCGCCGCCATCGTCCAGCGGGCCATCGGCGACCGTCTCACCTGCGTCTTCGTCGACCACGGGCTGCTGCGCAAGGGTGAGGCCGAGCAGGTCGAGCGGGACTTCGTCGCCGCGACCGGCGTGAAACTCCGCGTCGTGGACGCCGCGGAGCGGTTCCTCAAGGCCCTGTCCGGGGTCACCGACCCGGAGGAGAAGCGCAAGATCATCGGCCGGGAGTTCATCCGCGTCTTCGAGGACGAGCAGCGCGCCATCCTCGCCGACGGTCCGGTCGACTTCCTCGTCCAGGGCACGCTCTACCCCGACGTCGTCGAGTCGGGCGGAGGCACCGGGACCGCCAACATCAAGTCGCACCACAACGTGGGCGGGCTTCCCGACGACCTCAAGTTCGAGCTGGTCGAGCCGCTCCGGACGCTGTTCAAGGACGAGGTCCGGCGGGCCGGTGAGGAGCTGGGCCTGCCGCCGGCGATGGTGTGGCGTCAGCCGTTCCCCGGCCCCGGGCTCGGCATCCGGATCATCGGCGAGGTCACCCGCGAGCGGCTCGACCTGCTGCGCGAGGCCGACGCCATCGCCCGCGAGGAGCTGTCCCGCGCCGGGCTCGACCGCGACATCTGGCAGTGCCCGGTCGTGCTGCTTGCCGACGTCCGATCGGTCGGCGTCCAGGGCGACGGCCGCACCTACGGCCACCCGGTCGTCCTCAGGCCCGTCACGTCGGAGGACGCGATGACCGCCGACTGGGCCCGCGTGCCGTACGACGTGCTGTCCCGGATCTCCACGAGGATCACCAACGAGGTCCGCGAGATCAACCGCGTCGTCGTCGACGTCACCAGCAAGCCCCCCGGCACCATCGAGTGGGAATAGCCCTTTCCCGTGGACCCACGGGCTGAGCGCGTTCCACGCCATATCCGGCTGACCCTTTCCGAGTCTGCTCACCTGCGCCGATAACCCCTCCTCGCACGTCTTGCGGCGGCCGAGCGTGAACCGTGGACAGCGCGAAGGCCGGGCCACCACCGTCCCGGCGGTTACTCCCGGCCTCACTTCGTAGCCCTACGGGGCGCGCTACTCATTGTCCTGGCCTCGTCACCGGATTCGCCCGGCTTCCCTGCTTCGTCCGGGCCGCCCCAAAGCTGGGCAGGTCGGGAAAGTGGTACATACCGGTGTGGTTTCCGTAAAGGCCGGTATGTTAACGCGAGTGATTGCCACTCAGCCGGTCATGGGATCGTCAAGCACGAAGGGCGCGCGGCTGGCGTGGCTCGACGCGCTGCGGGGGATCGGGGCGATGGCCGTGGTGGCCGAGCACATGCTGCCCTGGTTGATGCCCGCGCTCCGGCCTTTCTGGTTCAACCTCGGCATGTACGGCGTGCTGGTGTTCTTCCTGGTCAGTGGCTATATCATCCCGACCTCGCTGGAGCGCGGGGGAGACGTCAGGGCGTTCTGGATCAGCCGGTTGTTCCGGCTCTATCCCCTCTACCTGGTTGTGATCGGTCTCGTCCTGGTCATGGCGATCTGGGTGCCGGTGCGGCAGGAGGTGCCGCGCCACGTGTCGTCCGTGGCCGCGCACCTGACGATGCTGCTCGATGTCGTGCACACCGGCGGTCTGGCCGACCCGATGTGGACCCTGTCGTACGAGATGGTCTTCTACCTGCTGGTGACCGCTCTGTTTGTCGGCGGGGTGCACAAGCGGAGCGGCACGCTGGCCATCGTCTTCGGCATCGTGGCCGTCTGCGCGGGGCTCGTGCTGTCCGCGCCGCTGCTGCCCGGCAAATGGCCGGCCATCGCGGCGTGCGCGGTGTTCGTCGCGGGCGTGGCGTGCCTGATCACCGGCCGGTTACGTACGGCTGCCGCCTACGCGCTGGGCCTGATGGCGATCGTCCTGCTGGTCTTCGCGAGCTTCGTGCCCTGGTTCGGGGCGGCGATCCTCGCGGTCATGTTCACGGGGACGGCCATCCAGAGGTGGGAGAGCGGCGCGAGCGGGCTCGCGCCGGTCGTCGTGTCGGCGGCCCTCGTGGCCGCCGCTCCGGTGTGGTCGATCCAGGCGGGCTGGTGGTGGGTTCAGCCCGACGTGTGGATCATCACGATCGCCCTGGCCGCCGCGACCTTCGCGCTCGGGATGGCCCTGCGCGGCCGTCCCCTGCCGGGAGTGCTGACCTGGCTGGGCCTGATCAGCTACTCGATCTATCTGCTCCACCATCCGATGCTCAGGTTCCTGAACGCCATGGCGGGCGATCTCCGGCGGTTGCCGGCCGCTGCCCAGGCGTCCATCACGCTGGGCTATCTGACCTTGCTGCTCGGCCTGAGCTGGCTGACGTACCGGTTCGTGGAGTCCCCGACGCAGCGCCTCGGGAGGCGGATCAGTCGTCGCTCAGCAGCGGCTCCTCCGGGTATATCCGCCCAGGGATGAGCTTCTGGCCTTCGAGCAGCTTGGAGACCGTCACGAAGTGGTAGCCCTGCTTGGTCAGCTCCTTCAGGACGGCCGGGAGTGACTGGACCGTCTGCTTGACCGTCTCGTGCATCAGCACGACCTCGTCCCGGCCGGCGATGTCGAGAGCCCTGGTGGTGAGGAACTCCACGTCGCGGTAGTCCGGGATGAAGTCCTGGGTGGCGACCGTTCCCGGGATCTGGACGAGCCCGAACTTGGCCGTCGCGGTCTCCACGTCCTCGTCGGTCAGCCCGCCGGGAGCCCGGAACAGGACCGGTGACTTCTTGGTCGCCTTCTTGATGATCCGCTGAGTGTCCCTGATCTCGCGGTAGATGTCCTCGTAGCTCAGCTCGGTGAGGTACTTGTGGTCCCAGGTGTGGTTGCCGATCTCGTGGCCGTCCCTGGCGATGTGCGCGGTGATCTTGGGGTGCTTCTTCACCCGATTGCCGATCACGAAGAAGGTGGCCTTGGCCTTGTACTTCTTGAGGATCTTCAGCAGGGTCTCCGCGTAGTCGGCGGGCCCGTCGTCGAAGGTCAACGCGATGCACTTGTGGGTCACGCAGTATGGCTTCTTCGGCGCCGACCGGGCCTGAGCCGGTGCGGCGACCGCCATCATCAGCGCGCACGCGACGGCGAGGGAGATGAGACGACGCAAAGCCATGGTGCAGCTCCTTGGGGGATTATTCAGGCCGCATCGTAACGTGCTCTGACACACCAGCCGCTTGGAGCGCCAACTAAAGCGGGTGAGTTGCGTCGCAGCGAGTCCTTCCTCGGCCGAGACGACGAAACCCCGTGACCCGTCATGACCCGGAAAGGAACCTTCTGATGGCCACCACCGCGACCACCCAGACCGGCGGCGAGCCGCCCGGTGCCTGGTCTGTACGGGACCAATCGCGGCGGCGTCGACTGGCCGCCTGGCCCGCTACTGCGGCACCCCCTGCCGTCAGGCCGCCCACGGTCGGCCGAACCAGGCCCGCGCCTGCTCCAAGTGCACCACGTCGGAGGAGATCAGGTGGTCGGCCGATAGGGCTCGGTGCGCAGCTCACGGTAGAGCTTGCGTGCCGCGTCGAGCAGGCCCACGACGATGGAAGCGACCAGCACGACCTTCACGATCTGGTCGGCGGGCTCGGCGGCGAACATCGCACCCGCCGAGGTGACCCAGCCGAAGACCGCGCACGCGGCGAGTGTCAGCCCGATCTCGATGCGCCTGGTCAACGGCTGCCAACTCCCACGGACGATCAGCACCGCGTACAGCACGAAGTGCCCGGCCAGCACCGCCACCAGCCAGGGCGCACGCTCACGCAGGAACCCCTCGTCCATCGCCAGCGCCCGGTAGGCTTCGGGCGCGGCCTGGCCCCCGAGCAGCACGTCCCCGTTGAACAGCAGGAACAACCCCACTCCTCCTGCGACGACGGCGGCCAGACAGCCGAGGCGGCTGACCCGATCGCGCCCGAAGCGGCGAGGCCGCCACGCGACGGCGCCTGGCCGGGTACGGCGCCACCACGCGGCAGTGGCGAAACCGGCCACGAGCACGCCAGGCCACCACAGCGCGCCCACGCCGTCGCCGGTCCACCACTGACCGAGCGCGCCGAGCAGGTCGCCTGCTGACGCGATCGGATGCCGCATGAGTGTGTCGAGCAGGCCGAGCACCCAGATGACGGCGACACCGATTACGGCGAGCCTGACGAATCGGCGCGAGTCGGCGGGATCGATGAGGATCAGCGGCTGACGGTATCTCGCGGCGGTCTCGGCGGGACGGCCGTAGCCGAGCACCAGGGCGGTGGCCATCGCCTCGTCGGCGGGGCGGCCCGCCTGCTCGGCTTCGGCGGCGAGCTGTTCGGTCAGCAGGCTGCGCAGCTCATAGCCGACGTCGCGCCGCTGCGCCCGCGGCAGCAGCCTGGCCACGTCGTCCACATAACTCTGGATGAGGTCGTCGGGGGTCATGGGCGCTCTCCGCCTTTCAGGAGAAGATCCACGGTGTGGTTGAGTCCGCGCCATGAGGCCGTGAGCCGTCGATACAGCTCCAGGCCGTCGGCGCTGAGCACGTAGTAGCGGCGTGGCGGGCCGCCATCGGTGCGCCATTCGCTGGTCAGCACGCCTTGGGACTCCAGCCGCCTGAGCAGGGGGTAGAGCGTGCCCTCCTCGATCGGCATGCCGCTTTCCGCCAGCGATTGGCGCAGTTCGTAGCCGTAGCGCGCGGTGCGCAACTGCGACAGCGCGGCGAGGACGACGACGCCACGCCGCAGCTCCAGTTCGAGCTTGTCGTACGCACCTTCTGTCACCATGTGGCACACAGTACTATGCGCCGCACAGCTAATCCATGCCTCAGGCCTCGGTACTGGTGGGCGCGCCGTGATCCCCGCCCTGCGGGCGGCACTGGCGGCCGGGCCTGAAGGGAGCCGCTCGGGTTCGTGTCATAGTTCGATCGGGTACAGACGATGGACCGGATCGGCCTGGCCGCCGCGACCGGGCGGAGGTTGAGCGGGCGTTCGAGCAGTACGCGCGGTAGTGGAACGCACCCCGGAGGTACGCTGGCCGTGATCCAGTGCGACTGAGGTCCGCCGGACGTTCCCTTGCTCCTGGGCACGCCTGCCCTGGGTTCTAAGCGAACGTCGCAGCGGTGCTGTACAGCAACGGATGCCGCCTGCCGGGTCCGCGTCGCGGGCGGCGGGGCACACCGCCGGACCCGGCGGCTCAATCGACCAGGCGGTGTTCCCACGCCCAGGCCGCGATCTCCACCCGGTTGCGGGTGCCCAGCTTCATGTGCACGCTGCCCAGATGTGTCTTGACGGTGCCGACGGCGATGAACAGGCGCTGGGCGATTTCCGCGTTGGTCAGGCCGCGGGCGATCAACTTCACCACGTCGAGCTCCCGCGGCGACAGGCCCGCGTCGTCGTGCGCCGGGACCGCGGGACTGAGGTGCTTCAGCAGCCGCACCGTGATCGAAGGGCTGATCAGGGCATCGCCCGACACCGCCGCCCGGACCGCCTCCACCAGCAGTGCCGGCCCCGAGTCCTTGAGCAGGAACCCGGACGCGCCGGTGCTCAGCGCCGTGTGCACGTATTCGTCGAGATCGAAGGTGGTCACCACGACCACTTTGACCGGGTCGGCGACACCCTTGCCCGCCAGCAGCCGGAGCGCCTCCAGGCCGTCCATCCGGGGCATCCTGATGTCCAGCAGCGCCACATCGGGCCGGAGCCGCCGGGCCAGGTCGACCGCGGCCACGCCGTCCGCCGCCTCGCCCACCACTTCCATGTCCGGCTGGCTGTCGATGATCATGCTGAAGCCGGTCCGGACCATGGCCTGATCGTCGGCGATCATCACTCGAATCACCGCGCCGCCTCCTGATTGAGCGGCAGCGCCGCGTCGACCACCCAGCCGCCGACGGCACCGGGCCCGGCGGAGAACCGTCCGCCGAGGGCATGGACCCGCTCGGTGAGGCCCATGAGACCGTACCGGTGCTGTCGCCGGGGCGCGGCGGCGCGCGGGGTGGCGCCGTCGTCGGTCACCCGGACGAGGAGTGACTCCGGGCCGCGGAAGATCTGCACGTCGACCGACCGGGCGCCCGCCGCGTGCCTGCGGATGTTCGTCAACGCCTCCATCACCACCCGGTAGGCCGTGGTGGAGACCTCAACGGGGATCCCGTCCAGATCTCCGTCGACGTGCAGGTGGGCCACCGGCGCACCCGAACCGTTGAAGCCCGCCAGCAACAGGTCGAGCTCCGTCAGCCCGGCCAGCGGCGTCAACGGCGCGTCCGGTGCGGCGTGCGGGTCGCGCAGCACGCCCACCATCCGCCGCATCGATTTCATCGTCTCCGCGCCGGCCTGCTCGATCTGTTCCAGGGCGAGGATCACCCTCTGCGGATCCTGTTCGGCGATGAACCGCGCGCCCTGCGCCTGGACCACGATTCCCGTGACGTGGTGGGCGATGAAGTCATGCAGGTCCCGGGCGAACTCGGCGCGCTGCTCGGCCCGCATCGTGGCGAGGACCTGGTCCCGCCCACGGTCCAGGAACCGCATGTAGGCCCCACCCGCGGTCGCGCCGGCCACGCCGAGGGCGAGGAGGAGCGCGGCTATGACGTACGTGTCGTCGACGACACCGCGCAACGGCAGCAGGACGACGGCCAGCCCGAGGGCCAGAACCGCGGCGACCGACGACCTGGGCGCCCCCCGGCGCGCCACCACATAGAGGCTCGCGAGCAGGCCGCAGGTCTCGGCGAAGCCCCACACGCCCGTCGCGCCGAACCCGGCGGTCAGCATGGCGACGGTGACGAGGATCGACGCCGCGGCGAGCAACAGAGCCAGCGACGGCAGGCGCCGGGAGTTCTGCGGGTGTGCGGGCAGCCAGACAAGCACGGTGGCCACCGCCAGCCCCACCCGTACCAGCGACAGCACAAGGCCTACGCCGGAGAGCTGCAGCATGCCGAAGTGGAGGTCGATGATCCCGAGCACCGCCATCACTGTGAACCCGGCCACCTGGCCCAGGCGGAACCACCAGCGTTGGATCTGCGGCTTCGTCATCGCGACCAGCGTAGTCAGAGTGCGTGGATGCCGATATCGGCCGAAAGGCAGGGCCGGTGCCGTGCGGATACCTGCCTAGGGGCCGATGCGCCGTGCCGGGTCTGGCGGCGAGGCTTCTCTAGAGCCGACAGCCGCCTTCCGGAGGCCCCCCGGTCCGCTCAGCGGAGCATCCCGCCCCGCGCGCACTGGCCCTGAGGGGCCGCAGACCCCTGAAGCAGGAAACCCGGCCGGAAACCGAATCAGCCGCCCGGGGGCTCCGGCGTGCCCTGCCTCCCGCATGACCAAGGAGAATCGTGACGACCGTTCGGATTCACGCCGGGAACGCCCGGACCGCGCCCGGCGCCGATGCGTCCCGGCAACGGGCACAGTGGGCGGACGTCGCCAAGGGCGCATGCATCATCCTCGTGGTGTTGTGGCACGTCATCGTCAAGGACTATCTGCAGATCAGCTGGCATGCCGGCCTGCCCGTCCCCAGTGCCTGGGGAACGCTGGGCGAGCAACTCCTGCCGCTTCGGATGCCGCTGTTCTTCACCATCTCCGGGGTTTTCGCGGCGAATGCCGTAAATCGCCCGTGGCGGGTGCTGGGCAGATCCCGGGTCGCCAAATTCCTGTACTTGTACGCCGTCTGGCTGCTCATCCACACCGCGATCCTGGCCGCGGCCCCGGATTTCAACACCGACCACGCCGATTCCGTGCTCGGGCTGGTGGAACAGCTCACCATCACCCCGTCCAACCTCTGGTACCTGTACGCC
This sequence comes from Planotetraspora sp. GP83, assembly GCF_041262585.1. NCBI lineage: Bacteria > Bacillati > Actinomycetota > Actinomycetes > Streptosporangiales > Streptosporangiaceae > Planotetraspora > Planotetraspora sp. GP83. The sequence goes on along the minus strand of NZ_JBGCBZ010000006.1, from coordinate 120,305 downwards.
CTCGCGGTCTATTTCGCGTTCGCCAAGGCCGTACGACGGGCGCCGCGGCCGGTGATCCTCGCGGCGGCCGCGGCCCTGTCCGTCATCACGGCCGCCGGCGTGCTCGCCACCCCGGGCGACCGCGGCGGCGTCTACCAGAACCTGGTGTTCTTCCTCGGCGGTCTGTACTTCAAGCCGTACGTCGAACGGTGGGCGGCGACCGCCACGAACCGCCGCCTGGCCCTGACCTTCGTCGTGTACGCCGCGGCGCTGACGGTCATGGCCGTGACCGGCGGTCAGCGCTGGGTGGGGGTGTGGCCGGCGGTGTCCGTCGCGGCGGTGGCCTTCGGCGTCACCGCCGCCGAGCGGGTGAGCAGATGGCGGCCGGTGGGTGACGCGCTCGCCGCCCTTGGACGACGAACGCTGCCGATCTATGTCGTCCACATGCCGCTGCTCGCCCTGCTGCACGGGTTCCTCGTCGGTCCGATGTCCAGGCTGAGCGGCGACGGACAGGCGCTCGCGGTGGTGGGGTATCCGATTCTGCTGACCGCCGTGGTGATCGGTCTGAGCCTGGCGATCCGCCGCGGGCTGCTCGCGGCGCGCGCGACGTGGCTGTTCGAACTTCCCGGATGGCGGCGACCGGCCGCGCCGGGGGGGACCTGAGCGCGCGGAAAGCTGGCGCGGCCAGGTCAAGGAACGGTCAAGCGTCGGTAAGGCGATCGAGGTTAGGCCGATGCCCGCCACCCGCCGGAAGGCATCCTGGCCGCGTGACGGTGCCTCCCAGACTCTCGGTGATCGTGCCTCTTCAGGGCCCGGAAGAGCACTTCGAGGAGTGCCTTCGGTCCCTCCGCGACCAGACCCTGCCGGACATCGAGGTCGTCATCGTCCGCCACCCGCGAGCCGTACGGGACCAGGACGCGAAAGCCGTACGGGACCTGCGGTTCAGGGTCGTCACCGCGGCGACCCTCGACGTGGGAGCGGCCCGGAACACGGGAGTCGCGCACGCGACGGGGGCCTTCCTGGCCTTCGCCGGGAGCGACGCCGTGATCCCGGCCGACGCCTATCGGGCGCTGGTGGAGAGCCTGGAGAACACCGGCTCGGACCTCGCCTGCGGGAAGGCCGCCCGGATCGCTGTGGAGACGGCGGGACGGCATCTGGCGGGGACGACCGTTCTCCGCACACACATCACGAAGCAGCCGACGCTGCTGCAGGACACGTCGGTGACGAACAAGGTCTTCCGCCGGGCCTTCTGGGACGAGCACGGGTTCGCGTTCCCGGAAGGCCTGCGGGAGGACTTCCCGGTCACGATCCCGGCCCATGTGCGTTCCCGGTCGACCGACGTGCTGAACGAGGTCGTCTGCCTGGGCCGCGCGGACAATGCCCGGTCCGCCGACCCCGGCCGGCGGCTCGCGGCCATGCTGGAGGTCTCCGGTCTCCTCGCCGAGCATGCCCCAGAACTCAAGAGGCGCTACGACAGACAGCTCGCCGAGCACGGCGATCTCGTGACGCTGCTCGGCGACGCCTCAATCGAGGGCGGGGTGGACCGGCTCCTGGAACTCGCTCCGGAGCTTGCCGATCTTGACCCCGAGGCCGGCGACACGCTGCCGGTGCTGGGGCGGCTCACGCTCTTCCTCGCGGCGCGCGGCAGGGCCGACGAGCTGCGAAAGCTCCAGCGGTTCGCGCGGACGGACATCAGGGACAGCGGAGTCGTACGGCGGAGGCCGGCACTGCCCGGCCTCCCGCGCCCCCGCTGGTATCTCGACTATCCCTTCCGGGGCGACCGCGGGGTCCCGGACCACCTCTACGAGGCCGACCGCGACTTCGAACCGCACGCCCGGGTCGATGACGTACGGCACTGCGGCGGCATGCTGCGGGTCGAGGGCCATGCCTACATCGCGCACCTGGAGAGCCGCCGCAGTCATGTCGGCGTGTGGCTACAGCGTGGCGACGACCGGATCGACGTCCCGATCAGGCGCGTCTCCCGGCCGGACGTGACCGCTGATTCGGGGCAGTCCGCTGTGTGTCACGACGACTCGGGATTCGTGGCGGAGATCGATCCAACTCGTCTGCAGGATGGCCGCTGGGCGCTCCACGCCGAAGTGTCGGCGCGAGGGATCACGCGGTCGGGCAGGTTCGCCGCTGGGCGGAGCGCGGGCGAGCGGAAGTTCCCCGCGGGCGGCGTACGCGTGACCCTCACCGAGGAGCGAGGCCTCACTCTCACCTCCGGCCGTCCCGCCGAGGACTCCGGGTGTCATCCCGACGATCTGGCTCCTTGCTCTGGAGCCGAGGTGACCGGAGTCCGGTGGACCGAGGCCCACGATCTGGTTCTGACCGGCGTGGGCCTGAGCCGTACGGACACGATCGTCCTGCGCCACGCCAGGACGGCCGAGCGCCACACCTGGCCGCTCCACCTGGAGAGCGCCGGTGGCGGGCAGGGACGGTGGGCGGCGACGATCGGGCGGACGGAGCAGGGACTGCCGTTGCGGAGCGGGACCTGGCGGGTGTTCTGCGGCGACGAGCGGCTGAGGCTGAGGGCGCGTCTTGTGGGTGACCTGCCCGAGCCGCACACCACCGGTCTTCACGAGGTCTCCTTCCGCACCACGCTCGCCCGCGAGCTGATCCTGGTGGTGAGGCCCGCGCTGCATCCGGACGAGCGCGGCAGGTACGCGACGCGCAGGCGCGGGACGTCCCCTCAGGGAAGCGGGACGTCCCGTCAGGGAAGCGGGACGTCCCTTCAGCGGCGCGTCACGTCCTGGCGGCCGGCCGGACGGCTCTGGGACGCGGCCTTCTTCGACAGCTACGGCGGCGGGCAGTACTCGTGCAATCCCCGAGCCGTCTCCGAAGAGCTCGGGCGGCGCCGTCCCGACATGGAGCTGATCTGGGTCACCCGCGACGGGCAGTTCACGGTGCCGGCGGGAGTCCGCACGGTCCTGTACGGCTCCCGCGAGCACGAGCAGGCGCTGCGCTCCTGCCGCTTCGTGGTGGCCAACCGGCGGACCCAGCCGAGCTGGTACGCCAAGCGGCCGGGCCAGATGTTCGTCCAGACCTGGCACGGCACGCCCCTCAAACGTCTCGGCCGCGACATCGCGGGCATGCCGTACGCCCAGCGGGATCTGGACGAGGACCTGGAGCGTTACGCCGCGATGTGGGACCTGATGGTCTCGCCGAGCCCGTTCGCCACGCCGATCCTGCGGGGGGCGTTCGGTTATCGGGGGGAGATGCTCGAATCGGGCTACCCGCGCACGGACGTGCTGTTCCGCCCCGGCCGAGACCGCTGGGTGCGGCGGCGTCTGTCCATTCCCGAGGACAGGCGGGTCATCCTCTACGCGCCCACGTGGCGAGACGACGAGCTGACCGGTCGCCGCCGTCTCGGCCTGGAGTTGGACGTGGGGCGGGCGGTCGAGGCGCTCGGCCTCGACGACGTGCTCCTCGTCCGGACGCATTACCTCGTGGCCGACCGGATGACGATTCCGCCCGGTGTCATCGATGTCTCCCGATTTCCGGATATGGCCGATCTGCTGGCGGCGACCGACGTGCTGATCACCGACTATTCGTCGGCCATGTTCGATTTCGCCTGCACGGGCAGGCCGATGGTGTTCTTCACATACGACCTGGAGCGTTATCGCGACGAGGTGCGCGGTTTCTATTTCGACTTCGAGGAGGAGGCTCCCGGCCCAATCGTGCGAAACTCGGATGAAGTCATCGAAGCACTGAAATATGCCGATGCAACGCCGTACAAGGTGAGATATCAGGACTTCAGTGACAAGTTCTGCCCGTGGGACGACGGCCACGCTTCCGAGCGCGTGGTCGGGCGGATGCTCGCATGACAGGTGCTCCTATCACGGGTGCTCGTATGACGGGTGCTCGTATGACGGGGCTAACTGCTCCGCCTGCCGTACGGAACCGTGCGGTACGGCTCGGCGTCCCCCGGCGCCCTTCGCGGCGCATGAGGTCCGGCCCGCCCAGGCCGAGTGCCGCCGTCGTCGTGCCGGGCCTCCTCGCGCTCGTCGCCGGGCTGTGGGACCTGAGCGGCCCGCCGCTCTGGCGGGACGAGGCCGCGACGATCAGCGCCGCCACGCGGACGCTGCCCCAGTTGCTGCACCTGCTCCACACGGTGGACGTCGTCCACGGCGCCTACTACGTGCTCATGCACGTCGTGGTCGCGGTGTCCGGGACCGGTGACGTGGCGGTGCGACTGCCGTCCGTCCTGGCCGGGGCGCTGGCCGCCGCCGGAGTGGGCGTCCTGGGGCGCGCGCTCGGCAACCCCCGAGCCGGCCTGTACGGCGGGGCGCTGATGGCCACGATGCCGGTCTTCTCCCGCTATGTGCAGGAGGCCCGGCCGTACCCGTTGGCGATGGCCATGACGGTCGGCGTGTCGCTGCTGCTCCTGCGCGCCCTGCGAGAGCCGTCCCGGATCGCCTTCGCGATGTACGGCATGGCCCTGGCCGGGCTGGCCTACGTCAACCTGTTCGCCTTCCTGGTCGCCGGAGCCCACGGGATCTACGTCGTGTGGTCGCGGGGGCCAGTCCTGAAGTGGTGCGGAGCCGTCGCGATGGCGCTGGCCGCCGTGGCGCCCTTCGCGGTGCTCGCGTCCGCGCAGAGCGCCCAGGTCTCGTGGATTCGCTCGCCCGGCGCCGATGACGTGGGCATGCTCGCGGTCCAGCTCTTCGGTGATCTCGGCGCGACAAGCCCGGCCTGGGTGGGGGTGGCCCCACTCGCGGGGGGCCTCGCGCTGCTCGCCATCACTCGGCATGTCCTGCATTTCCCGCGAGGCCGGCAGGAACGGCAGGGATGCGGGGGATGGCGGGGTGAGCGCGGGGAAAGGCTCGTCGCGCTCGCCCTGCCGATGGTCGTCGTGCCGCCACTGGCGCTGTTCGCGGCCTCGTGGGCGGACCATCCGGTCTACGTCTTCCGCTACGTCTTCTGCTGCGTGCCCGCCGCGGCTCTGCTGGCGGGCGCCGGGCTGGCCGCGCTTCCCCGCCGGGCGGCCCTCGCTCTCCTGGTGGCGGGGCTCGGACTGTCGATTCCCGCCCATCTCCTCACCAGGGGACCGGACGGGCGGCAGGACGATCCCGCTCCCGTCGCGTCGGTGCTCGCCGCCGGCGCGAAGCGCGGAGACGCCGTGCTGTTCGTTCCGGACAAGGTCAGGAAGTACGAGCTGGTCTACCCGGAGATCTTCGGACGTCTCGATGACGTCGCTCTCAAGCGGTCACCCCAGCGCGACGGCAGTTTCGGCGGACGCGACGTGGGCCCCCTCGCGCTGGCTACCCGCCTCGCCGGAGTTCGCACGCTCTGGGTGGTCGGCCACACCGGCAAGGCGGCGAAGGGGAGCAAGCGGCTGAACCTCGTCCGCGGCCTGTTCGTTCCCGCGGGCCGATGGACCTCCCGTGGCATGTTCGTGGCCCGCTACGAGGTGCCCGCCGCCCGCTGAGAGACCTCATCCGCTGACGGGGCCGCCGAAGGGTCGATCGCCGCTGAATAAGCCGATGGCGGGCCGCCTCCCATGGGCGGCCCGCGAAGTCAGACGAGGTCGAGCGGGGGGAATCAGACGAGCTCGAACGGCGTCGGCGTGGGGTAGTAGGCCTCGAGGAAACGGGCCAGCAGCGCGTCCTGCTCGGCGGTGGTCGGGGCGGTGTCGTTGAGACAGAAGGCGTCGTGCCTGCGGCGGGTGAGCATGCGGCGGAGCTTGGCCGGCGTCTTGCGCAGCGACAGGTCGACGTAGGTGTAGTCCACCGTCCCCGGCACGGCCCGGCCGCTCAGATAGCCGTAGTAGTGCGCCAGCGACGACACGACCGAGATGTCCGAGGACTTCCGGAAAGTGCTGCGCGAGGTCGCCTCGAACTCGGCCGAGAACCGCTCCTCCAGCTCGAACATGAGCGAGCGGCGCAGCGCGTACGGCACGTGCTTGAGCTTCTGCGTCAGCGTCCGGCCGGAGAGGTTCTCCAGCATGCGCCGGTTGTTCATGCCGGCCGCGTGGACCGGCGACTCCTCCGACTCCGGCGCGCCGAACGGCACGTGCACCACGCTCGGGAAGAACCGGGTGATCCCGTTCCCCTCGAAGAACGTCCGCGGCGACAGCGGGCGGCCCAGGAAGAAGTCGTCGTTCAGGTAGAGGAAGTGCTCCGCCAGGCCGTCGATGTGGTGGAGTTGCGTCTCGATGGCGTGCGAGTTGAAGACCGGCAGCACCGACGGATCGCTGAAGATCTCCTTGTGGTCCACCACGGTCACCATGGGGTGGGTCGTGTCCAGCCATGACGGCGTCTGGCCGTCGGTCACGATCCAGACCCTGTTTATCCAGGGGGCGTACGTCAACAGCGAGCGCAGCGAGTAGCGCAGCTCGTCCCTGCTGGTGAACCGCGCCTCGGTCGTGGCCAGCTCGCTGAGCCCGCCGTTCGGGCCCTCGCCGGCTCCGCCGGAATGCGCGCCGGAGAGAGCGAGGTCGCGACGGGCGCGCCAGGCGGGGTCGCCGCCGTCGACCCAGGTGTAGACGGCGTCGATCGGAAAGTCGATGTCGTCGACCAGCCGCCGGGTGAATTCCGGCCGTGTTGGGTATGTCCGCACGCTCCGCGCGGCCGACACGAGGGTGTTGAAGAGCTGCTCGCCGCCCTCGACCGTCTCGTCCCACACCGGGACGACCTCGCACGCGAGGTTGGGCCGCGGCGCGATCAGGACGTCCCCCTCCCGCGACCAGAACTCCAGGTCGCAGCCGTGCTCCGGGCCGAGCGTCAGCGTCCGCGACGGGCTGGCGAACAGCAGCGCCACCCGCACGATCCGGGCGTCCTCCAGAAGCCCCGCCGCGCGCCGCAGCGGGCGTATCCGGCCCACGTCCGACGGGCGGGTCTTCGCGCCCTGCTTGCCGTACGGCTGCCGCGCCGCGAAGAGCGGGTGCCCGCCGGCGGCGAGCGCGGTGAGCGCCCGCGTGCGGTCGCCCTCCGCGACGGCCACGACCGGCGGACGGCCCGGCATCGGGCGGACACAGAAGTACGGCACAGCGGCGCCGGAGAGCAACGAGCACACGAGGTCGAGCGTCTCGCGCTGCGCCTGCAGCGGGCTCGCGTCCTCGCGGATCAGAGCGGCCCGCGGCGTCGGCTCCCAAGATGGCAGCCGCCCCTGCAGCCGCCGGTACAGCGTAATAACCGGCATGGATCTCCCCCCGGACACGGACTGTAACGGATCGCGACCACGATTGGCGGACGGTTTACCCAGGTCGGGGACATAGTCAAGAACTGGCAACGAGATGCCCAGCCTGTTCCCGAACTACGCGTGAACGGCTACCCGCTGTAGTCATTCTTACCTGCATGGGGGGCTACACGCTGGATGACATCCTCGCGACTCGCAAGCCGAGGGACTCGTGGTGGACCGTTTTCATGGTCGACCCGCTCGCCTGCCGGCTCGCGCTGCTCGTCGCCAACCACACGGCGCTCACGCCCAACGGGCTGACCCGGCTGTCGATGCTGATCGGCCTCGGGGCCGCGGTCTCCTTCGCCGAGGGCGCGCTGATTCTCGGGGCGGCGCTGTTCTACCTCAGCTTCACCGTCGACTGCATGGACGGGAAGATCGCCCGGCTCAAGGGCACCGGCACGCCGTTCGGCCTCTGGCTCGACTACGTCGGCGACCGGATCAGGGTGGTCTGCTGCGCGTTCGGGATCGGCTTCGGGCAGTACGCCCAGGACGGCGACATCGAGTTCCTGCTCGCCGCCATGGGCGTCGTCCTGCTCGATCTGTTCCGCTACATCAACGGGCCGCAGCTCAAGCGCGTCAAGGAGGCCACCCGGGTGCTCGCCCAGGCCCGGATGAACGCCGACTGCGTGTTCGTGGAGGACGTCCTGCACGCGCGGCCGCGCACCGACGTGGGGGAGCTGGCCGCCCCGGACGGCCGGACGCTCGTGGACCTGCAGAAGGAGTTCCACGAGCGGTTCCCCTGGTACGACCGGTTCCGTGTCTTTCTCGTACGGCACCGCGTCCGGACCCACGTGGTGAGCGGAATCGAGTTTCACGTCGCGGTGTTCGTGGTCGGCCCGCTGCTCGGATCGCGGTCGTGGGTGCCGGTGTCGGCCGGCGCGGGGGCGCTGCTGCTGGCGTTCGAGATGAGCCTCGTCTACCGCGTCTGGCTGGCGACCCGCCAGGTCCCGCGGGACACACCGGAGAGGAACAGGATTCTTGTCTGATCGGCCTGCCACCGCGCCCGCCGGGGGCCCACGCCCGGTGCGCGAGCGGCCGGCCGCCCACGCGGGGGCGGCCGACGCCCGCCACGCGTCGACATCTCATCAGGGTCATCACGGGGGGATTGATTTCATGCAGTCGGACAGGCCGGTCTTCGTCATCGGCTGCCCGCGTTCGGGCACCACCATGCTGCAGCTCATGCTGCACTCGCACCCGCGCATCGCCGTACCGCCGGAGACCCGGTTCCTGGTCCCGGCCTACTTCTCGCGCAGGATGTACGGCGACATGCGCCTGGCGGAGAACCGCCGCACGCTGGCCAACTGGATCGCCACCGGGCGGAACACCAAGTTCCGCGAGTTGGGCCTCGACGAGGCCGAGTTCGTCCAGTCGGCCATGCTCGGCCCGGGCAGCTTCGGCTCGGTCATCGGGATGGTCTTCAAGAGCTACGCCGAGCGGTTCGGCAAGCCGCGCTGGGGCGACAAGCGGCCCAGCTACTACCGGCACGTCGAGATGATCACGCGGATGTTCCCCGACGCCCAGTTCATCAACCTGGTCAGGGACGGGCGCGACTGCGTCGCCTCCCTGAAGGAGATGCCCTGGTACAAGCCGGACAGCGTGCACGCCATGGCCAACTGGGCCGAGGCCATCGACTTCGGCGAGCGCAACGCCCGCAAGCTGCCGGCGGACACCTTCTACCAGCTCCGCTACGAGGACCTGACGGCGGATCCGGAGACCGAGCTGAAGAAGCTGTGCGCCTTCATCGGCGAGGACTTCGACCCCGCCATGTGCGAGCCCCGGCACATCGCCGAGGTGGCGGTGCCCAAGCACAAGGTCTGGCACAGCAACACGCACGGGGAGGTCACCACGGCCCACGCGGGCAGATGGTCCACCAGGCTGGAGCCTTGGGAGATCGCCCTCTGCGAGGAGGTGCTGGGCGACCGCCTCATCGCCAACGGCTACGAGCTGAGCGGAGCGCCCAAGGCCGAGCGTCAGCACGTGATCGCCTTCAAGGCGGCGGCCGGCAAGCGCCGTACCGCGCGGCTGCGGAAGTACAACCGCGACCGGTTCACCAGGCTCCGGGAGCCCGGCCCGCTCGCTGCCCTGCTGACCGAGGGCCAGCGCAGGCTCGCCGGCCTCCCCCAACAGCGCACCCGCGAGCTGGTCATCCGCTGACTCACCCGCCTTCCCGCGTGATCATGCACGGGTTCCTGGGTGCGGCCACTGAGGTGCGCACCCAGCTATGCGTGTGGGTGCCGTGCCCGGGGTGCCATCGCCGGAACCTGTGCATGATCACGCGCAGGGGGGTGGGGCTATCGGCGGAGGGCTTTGGCGATGATGGCCACGAAGGCCGCGAAGCCGAGGCCCCCGACCAGCACGGGCGCCATGATCACGGCGTCGGGGGGCGGGCCGGTGAGGTAGCGGACTCCGATGCCGACGAACAGCAGACCGCACAGCAGGGCCATCCAGTTGGTCCGGTGCACGCGGCGAGGCCGCTCGGACCGGCGGTCGGGGCCGATGGAACCGACGGACACGTGGCGCTGGGGATCAGGCCGCACGGCGCACCTCCACGTCCCCGATCCCGGCCTTCACGTGCAGTTCGATCGTCGGCACGTCGCCCGGGCCCGTGACCTCCGGCTCCAGGACGCGGTCGAAACTGACGTCCGCGCCGTCCTCCACCTTGTGGTCGATTTTGACCTCGCCCAGCTTTGTGTAGCCGTGCACCTCGACGCGCGCGGTCGACGGCACGATCACCGTGATCTGCCCGACCGACACCGACGCGTTGAACGTGACCCGGCTCCCCGGCGCGAGGGCGTAGTCGCTCAGGTCGAGTCTGCCCTCGCCCATGCCCAGGACGTAGTCCTTGTTCGCCTGGGCGCTGCTCACCGGCCGCCACACGAAGCTGCCGATCTTCTTCGGAATTCCGTTCACCGACGACCCCGCGACAAGGACGAGCGACACGATGGTGCCGGCGGCGACGAGTGCCGCGCCCCGGCCGAACCACGTCGCGACCAGCAGTCCCGCGCCGATCGTGACGAGAACCGCCCCGCCGATCACCGGCAGGCTGACCGCACCGGCGCCCGACCGCTGCACCGTAACCATGACTCCTCCAACGATCAGCGCGAGGCAGATGGTGAGTCCGCCGATGAACGACCTCGGCCGCTTCGCCTTCCTCGGCTGCGGCGGCCGGGGCGGCGCCGGAGGCGGCGACGGCTGGTACGACTCCTGGTGCCGGTACGGCTCACGCGCGGTGTACGGGCCGTGTGGTGCGAAGGGCTCTCCGGAGGAGTAGCCGTAGGTGCTGTCGCGGGCCTCTCTCGCGAGGTCCGACAGTCTCCGGTAGCCCGCGGTGGCCGGTGGCCCCACGGGCATCGCCGTGGTGCCGGCTGTGGTCCTGGCCGTCGCCCCCGACGCGCCCCGGTCCGCCGCCACATCCTCAGGGGCGGCCGCGCCCCCCGCGCCCCCCGAGCCCGCCGCGTCATCCGTGCCGGCGGCACCTGACGGCATCTCCCGGGTGCCTGCCGTACTGGCCGGTTGGGACGGCACGGCGGGGTCAGGCGTGGTGGACCGGGGGTCCGTCATGGTGAACGGCGCCTGCGGGGGGGGCGAGGTGAAGGCCGCGGTGGCGGGCGTGCGGGTCATGCCACGCCGCCCGGTCGCCCGCTCGGGCACCGACTTGGCCATCATCAGCAGGTCGACACCCCGTGCGTGCGCCGCCAGAAGCACGATGGCCAGCAGTGTGCCGACGACGATCGTGCCCCTGCTGATCCCGCCCGACGCGACGTTGATGATCAGGCCGAACGCGAAGACCGCCGCCATGAGCGCGAGCACGGTCTCGGCGTCGAACATCCGGCGGGTCCACTGCTCCAGATATCCGGGGCCCCCGCCGGGCTCCCGCATGAGGAGGAAGGCCGCGACGTACAGCATGATCCCGATGCCGGACGCGAGGACCAGGACGGCGAAGCCCACCCGGAACAGGACCGGGTCCATGCCCGTGTACCTGCCGAGACCAGCGCACACGCCGGTGAGCATGCGGCCGGAGCGGCTGCGGCTCAGCACGCGCTCGGGCTCGCCTCCAGGAGCGGCTCCGGCGGCGTTGTCTGCGGTGGTGGGTGGTGCCTCGGTCATGGTCCCATCCTGGCGGTCCGCGCCGCTCGCCCACTATCGGGGGAACCCCTGACTCACCCCCGAACCGCCGGGGTTCGCATCAGGGCACCGCCTGATCGCAGCGAGGGCCGCCAGGAGCTTGAACGCTTGGACCCTGAGACCGCGTGCGACGGCTCGGGGGAGGACCCGGGGCATGCCCTGATGCGGTGTGGGGCTCTGACGTGTGACGATGCTTCACGATATGTCTGAGACCCGTAATCTCCCCGAGGAGTACCCGAGGCTCGTCAGGCCCGTCGCGGGCCGGGTGGTCGCGGGTGTCGCCCAAGGTGCCGCCGCCCAGTTGCGGCTCGACCCGGTCGTGCTGCGGCTGGCCTTCGTGCTGCTCACCGTCGTCGACGGCCTGGGCTTCGTGGCCTACGCCGCCCTCTGGATGTTCACGCCCAAGGAACAGGTCCCCAAGGAACAGGTCAAGGGGCCCCAGCCGGGCCGCGACTGGGGCCAGCTCGCGGCGTACGGCGTGCTCTGGCTGGCGCTTGCCGCCTTCGGCTGGATGACCGGCGCGTCCAGCGGGGGATTCGGCACCTGGCCGATCGCCGTGGGCGGCATCGGGGCCCTGATCCTGTGGCAGCAGGCCGACCCCGGCCGGCGGCAGCGCTGGATGACCGGCGCGGTGAAGCACGTCAGCACGACCTGGGTCCGCACGGGCATCGGGGCGCTGCTGGTGGTCGTCGGCGCGATCGGCTTCCTCGCCGCCAGCGGCGAGCTGGCGAAGGCGCGGACCGGCCTGGTCTTCACGGCCGTCGTCGTCGGCGGGATGCTGATGATCGCCGCGCCGTGGCTGGCCTCCCTCGTCAAGGAGCTCCAGCGCGAGCGCACCGAGCGCATCAGGCAGGAGGAGCGGGCCGAGGTGGCCGCCCACGTCCACGACTCGGTGCTGCACACCCTGACCCTCATCCAGCGCAACGCCGCCGACCCCCGCGAGGTGACCCGGCTGGCCCGGTCCCAGGAGCGCGAGCTTCGCAACTGGCTCTACCAGCCGAAGCAGGACGCCGACGCCACGCTCGCGGCAGCCGTACGGAGGGTCGCCGCCGAGGAGGAGGACGCCCACGGCGTGCCGATCGAGGTGGTGTGCGTGGGTGACTGCGAGCTGACCGAGGGACTGGTGGCCTTGCTCCACGCCGCCCGGCAGGCGATGGTGAACGCGGCCAAATACTCTGAGTCTCCCGTGATATCCGTCTACGCCGAGGTGGAGAGTGACGAGGTGACGGTGTTCGTCCGGGACCGCGGCAAGGGCTTCGTGCTCGACGACGTGCCGGAGGACCGGATGGGCATCCGCCAGTCGATCATCGGCAGGATGGAGCGCCATGGGGGAAGCGCCAGGGTCAGGACCGAGCCAGGCGACGGAACCGAGGTCATGCTGACCATGAAGAGGAACGCCAAATGAAGACCGTACGTGTGCTGATCGTCGACGACCACCGGCTGTTCCGATCGGGTGTGCGCGCCGAGCTGGGGCCGTCGATCGAGGTGATCGGCGAGGCCGAGGACGTGGACACGGCCGTCCAGGCGATCTCCGAGCTGGAGCCCGACGTCGTACTGCTGGACGTTCACATGCCGGGTGGCGGCGGCCAGGAGGTGCTCAAGCGGGTCCTCGGGTCGGGCTCGCAGGTCCGGTTCCTCGCGCTTTCGGTGTCCGACGCGGCGGAAGACGTGATCGGTGTGATCAGGGGCGGAGCCAGGGGATACGTCACCAAGACGATCAACGGCACCGAGCTGACCGACGCCATCGTCCGGGTGTCGGAGGGCGACGCGGTCTTCTCGCCGCGGCTGGCCGGGTTCGTCCTGGACGCCTTCGCCTCCACCGAGGCCCCGCCGATCGACCCGGAGCTCGATTCGCTGACCCAGCGCGAGCGCGAGGTGCTGCGGCTGATCGCGCGCGGCTACGCCTACAAGGAGATCGCGAAGGAGCTGTTCATCTCGGTCAAGACGGTCGAGACGCACGTGTCGAGCGTGCTCCGCAAGCTCCAGCTCTCCAACCGTCACGAGCTCTCCCGGTGGGCCACCGCCCGCCGCCTCGTGTAGCTCCGCCGGCGGAACATCGCATGAGCGGCAATTCTCAGGAAACAACGCTATAAGCGATCGGGGACGAGGCACCGCTCGGAGGTTCCCATGGGACGTGACGTACCAGCCATCGCGTTCACCCGGGAGGACCGCCGCCGCTACCGCGACAAGGTGCGCCGGTCACTGGACGTGCTCGCCCAGATGTTGCGGGAGTCGCGGTTCGACGTCGAACGGCCGCTGGCGGGCCTGGAGATCGAGCTGAACCTGGTCGACTCCCGTGGCGAGCCGGCCATGAAGAACGCCGAGGTCCTGGCGGCCATCGCGGAGCCGGACTGGGCGACCGAGCTCGGCCAGTTCAACGTCGAGATCAACGTCGCCCCGCAGGAGCTCTCCGGGGACGGCGCCCGCCGTCTGGAGGATTCCGTACGGCGGCGCCTCAACCGAGCCCAGGAGCGGGCCGGGCTGGTGGGCGGCCACCTGATGCTCGTCGGAATCCTTCCGACGCTCCGCGAGTCCGACGTCAGCGAGGCGACCCTGTCGGCCAACCCGCGGTACAAGCTGCTCAACGAGCAGATCTTCGCCGCCCGTGGGGAGGACCTGCACATCGCGATCGACGGGGTGGACCGGCTCGACACGTACGCCGACAGCATCACCCCCGAGGCGGCCTGCACGAGCGTGCAACTCCACCTGCAGGTCAGCCCGGCCGCGTTCGCCGACCACTGGAACGCCGCGCAGGCCGTCGCCGGGCCGCAGGTCGCGGTGGCCGCCAACTCGCCGTTCCTGTTCGGCAGGGAGCTGTGGCGGGAGACCCGGATCAGCCTGTTCGAGCAGGCCACGGACACCCGGCCCGAGGAGCTGAAGGCGCAGGGCGTGCGGCCGAGGGTCTGGTTCGGCGAGCGGTGGATCACCTCGGTGTTCGATCTCTTCGAGGAGAACGTCCGCTACTTTCCCGCGTTGCTGCCGATCTGCGAGGACGAGGATCCGCGGAAGGTCCTCGACGACGGCGGCACGCCGGAGCTCCACGAGCTGACCCTGCACAACGGCACCGTCTACCGCTGGAACCGGCCGGTCTACGCGGTGGTGGACGGTGTGCCTCACTTGCGAGTCGAGAACCGGGTGCTGCCGGCCGGGCCGACGGTCGCGGACATCGTGGCCAACGCGGCGTTCTACTACGGCCTGATGCGGGTGCTGCCGACGGCGGAGAGGCCGGTGTGGACCCGCATGTCCTTCGCCGCCGCCGAGGACAACCTGCGGGGGGCCGCCCGCCACGGGCTCGACGCGCGCCTCTACTGGCCGGGTCTCGGCGAGGTCCCCGCCGCCGAGCTCATCCTGCGGCGGCTGCTGCCCCTGGCCCACGAGGGCCTTGACCTGTGGGGAGTGGATCCGGCCCAGCGTGACCGGCTGCTCGGCATCATCGAAGGGCGCTGCGTCACCGGCCGCACGGGGGCGACCTGGCAGGCGGAGACCGTACGGGCTCTCGGCGGCGGATACGACGCGCTGCGCGAGATGACCTTGCGGTACATCGAGCACATGCACACCAACGAACCCGTCCACACCTGGTCATATCCGGATTAATTGTGTGCATCGGTCCAAGGATCGGGCAGCATTGCGGTCGTGGCGCCTCGACTGATCGCTCCCCTCACGCTCGTCCTCGCCGTCGTGCTCGTGCTGACCGCCGCCTGCGGGCGGGCCGGGCGGCAGCACTCGGCCGGCTCGCCGCCCGGCACGGCGTCCGCGGGTCCATGCAAGGACTCGGGGGAGGATTTCGCCGGCGATGTCAGGCTGGCCCGGTGCCTCACGGAGTGGTTCTGGACGAAGCGGTTCGCCGCCGGCGGCGCGACCTACCAGCCGATCAAGTCTTTCGTCCCCTATCACGGCACGGACGGGCCCAGTTGCGGAGGCCAGCCCGCCGTGCCGGACAACGCGTTCTACTGCCCGGCCGGGCACTTCATCGCGTTCGACGCGGACTGGCTGGAGTCGCTCTACGACAACATGGGCGATGGCGCGGTCTACGTGATCATCCCGCACGAGTTCGGGCATGCCGTACAGGCGCAGCTCATGAACGACTTCAGCTTCAACGTGGAACGTGAGCTCCAGGCCGACTGCTACGCGGGAGGCACGCTCAGCGGGCTGCTCCAGGAAGGCCGGATCCAGGCCGACGCGGGCGACGACTCGGAGCTGCTCACCAGCCTCGCCGCCGCCGGAGACCCCACCGACGCCTGGTGGGCGCCGGACGCCCACGGCTCGCCGCAGCAGCGGCAGGGATTCTTCGCCAAGGGCTTTCAGCAGGGCGTCGGAGCCTGCTGACGCACCGCCCGCCCCTGAGCGGCCCCACAATGACGGTGTGACACAGAGGAGGGCATGACGTGGGCCGGGTGAATCCTGTGGCACCGGCACTGGGCGTGCTCGTGGCCGCCAACGTGATGAACAACCGGATCGCCCCGCGGTGGGCCCCCGTGACCTCAGCTGTCGCCACCGGAGCCCTGGTCGCGATCGCCCGCCGGGACGGGCTCACGTGGCCGGAGCTGGGCTTCCGCACGCCCAGGCGCGGCGCGGCGATCGGAGGGACGCTCGCCGCCGGGGTGGTGGCCGGCTATGCCGCGGGCGTCGCCCTTCCGCGCACCCGGCCGCTTTTCCGCGACGAGCGGGCTCTCGCCCTGTCGCGCCGCCGCCTGCTGGAGGAGGCGCTGGTCCAGGTGCCCGCCGGGACCGTGCTGCTCGAAGAGGTGGCCTTCCGCGGCGTGCTCCCCGCCCTTCTCGGGAGGTCGCTTCCGGCTCGTACGGCTGTCGCCGCGTCGGCCGCGCTCTTCGGGCTGTGGCACGTGCTGCCCGCTCTCGACATGGCCCGCGCCAACCCCGCACTCGGCCGTCTGACATCGGGCGAGACGGGGGATGGCGTGGAGACCGCTCGTCTTGTCGCGGGGACCGTGGTGTCGACAGGCCTCGCGGGCCTGCTCTTCCACGAGCTTCGCCGTCGTGGCGGTCTTCTTGCCCCGTCCGTGCTGCATGTCGCCACGAACTCGCTCGGCTACCTCGCCGCCCGCGCCGCCCGGCGGCTCAGCCGTACCGAGAAGCCCTGACCGGCGACGCCCGCGACCCACCCCCGTGATCATGCAAGGGTTCCCGGCGGGGCAGTTTGAGGTGCGGAGATACGTTTCGTGATCAAGTCGGCCCCCGCCCAGCAGCATGCCGACGAACAGGAGCGCGGCGGGCAGCCTGGCGACCGCCCAGACGATGATGAGCGAGACGTATAGCTGCCACTGCGACCAGGTCAGGCGCTGACCACGACCTGGAACGCCTCGGCGAACGTGCCTTCGGGGAGGCCCGCGGTCGCGGCGTTGGCGGCGAGCCAGCCCCTGATCATGCCGTCGAGGTCTTCCATGTGGGCGGTCTGGCTCTCATGGGCGCGCAGCGCGGCGATCTTGCGGTCGATGGTCGCCGTGACGTCGACGTAGTGGTCGGGCGTCATGGTGCCCATCAGCCAGACCTCGCGGACCGTCCAGGCGTCGAGGCCCTCGTCGGCCAGCAGCTCGGGGAAGGCGTAGGGATTGCGGGCGTCCGGGTAGACCGCGTCGAGGGTGGCGCCGCCGACGGCCCGGTGGTCCGGGTGGCTCGGACCCAGGCGGGCGTAGTTGCGCTCGGGCGTGGAGGTGATCACGAGATCCGGCCTGACCTGCCGGATCACCCGCGTGATGTCGCGCCGGAGGCCGAGGGTCTGCTCGACCACGCCGTCCTGGTGGCCGAGGAAGCGAAGGTCGCTGACGCCGACGCACTTGGCGGCGGCCGTCTGCTCGGCGCGGCGCCGCGCGGCCATGCCGCCGTTGTCGAGATCCCGGTCGAAGCCGCCCGCGTCGCCGTCGGTGACCAGGCAGTACGCGACCTGCGCCCCCGCGTCGGAGAGCTTGGCGATCGTCCCGGCGCCGCCGAAGTCGATGTCGTCGGGGTGCGCGGTCACGACCAGCACCGTTGTGATGTCAGCGTCATCCAGCATGGGCTGGCCTCCTCCTGGTCCGGCAACTCACCTTAAAGGGGGCTTCATCGAAGGGTGGGCACCGGATGTCGGTGGACGGTCATACCCTTAGTCACGTGTCCACCCGAGCCGCCACCCACCCCTTGCTCGACGGCCTCAACCCGCAGCAGCGGGAGGCCGTCCTCCATCAGGGCAGCCCCCTGCTGATCGTCGCGGGAGCCGGCTCCGGCAAGACCCGGGTCCTCACCCACCGCATCGCCTACCTGCTGGCCGAGCGTGGCGTGCAGCCGGGCGAGATCCTCGCGATCACCTTCACCAACAAGGCCGCCCGCGAGATGAAGGACCGGGTCGACCGGCTCGTCGGGCCGAGGTCCAAGGCCATGTGGGTGATGACCTTCCACAGCGCGTGCGTGCGGATCCTGCGCCGGGAGGCCAAGCGGCTGGGCTTCCCCAGCAGCTTCTCGATCTACGACCAGGCCGACTCGCAGCGGCTCATGGCGCTGGTGTGCCGCGAGCTCGACCTGGATCCCAAGCGCTACCCGCCGCGGTCGTTCTCCAACCAGGTCAGCAACTTCAAGAACGAGCTGATCGACTACGAGACGGCGGCGGACCGGGCCCAGACGCATCTGGAGCGCACGCTCGCCGAGGCGTACCGGACCTACCAGCAGCGGCTCACCGAGGCCGGCGCGATGGACTTCGACGACCTCATCATGCTGACGGTCACCCTGTTCCAGCTCTTCCCCGAGGTGGCCGAGCACTACCGGCGGCGGTTCCGGCACGTGATGGTCGACGAGTATCAGGACACCAACCACGCGCAGTACACGCTGGTCCGCGAGCTGGTCGGCCGGCCCGAGCTGCGGACCGCCGACGGCGACGTGGTGAGGGAGGGCGTCGAGCCCGCCGAGCTGGTCGTCGTGGGCGACGCCGACCAGTCGATCTACGCGTTCCGCGGGGCGACGATCCGCAACATCCTCGAGTTCGAGCGCGACTACCCCGACGCGCGGACGATCCTGCTGGAGCAGAACTACCGCTCCACGCAGACGATTTTGAACGCGGCGAACGCGGTCATCTCTCGCAACGAGAGCCGCAAGCCCAAGAACCTGTGGTCCGAGCAGGGCGCCGGGGCGAAGATCGTCGGATACGTCGCGGACAACGAGCACGACGAGGCCATGTTCGTCGCGCAGGAGGTCGACCGGCTCAGCGACGACGAGGGGATCACCCCGGGCCAGGTGGCCGTCTTCTACCGGACCAACTCGGCCTCCCGCGTCTTCGAGGAGATCTTCATCCGCACCGGCCTGCCGTACAAGGTCGTGGGCGGGGTGCGCTTCTACGAGCGCAAGGAGGTCAAGGACCTGCTCGCCTACCTGCGGGTCCTGGCCAACCCGAGCGACACGGTGTCGCTGCGGCGCATCCTCAACGTGCCCAAGCGCGGCATCGGCGACCGGGCCGAGGCGATGATCGAGGCCTTCGCGACCAGAGAGCGGATCAGCTTCTGGGAGGCGCTCCAGCGGGCCGGCGAGGCCCCCGGCCTCGCCACCCGGTCGCTCAACGCGATCAGGGAGTTCACGGCGATGCTGGAGGATCTGCGGGCCAAGGAGCTGCCGCTGTCCGATCTCGCCGAGGAGGTGCTGAACGGCACGGGCTACCGCACCGAGCTGGAGACCTCCGGCGACCCCCAGGACGAGAGCCGCCTGGAGAACCTCAACGAGCTGATCTCGGTGGCCGCCGAGTTCGAGGAGGCCAACCCGGACGGCACGCTGGTCGACTTCCTGGAGCAGGTGTCGCTCGTCGCCGACGCCGACCAGATCCCCGAAGGGGAGGACCACGGCGGCGTCGTCACGCTGATGACGCTGCACACCGCCAAGGGCCTGGAGTTTCCCGTGGTGTTCCTCACCGCGATGGAGGACGGCGTCTTCCCCCACATGCGCTCGCTCAGCGACGCCAAGGAGCTGGAGGAGGAGCGCCGCCTGGCCTACGTCGGCATCACGCGGGCCGAGCAGCGGCTCTACCTCTCGCGCGCGGCCGTGCGCACCTCCTGGGGCGCGCCGTCGTTCAACCCGGCCTCCCGGTTCCTCTCCGAGGTGCCGGGCGACCTCGTCGACTGGCGCAGTGACCCCGCCAAGAACGCCTGGTCCGCCGCGGTGTCTCGCAATCCCATGCCGACTTCTGGGATCGCCACGTCCCCCCGCCAGTCCCGTACGGCTCCCGCCCCCAGGAAGGGCGGCCGGGAGATCCCCAACCTGACACCGGGAGACAGGGTCACCCACGACACGTTCGGCCTCGGCACGGTGGTCGCCGTGGAAGGCATCGCGGAGAAGACCCGAGCGAAGATCGATTTCGGTAGCGATGGCGAGAAGACCCTGCTCCTCGCCTACGCCAAGGTCGAGAAGCTCTGACCCCCGCTCGACGGGGACCCGCCTCACGCGGAAGCGGGAGGCCAGGTGCCGTGGCCTCCCGCTTCAGTGTTGCCGGCTGTCAGTCGCCCAGGTTGATGTAGTCGGGCATATCCGGCACGGTGCCGTCGATGTCGGAGACGTCGGCCACCTGGTCGGACGGCGGAGGCGTGATGTGGATCTTGGAGCCCCACCCGGTGAACGTGAGAGTGCCGGCCACGTCGAGGGTGAAGCTGACCTTCTTGGTCTTGTACTTCAGGCTCGTCGAGGTCGACAGCCGGCGCACCAGGCTGTCGGAGCCGACCCAGAGCTTCCAGGAGACGACCGTCTTACGGCTTTCCGGCCCGAGGGCCTTGAGCTCATTCTTGAGGGACGGCGTCGAAGCGGCGAGCTGCTGCAGGGTGATCGCGCCACGGTAGAGCGTCGTCTTGGCCCCGCCGATCACGCCGCCGTTGCCGTGGGCCTTGGCGGTGGCGAGCACGGCCTTGAGCGCCTGGGGGTTCAGCGGGTCGATGAAGTTGTTGCCCGCGACGGAGCCCGCCGCGTCGCCGCCGGGCATCCGGAGCCACGTCTTCCCGTCGGGAAGGACGTCGGCGTACATGCCGCCGGAGACGTAGGTGTTCTTCTTCACGGTGATGGTCCGGGTCGGGTCGTCAAGGCCCTGCAGGTCCTCGTCGTCCCCGAGCGAGCCGCCAAAGTCGATCTTCGTCGTGACGTCGCTCGCGGAGACGCCGGCCCTGGCGAACTCGACGTCGCCCTTCTGGCGGAGCTTGGCCGAGGAGAAGCCGCCGATGCTGATTTTCCCGACGGACGTGAAATGAACGCCGTGGCCGGTGACGAACTGCTTCTTGAGCGCGACGGCCGGGTCGGCGGCGCCGGCCTGGGCGTGGGCGGGCGCCGCGACCGCGGGCGCGATGAGCGTGGCCGCCGCGGCGCACGCCAAAGCGGCGATTGTTCGCCTCATTGGGGGGGTTCCTCCCGTAAATACCCCTCGTTCTTCGAGAGGTGACCCCGAAATCTTGCCGAGTCATAATCACGGAAAAGTCACAAAACTCCACATTTGCTGTGAGTTTTTAGTTGATTAACGGATTAATCTGCATGGCCGGGCCGTACGACGGCGCCGGTCGGGGCTGCGGTTACGCTTCGGGCAGCGGGGCACCATCTGGGAGGTCTTCATGGAAGCCAGGATCCGGGTCGTCGTGGCGAAGCCGGGGCTCGACGGACATGACCGAGGGGTCAAGGTCGTGGCGAGGGCGCTGCGTGACGCCGGCATGGAGGTCGTCTACACGGGGCTGCACCAGACGCCCGAGCAGATCGTCAGGACCGCCATCCAGGAGGACGCGGCGGCCATCGGACTGTCGATCCTCTCCGGCGCCCACATGACGCTCTTCGCCCGGCTCATCGAGGTCCTCCGCGAGGAGGACGCCGAGGACATCGTCGTGTTCGGCGGCGGCATCATCCCGGAGGCGGACATCCCGGAGCTCCAGAAGATGGGCGTCGCGAGGATCTTCACGCCCGGCGCCACGACGCAGGAGATCGTGGACTGGGTCCGTACGGCGGTGCCCGCCTGAGGCGGGGGGTCACGGTCGTGACGCGAACCGCGCGATGGGGTTCACGAGAGGCCCGGCGCGCGGTCACCGCCCTGCTCGTGGGGGCCGCGCTCGGCCTCGCGGGAGCGATCTTCCAGTCGGTCGTCCGCAACCCGCTGGGCAGCCCCGACGTGCTCGGCTTCACCCAGGGCTCGTCACCGGTGTCGTGATCTCCGCCTTCGCCTGGCGGCGGGGGCTTCACGGACACCGTCTGGTGCTCGTCGGCATCGGCGTCGGCGCCATCCTGACCGGCCTCAACGGCTACCTGCTCACGCGGACCCAGATGACGGACGCGGCACGCGCCGTGCTGTGGCTCACCGGCAGCCTCGACGGGCGCGGCTGGGAAGACGCCCACTGCTCGCCCGCGGGCGCGGTCCTGCTGGTCGGCGCCGACTGGGTCGCGCAGCGGCTGGTGACCGGAGTGCCCGGTGGCGGCGATCTGATCTGGTTGCTCGTCACCGAACGGAGGGCAGGCCGGATATGAATGACACGACCCGCCCGCGCCATCCCTTCTACACCGATGTGGGCGCGGCCGTACGAGAAAAGAGGGGGAGCGGAGTGATCATCGAGACCTACCGGGACGCCTGGGGGATCCCGCATCTGCGAGCCGGGAGCGCGCACGAGCTGGCCTTCGCGCAGGGGCGCGACGTCGCGATCGACCGGGCCTGGCAGATCGAGGTCGAGCGGCACCGGTCACAGGGGACCACCGCCGCCTTCCTGGGCGCCGCCGCCGTGCCCTGGGACCGTTTCGCCCGGCAGGCCCGGCTGGACGACACCGCCCGTCGCTGTTTCGACCGCCTCGACGCGGACACCGGCGCCTGGGTCAGGAGCTACGTCGACGGAGTCAACGACGGGCTCGCCGAGGGAGCGCGACGGGCACCGGAGTTCGCCGCCACCGGACTGGTTCCCGGGCGCTGGCAGCCGTGGACGCCACTGGGACTCTGGCTGTCCACGCACATCCTCTTCGCCAACTTTCCCGCCAAGCTATGGCGCGAGGAGGTCGCCCGCGTCCTTGGTGAGGAGGCCATCGGGCTGTTCGCCCACGACGGCCCGCCCGGCGCGTCCGGGAGCAACGGCTGGATCCTCAGCGGCGCCCGCACCATTACCGGGGCCCCCCTCATCGCGGGCGACCCGCACCGGGTGATCGAGGACCCCGGCGTCTACCAGCAGGTCCACCTGTCGTGCCCCGAGTTCGACGTCGTGGGGCTGGCCGTCCCGGGTGTTCCCGGCATCGCCCATTTCGGGCACACCGGCACGGTGGCCTGGGCCATCACCAACGCCATGGCCGACTATCAGGACCTCTACCGGGAGCGCCTCCGGCGACGGGGAGAAAAGGTCGAGGCCCTCGGCCCTGACGGCTGGCGGCCCGCCTCCGCCCACGTCGAGACCATCGAGGTGGCGGGCGGCGACCCGGTCCAGGTCGAGGTCATCGAGACCGACCGCGGCCCCCTGGTGATCGGCGGCCCAGGCGGGGAGGGGGAGGGGATCAGTCTCCGCTATCCGCCTCGGGTGCGTGAGGACGTGGGCTTCCGCGCTCTGCCCGCGCTGCTCAGAGCGGCCACCGTCGCCGACGTCGACCGGGCGCTCGACCTGTGGGCGGAGCCCGTCAACGTCGTGCAGGCCGCGGACACCGAGGGCGGCCTGTTGCACCGGGTGGCGGGCATGGTGCCGCTCCGCCACCGGGACAACCGGCTGCGCGTCATGCCCGCGTGGGATGCCGCCCACGAGTGGCACGGCTGGCACGAGCCGTTGCCTCGCGCGGAGGTCGACGGTGTCGCGGTGATGGCGAACCAGCGGGGCCTGGCCGAGCCGCTCGGCGTCGACTTCGCCGCCCCGCACCGGGCCGAGCGGATCCGGCACCTGCTGGACGGGTCGGCGGCCTGGTCCGCCAAGGACGTCACCGCCATCCACACCGACACCTTCCTGGCTTCGGCCCGGTCGTTGCTGGACCTGCTGGCCGGACTGGACGGCCTGAGCCCGGACGCCGCACGCCTGCGGGAGCGGCTGCTGCGCTGGGACCGCCGGATGGAGGCCGACAGCGCCGACGCCACGTTGTACGCCGCCGTGCGAGCGAGGGTGGTGCAGGGGCTGGCCGCTCACCCCGCGCTGGCCGGGCTGGCCGAGACCGCGTCGCGGTATTCCGAGATCTTCCAGCCGTGGGTCCTGCTGGTCCGGCGGATCGCGTTCGCGCTGGAGGGCGTGCTGACCACCGAACTGCTGCCCGGCATCGACAGGCCCGGCGTCGTCAGGGCCGCCATCGAGGACGTCGCCACCAAGCTCGCCGTTCCCGCTGCCGTTCCCGCTGCCGTTCCCGCTGCCGGGGCGGGCGCCGGGACCGGGGAGGTGCTGCCGCGGTGGGGGGAGGTGCACCGGCTCACCCCATGGCAGGCGCTTCCCGGGCTGGCGCATGAGGTGTGGCCCGGCCTGTCCGGCGACCATGACTGCGTGCTCGCCACGTCCAGCGTGCCGGGCATCACCGACCACGCCGCCCGCGGACCCGTGGCCCGCTACGTCTGGGACCTCGCGCGGCGTGAGGACAGTCTCTGGGTCGTCCCGTTCGGGGCCTCCGGCGTACCCGGCGACGCCCACCACCGCGACCAGCTGCCGCTGTGGCTGCGCGGAGAGCTCGTCCCCGTGATCACGGACTGGAACCACCTCACCGAGGAAAGACATGACCGCTGACGTCTCCCCGCTGAAGCACGCGCCGCTGAAGCCCGCCCCTCGCGCGATGCCGTACACGAGCGGGTGGTCGACGGTTTCGGGACCATCCGGATCGTCCCGGTGGATCCTCGGCACGACCTCGACCTGATCCACGGCTGGTCACCCAGGACCGGGCCCGCTTCTGGGGGCATGCGCGACGCCGGCCGGGAGCGGGTCCTGGAGATCTACGAGTGCCTGGACTCTCTCGCGACGCACCACGCCTACCTCCTTCACAAGGACGGCAGGCCGGTGGCGCTCTTCCAGAAGTACGAACCGGGCGGAGGACCCGGTCGGGGAGTGCTACGACGTCCATCCCGGCGACTTCGGGATCCACCTGACGATCGGCCCCGCAACCGGGAGCGGCGAGCGCGGCTTCATCGCCACGCTCCTGTCCGTCTGCCTCGCGTACGCGCTGGCGGACCCGAGCCGGCGGATCGTGGCCGAGCCCGACGCCCGCAACGAGAAGGCGATCGCGCGCCTGATCCAGATGGGGTTCGCGCCGGGACCCGAGATAGATCTTCCCGGCAAGGGGGCCCGGCTGTTCTTCCTGAACCGGTCGTCATGGGCGCTCGGCACGTCCCGTTAGCGGTTTAGGACAATTCGCCTAACCTTGCCGTACTCCAATGTCGTTGGCAAGGCATTACCAGGACCCCATGACGTGGCCATGTCCCGGCTGCGGCTAGGCTTCATGCGCGGAAACGCCGGGCGGGTCGACAGCGCCTGGCCTCGACATCAAAAGGGACGGACCCTCGTGGACCTGTTCGAACATCAGGCGAAGGAGCTCTTCGCGGAGTACGGCATCCCGGTGCCGCGCGGCATCGTCGCGCACACCGCCGAGGAGGCGCGCGCGGCTGCGGAGCAGCTGACCGGCCGGGTTGTCGTCAAGGCCCAAGTCAAGACCGGCGGGCGAGGCAAGGCCGGCGGCGTGAAGGTCGCGGACGACGCCGCCGACGCCTACCAGAAGGCGGCGCAGATCCTCGGCATGGACATCAAGGGCCACACGGTCCACAAGGTCCTGATCGAGGAGGCCAGCCAGATCGCCGAGGAGTACTACTTCTCCTTCCTCCTCGACCGCGCCAACCGGACCTTCCTCGCCATCTGCTCGGCGGCCGGCGGAATGGACATCGAAGAGGTCGCGCACACCGCGCCGGAGAAGGTCGCCAAGATTCCGGTCAGCCCCATCACGGGGGTTCACCGCGACAAGGCCCGCGAGATCGCCGTGGCCGGTGGCCTGCCGCCGCAGTCGCTGGAGGGCGCCGCCGAGCTCATCGAGAAGCTCTGGGCCGTCTTCGTCGACGAGGACGCCTCGCTCGTCGAGGTCAACCCAATGATCCTGTCCGCCGACGGTCAGGTGAAGGCCCTTGACGGCAAGGTCACCCTCGACGAGAACGCGAACTTCCGCCAGGCCGAGCACTCGGCGTACGTAGACAAGGCCGCCGAGGACCCGCTTGAGGCGAAGGCCAAGGAGAAGCACCTCAACTACGTCAAGCTCGACGGCACGGTCGGCATCATCGGCAACGGCGCGGGCCTGGTCATGTCCACGCTGGACGTCGTGGCCTACGCGGGCGAGGAATACCCCGGCCAGCCCAAGCCGGCCAACTTCCTCGACATCGGCGGCGGCGCCTCGGCCGAGGTCATGGCCAACGGCCTGGAGATCATCCTCTCCGACCCGTCGGTCAAGTCGGTGTTCGTGAACGTCTTCGGCGGCATCACCGCCTGCGACGCCGTCGCCAACGGCATCGTCTCGGCGTTCCAGCTGCTGGAGAGCCGGGGCGAAACGGTGACCCACCCGCTGGTCGTACGGCTGGACGGTAACAACGCCGCTCTCGGGCGGCAGATTCTCGCCGACGCCGCGCTGCCGCGCGTCGAGCTGGTGGACACTATGGACGATGCGGCCAAGCGCGCCGCCGAGCTCGCCGCGGTAGGTGCGTAATGGCTATCTGGCTCACTGACAGCAGCAAGATCATCGTTCAGGGCATGACCGGCGCGGAGGGCACCAAGCACACCCGCCGCATGCTGGCCTCCGGCGCCAAGGTCGTCGGCGGTGTCAACGCCCGCAAGGCCGGCACCGTCCACGAGGGGCTGCCCGTCTTCGGGACCGTCGCCGAGGCCATCGAGAAGACCGGCGCGGACGTGTCCGTCGTCTTCGTGCCTCCGGCGTTCACCAAGGACGCGGTCAAGGAGGCCATCGACGCCGAGATCCCGCTCTGCGTGGTGATCACCGAGGGCGTTCCGATCCACGACACCACCGAGTTCTGGGCCTACGCCGTGTCCAAGGGTCACAAGACCCGCATCATCGGGCCGAACTGTCCGGGCATCGCCTCTCCGGGCGCGTCCAACGCGGGCATCATCCCGGCGGACATCACGACCCCGGGCCGCATCGGCCTGGTCTCGAAGTCGGGCACGCTGACCTACCAGCTCATGTACGAGCTGCGGGACTTCGGCTTCTCCACGGCCGTCGGCATCGGCGGAGACCCTGTCATCGGCACGACGCACATCGACGCGCTCCAGGCGTTCCAGGACGACCCGGGCACCGACGCGATCGTGATGATCGGTGAGATCGGCGGCGACGCCGAGGAGCGGGCCGCGGCGTACATCGAGGAGCACGTGACCAAGCCGGTCGTGGCCTACGTGGCGGGCTTCACCGCTCCGGAGGGCAAGACCATGGGCCACGCGGGCGCCATCGTGTCCGGCTCGGCCGGCACGGCCCAGGCCAAGAAGGAGGCCCTGGAGAAGGTCGGCGTCCGCGTCGGCAAGACTCCCAGCGAGACCGCCCGTCTGATGGGCGAGATCATGCGCTCCCTCGCCTAGCTCCTTGTGGTGATCACGTGGTGATCATGCACGGGTTCCCGCGCATGGCGCCCGGCCGGTCGCACCCCCGTTCGTGATCATGCGCGGGTTCCCGTTCGGGTAGGTTGACCTGCGCGTTCGTAATTCGTGACCTTGCACTTCTTCGGAGGTGCAAGGTCACGAGCGTTATATGCCCAGGTCATCGCCGATGAGCGGGAATCCGTGCATGATCACGCACGAGGGTTTGCCTGCTCAATGGCGCACCCCGGGAACCTGTGCATGATCACGCGCGGGGTTGGGGGGTGATCACGTGCGTACAGATGGGGCGCGGCGGCGTGGCTGCGTGGAAACAGCGGCTCGGGCTGGGAGCATGGGGTAGCGTGACGGCTTTTCTCGACCAGCTTCGGACCGCCCCTCGTGCCGTCCTCAGCCGTTTCCCCTTCGGCGACGACGAGGAGACCCGCCGTCCCCTCCCCGTCTCCGGCATGCTGGCCGCCGTCTGCACCCTCGGCGCCGGCCTCGCGGTCCTCACCACCTTGACGCTCGTCGGGTGGATCGCCGCGCCGCGCAGCGCCTTCGGCGCGGGCCTCCCCGGCGTGTTCCGTACGGCATGCCAGCTCTGGCTCGCCGCCCACCACGCCGGGTTCGCGATCCCCGGAGGGCGCGTCGGCCTTTTGCCCCTCGGGCTGATGATCCTGCCGGGCACGCTGCTCTACCGGGCCGGCCTGTGGATGGCGCGCGACGCCGACCTCCGGCTGCGCATGCCGGCCAGGCTGCCGAAGGGCACGCCCCGCGACGTGGAGAACGCCCGCCGCCGCGCACAGCTCCTGCTGGTCGCCCAGGCGGGGATCTCGCTGGCCGCGCCGTACGCGCTGCTCGCCGGGGTGATCTCGCTCGTCGCCCGCAACGAGGTCACGCAGCCGTTCCTCGGAGAGGCGCTCGTCAGCCATCTGGTGCTGGCCTTCCTGGCGGGCTCGGTGGCAACCGCCCGCACGATCGGCCCTTGGCGGTCGATGCTCCGTCTGCTCCCCGAGCGTCCCCGCTCGGTCGTCGCCGGTACGGCTGTCGCGGTGTCGGTGCTGCTCGCCGCCGGGATGCTGCTGGTGCTCGGGGCGATCGTGGTGAACTTCGGCGAGGTCCAGAGGCTGTCCGACGTCCTCAGCCCGGGGTTCGTCGGCGGGCTGCTGCTCCTGCTGCTGGAGGGGCTCTACCTGCTCAACGCGGTCATCTGGGGCCTGTCGTACATCGCGGGGCCCGGGTTCGCCATCGGCGCCGGGACGCTGGTCGCGCCGACCGGCGTGAAGCTGAGCGCGGTGCCCACGCTGCCCCTCCTGGGGGCCCTGCCGATGTCGGGCACGTCGCCGACCTGGGTCATGGCGGTGATCGCCGTGCCGTTCGTGGCGGGGGCGATAGCGGGCGTCGTGGTGGTGCGCATCGCGCCGACGCCGACGATCGAGGCCGCGCCGCTGTGGGGGTTCGCGTGCGGGGTGTGCTCGGGCGCCACGGCGGGCGTGCTGGCCGCCCTCTCCGGCGGCCCGCTGGGTGGTGCCAGGCTGTCCGCGGTGGGGCCGTCCCCCTGGGAGGTGGCGCTCTCGGTGACGCTGGAGGTCGGCGTCGCGGCGGGCATCTCCGCCGGGATCGCCAACCTGTGGCTGATCTCCCGGCGGCCCGTCGCGCCTCCCGAGCCCGTGCGGAAGGCGGGAGCGGTGATCGCCAAGGCGGCGAGCCGGGTTCGCGCGGCGGACAAGAACGCCCGCGTCCTCCCCGGCCACTGGCTGGACGCGACCGAGGCCGACACTCAGCCCATTCCGGTGATCAAGGACGACTGGACGGACGAGCATGCCGCCGCCACCGCCGAGACGTTCGACGACATCCGGTCGAAGCGGCCCGGCCGTCCGAGCCGCCCCAGCGGTCCCGGCCGTCCGCGCACCGACATCGTGGACGAGTCCGACGACCGCGGCGGGCACGTCATCTACGTCGACCCGTACGCCTGGGACCGCGACTAGGGGAGTGTTAAATCAGGACGGAGCGGGGAGGTTCGACGGCCAGGTGAAGTGGGTCTTCTGCTCGAAGGCCGCTTTGAACTGGTCAGAGCACTCATGCTGGGCCGCGACCGTCCCCGCGCCCTTCCTGCACTCGGCGAGGGCGGAGATCTCGGCGGAGAAGTAGAGCTGGACGGCGGTCGTCCCGGCGCCCAGCAGGAAGGCGATGGACGAGATCACGAGCGCGCCCGTGGCCATCCCGGCCCTCTGCCGCCCCCGCTTCAGGGAACGCAGGTCACGGATCGCGATGATGATCCCGAAAACGGACAGCGCCAGCCCTGCCGCGGGCAGCATGAGCGTGAAGAGCAGCGCCATGATGGCGAGGGTGAGTGCCCTGCGGCCTCCCGTCTCGGGGGCCGACATCTGGAGGGGTGTTGTCACGATCTCCTCGCCTCGCTCCGCCGGGCTGGACCGGCGTGGGTCATAGTGGCCGGCGCCCGATACCCTTTTACCTGCGTCGCTGTTCGCGTCCAAGCAATCATCTCTCGATAATCACCTGTGAAACGCAGCCCGCTCACGAAGGAGTTCCGCCCTGTCCTTCCGGCTCGTGGTCCTCGTCTCCGGTTCGGGGACCAACTTACAAGCCCTTCTGGATGCCACGACCAGCGAGGCGTTCGGCGCCAGGGTTGTGGCCGTCGGCGCCGACCGCGACGGGATCGAGGGGCTGGCCCGAGCGGAGCGGGCCGGGGTCCCGACGTTCGTCGTGCGGGTCGGCGACTACGCCGGCCGCGACGAGTGGGATGAGGCCCTCGCGGCGCGCATCGCCGGGCACCGGCCCGACCTCGTGGTCTCCGCGGGGTTCATGAAGATCCTCGGCCCCCGCGTCCTCGGGGCGTTTCCCGTGGTCAACACCCATCCGGCGCTGCTGCCGTCCTTCCCGGGGGCGCACGCCGTCCGGGACGCGCTGGCGTACGGCGTGCGGGTCACCGGCTGCACGGTCCATCTGGTCGACTCGGGCGTCGACACCGGCCCGGTGATCGCCCAGCAGGCGGTCGACGTCGCGGACGACGATGACGAGGAGTCGCTCCACGAGCGGATCAAGACCGTCGAGCGCGGGCTGCTCGTCGAGGTCGTCGGCCGCATGGCCCGCGAGGGGTGGACGGTGACCGGCCGGGAAGTCCGCCTCGGGCAGCACAAAGCCAGCCGCGAAGGCAGCCGGACAGGCGGCCTCGACGGCAAGGAGTCCCAGCGACAAGGGAGGACCACGAAGTGACCCGCATCGCCATCCGGCGCGCGCTGATCGCGGTATACGACAAGACGGGGCTGGAGGAGCTGGCCCGGGGGCTCGAGGCCGCGGGCGTGGAGATCGTCTCGACCGGTGGCACGGCCGCCAAGATCGCGTCCTTCGGCGTGCCGGTGACCAAGGTGGAGTCGCTGACCGGCTTCCCGGAGTGCCTGGACGGCCGGGTCAAGACTCTGCACCCGCGCGTCCACGCCGGCCTGCTCGCCGACGGGGAGAACCCCTCGCATGTCAAGCAGCTCGAAGAGCTGGAGATCGAGCCCTTCCAACTCGCGGTGGTGAACCTCTACCCGTTCGCTGAGACGGTCGCCTCGGGCGCGTCCGACGCCGAGTGCGTCGAGCAGATCGACATCGGGGGCCCGGCGATGATCCGCGCCGCCGCGAAGAACCACAGCACCGTGGCCGTGGTCGTCGACCCGTCGGCGTACGGGCAGGTGCTCGCCGCGGTCGCCGAGGGCGGATTCATGCTGACCGAGCGGCGGCGGCTCGCCGCGGTCGCCTACGCGCACACCGCCTCCTACGACGTCGCGGTCGCCTCGTGGTTCGCCAGCGTCTACGCCTCCCAGGGTGCGGAGTGGCCGGAGTTCATGGGCGCCACCTGGGAGCGCAAGGCGGCGCTGCGCTACGGCGAGAACCCGCACCAGCGGGCCGCGCTCTACACCGGCCAGACCGGTGGCCTGGCCAACGCCGAACAGCTGCACGGCAAGGAGATGTCCTACAACAACTACGTGGACGCCGACGCCGCGTGGCGGGCGGCCTGGGACTTCGCCGAGCCCTGCGTGGCGATCATCAAGCACGCGAACCCCTGCGGCATCGGCGTCGGCGCCGACGTGACCGAGGCCCACCGCAAGGCGCACGAGTGCGACCCGGTGTCGGCCTACGGCGGCGTGATCGCGGTCAACCGGGAGGTCACCCGGGAACTGGCCGAGCAGATCGCCCCGATCTTCACCGAGGTCGTCGTGGCGCCCTCGTTCGACCCCGAGGCGCTGGCCGTGCTGCGGGAGAAGAAGAACATCCGGCTGCTCGCCTGCCCGGAGGGCCCGGCGGGCGCCGCCGAGTTCCGCCGGATCGACGGCGGCCTGCTGGTCCAGACCGTCGACCGGGTGGACGCACCCGGCGACGACCCGGCGACGTGGGAGCTCAAGACCGGCACGGCGGCGTCGCCCGAGGTGCTGGCCGACCTGGCGTTCGCCTGGAAGGCCTGCCGTTCGGTTAAGTCGAACGCCATCCTGCTGGCCTCCGGCGGTGCGACCGTGGGCGTCGGGATGGGCCAGGTCAACCGGGTCGACTCCGCGCGTCTCGCGGTCAGCCGGGCCGGCGACCGCGCGGCCGGATCGGCGGGCGCGTCGGACGCGTTCTTCCCGTTCCCCGACGGTCTCCAGGTCCTGGCGGAGGCGGGGGTCAAGGCGATCGTGGAGCCCGGCGGTTCCATCCGCGACGAGGACGTCATCGCGGCCGCCGAGGAGGCGGGCATCACGCTCTACTTCACCGGCACCCGGCACTTCTTCCACTGACCCTGTCCTGTACGGCTGCCGCCCGGGGTCGTCCGGCGGCAGCCGTACGAAGGCGGCAGCCAGCAAACCGAGCGTCGCGAAAGTGGCACTGGCAACACATGGAAGGATGGGGAGCCATGAGCGCGCAGATTCTGGATGGCAAGGCCACCGCCGCGAAGATCAAGGCCGATCTGGCGGGACGGGTGGCGGCGCTGGCGGAGCGGGGGATCACCCCGGGTCTCGGCACGATCCTGGTCGGTGACGACCCGGGAAGCCAGATCTACGTCGCGGGCAAGCACCGCGACTGCGCGGAGGTCGGCATCGCGTCGATCCGCAGGGACCTTCCGGCCACGGCGAGCCAGGCCGAGGTGGAGGCCGCGATCGACGAGCTCAACGCCGATCCCGCCTGCACCGGCTACATCATCCAGCTTCCGCTGCCCCGCCACCTGGACACCCAGTCCCTGATCGAGCGGATGGACCCGGGGAAGGACGCCGACGGCCTGCACCCGGTCAACCTGGGCCGGCTCGTTCACATGGTCGACGCCCCGCTGCCGTGCACGCCGCGCGGCATCGTGGTCCTGCTTCAGGAGTACGGCGTGCCGACCAAGGGCGCCGAGGCGGTCGTGATCGGCCGGGGGATCACGGTGGGCCGCCCGCTGGGTCTCCTGCTGACCCGCCGCACGGAAAACGCCACAGTGACCCTCTGCCACACGGGCACCCACGACCTGGCGTCCCACGTCCGGAACGCCGACATCGTCGTGGCCGCCGCCGGAGTGCCGGGGCTGATCACGGCCGACATGGTGAAGCACGGCGCGGCCGTGCTCGACGTCGGCGTGTCCCGCGTCGACGGCAAGATCGCCGGCGACGTGGCGCCTGACGTCAGGGACGTGGCCGGGTTCGTCGCCCCGAACCCCGGCGGTGTCGGGCCGATGACGCGAGCGATGCTGCTGACGAACGTGGTCGAGGCCGCTGAGCGGCGGTAAGCCTCGTCTGGGGCTGCGCGGGCGCGTGTAGCTGCTGCGCGAGCCACGGCAGCGCTTCGGGAAGCTCCCGGTTCCAGGTGGCGAAGTTGTGCCCGCCGCTCGGCAGGATGAGCGATGCCGCCTGCATGGGGGTCTTGACCGCCTTGAGGAACTGCTCGGTCGTCCTGTAGTCGCTCTCCCCGCGCTTGCTGCTCGTGACGAGTACGGAGACCGGCGGGGCGGGGAGGTGCGCCAGCCGCCACATCAGGTCGTTCTCGTCCCGCAACTGCCGGCTGCCGCCGAAAAGATCTCCGGTCGTGACGTCGGTCAGCGCGTGGAAGTAGCCGGAGAGCGACACGGCGGCCGAGAACGCGTCCGGGTGGCGCATGCTCAGCTTGAGCGCGCAGTAGCCGCCCGTGGAGCCGCCGATGACGCCCCAGCTCCCGGCGTCGGTGCCGACGCGGAAGGCGCCGGCCATCGCGTGCGGCACGTCCTTGGCGAGGAACGTCTCCACCTGGGGGCCGCCGGGCACGTCCACGCACTCGGTGTCCCGCGGCGGCGCGATGGTCGGCCGCATGAGCACGAGCACCGTGGGATTGATCTGCTTCGCCAGGATCGACTTGGCCACGAGGCCGGGGAAGTTCAGCCTCGTGATCAGGTTTCTGGCGTCTCCGGGATATCCGGTCAGCGCCACGATGGCGGGGAAGCGCGTGGTGGCGAACTTCTTCTCGAAATACTGCGGCGGCAGGTAGACGTACGCGGGGGTGCTGAGGCGGGATTGAGGCCCGGATATGACGACCTGTTCCAGCCTGCCGCCGGAGCGACCCTCCTTCGCCTTGGGAACGAGCACCGGACGGCTCCCGATCACGCGCACGAGACCCGGCTGGCCGACGACCGCCCCCGCGCCGAGCGGCAGGATGGGAGCCGTGGAGTCGTCCGTGCCGAAGAGGTCGCCCCAGGAGCCGTAGAAGCCGAAGTAGGCGTTGGTCACCAAGGCGAGCGCCACCAGGATGAGGATCTGGTTGAGCGCGAGCACGCCGACCCGGCCCGCCACCGACGGCCAGGTCCGGCTGCTCAGCCGTGGCCACACCCACACGGTCGCCACCAGGCCGGCGACGGCGAGCACGACGAACAGCAACTGGACCTTCGTAGCCGTTAGTCCCATCCCGGCCTCCCCCTGCCGTCCCCCCTGCGGCCGGCCCAAGCAAAGTTACTCCGCCGAGGTAAGGGCAGGGTTAAGGATCCGAACGGAGGCTTCCAGACCGGATTTCACCATTTAGTGTGTGCTTCCGTGAGTGGTCGGACACGTATTCGGCGAGGCGTGGTCTCGCGTTCCTGGGTGCCGGCGGCGGCAGGTTCCACCGCGCTCGTAATCGGCATTCTGGACATCATCAAAGGCGTTGTCCCGCATTTCCGGGCGAGCAGGATCAGTGAGATCGCCAGCGTTCTCCCGGGTAGCGTCACCACGCTGGCCGAGGCGGCCATGCTGCTGGTCGGCATCCTGTTGATCATGCTCGCGCATGCCCTGCGGCGGCGGAAGGTGCGGGCCTGGCGTGCGGTGATCGTGCTTCTGCCGCTCGGTGCCGTCGTCGAGGCGCTGCGGTGGCGGCATTCGATCGCGGCCTCAATCAGTGTGGTGCTGTTCGTCGTTCTCCTGGTCAACAGGCGGGAGTTCTACGCCCTTTCCGATCCGCGATCACGCTGGCGGGCGCTGTGGAACTTCCTCGTCCTCGGCGCTTTCGACATTGTGATCGGATGGCTTCTCGTCGTCACGCATTTGCGGATGGCGATCGGCCGGCCGGGCCTGAGCGACCAGCTCCAGCACGTGCTTCTCGGCCTGTTCGGGCTGGAGGGGCCGATCCAGTACGCCTCGGAGCGCACCGGCGACCTGGTCTACTACTCGCTCGCGGGGCTCGGCGCGCTGACCGCCGTCACCACGCTCTACCTGGCGCTCCGGCCGGAGCGGCCCGCCGCGGCGCTCACCCCCGACGACGACCGGCGCCTCCGCGCCCTGCTCGACCGGTACGGCAGGCAGGACTCCCTCGGCTACTTCGCGCTGAGGCGGGACAAGAGCGTGATCTTCTCCCCTTCGGGGAAGGCCGCCATCGCCTACCGGGTGGTCGCGGGGGTGATGCTCGCCAGCGGCGACCCGATCGGAGACGTCGAGGCCTGGCCGGGGGCGATCAGGCGCTTCCTGGAGGAGGCGAGGCGGCACGCCTGGGTCCCGGCGGTCATCGGATGCAGCGAGACCGGCGGCGAGGTGTGGACCCGGGAGGGCGACCTGTCCGCCCTGGAGCTGGGTGACGAGGCCATCGTCGAGGTCGCCGACTTCACCCTTGAGGGCCGGGCCATGCGCAACGTCCGCCAGATGGTCAACCGTACGGAACGGCTCGGCTACACCTGCCAGGTGCGGCGGGTGGGCGATCTCACGGAGGTGGAGCGCGAGCGGATCCGCAACGCCGCCGACTTCTGGCGCGGCACCGAGACCGAGCGCGGCTTCTCCATGGCGCTCGGCCGCTTCGGCGACCCCGCCGACGCCGGCTGCATCGTCGTAACCGCCCACAAGGACCCGGCTCAGGAGGGTACGGCTCAGGAGAATACGGCGCAGGAGGGTACGGCGACGCCGGGCGGGGACATCCGGGCGGTCCTGCACTTCGTGCCGTGGGGCCCGGACGGCATCTCGCTCGACCTGATGCGCCGCGACCGCGAGGCCGACCCCGGGCTGAACGAGCTGCTGATCGTCAAGGCCCTGCAGGCCGCGCCGCGACTGGCCGTGACCAGGGTGTCCCTCAACTTCGCCATGTTCCGCTCGGCCCTGGCCAGAGGGGAGCGCCTGGGCGCCGGGCCGGTGCTGCGGGCCTGGCGCGGGATCCTCGTGTTCCTGTCCCGCTGGTTCCAGATCGAGTCGCTGTACAAGTTCAACGCCAAGTTCCGCCCGTTCTGGGAGCCGCGGTTCCTGGTGTACCCGACGGCTCGTGACCTGCCGCGCATCGGCGTCTCGGCGCTCCAGGCGGAGGCGTTCCTGACGATCGGCCCGCCGAGACCGGGGGCCTGGCTGAGGGGCCTGCGAAGGGGCCTACCGCGACGGCGAGGCGGGACGGCGGTAGAGGTGCTCGGGCCGTCCGGTGGTGCCGTGTCGGAGACCGACGGTCACCCGTCCGTCGGCCGCCAAGGCTAGGACGCGCGGCGGCTGGCCGGGGCCCGCTGGGGCTCCGCCTCGGCCGGTCCCGTGGCCCGCTGCGGCGGCACCACCGGGGTCGGCCGCACCAGCCCCAGCGCCACGACCTCGTTGGCCAGCCGGGTCCGCCGGTTCGTCCCCTCGGGGATGCGGAACTTCTGGTAGAGCCGCAGCAGGTGCTGCTTGACCGCGGCCTCGGTCACGACGAGGTCGTCGGCGATCTCACGGGCCGTCGCCGGGGCGACGAACGCCTCGTCGGACAGGGCCGGCCGGCACAGCGAGGTCAGCACGTCGACCTCGCGGCGGGTCAGCTCGGGGGCGGCGGCCCGGCGCAGCTCCACCTCAGGGGCGAAGTCCTCGCGGGGGATGCCGCCGACCCGGGCCCGGGCGGCGCCGAAGGAGACGACGTCGCCGTCGTCGAGCACCCTCCTGGCGATCGGCCTGCCGTTCACCCGGGTGCCGTTGCGGGACAGGCCCAGGTCAACGACGTACAGGTAGGGCCCGCGCCGGACGAATTCGGCGTGCAGCCGTGACACGCTCGGATCTGTCAGCCGGATGTCCACGCCTCGCCCTCGGCCGATCGTGGTGATCTCAGGGCGCAACGGCACTACCTCGCCGCTGTCCTCGATCCGAATGAACGGCCCCTCCACGGCAGTTCCTCCCCAGGTAGCCCGCCGTTACTTTCGCTACAGCTCCGGCTTACCCAGACGTGGCGATCTGGAATCTCCTTTGCCATAAGGAGAATCCTTCTTGAAATTGGTCTGGACCTTTGGAGAGCGGTTTACCTGCTCACGGGTAGACTTCGGGCGAAGATAAGCGGAGGAAACACTTATGGCGGACAAGCCCACCAAAGGCCTCGCCGATGTCGTCGCCGCGTCCACAGCGCTCAGCGACATCGACGGCAGGGCCGGTCGGCTCTTCTATCGTGGCTACGA
The DNA here is from genome assembly GCF_041262585.1 of Planotetraspora sp. GP83. Taxonomy (NCBI): domain Bacteria; kingdom Bacillati; phylum Actinomycetota; class Actinomycetes; order Streptosporangiales; family Streptosporangiaceae; genus Planotetraspora; species Planotetraspora sp. GP83. The sequence goes on along the minus strand of NZ_JBGCBZ010000006.1, from coordinate 83,708 downwards.
CATCCACGACCTGGCCGGCCGCACCACCTTCGAGGAGACCGCGCACCTGCTCCAGCACGGCTCGCTGCCGACCCGTGAGCAGCTTGCCGACTACGGAGCCGAGCTCGTCAGAGGCCGTAGCCTGGGCGCTCTCGTCGAAAGCAACATCCCCGAGATCGCCGAGAAGCAGGGGCCCATGGAGGCTCTGCGCACGCTCGTCTCTCTCAGCGGGGCGGAGGATCCGGACAAGGACTCCAACGCCGCGGACGCGAACCGCCGCAAGGCCGCGCGCCTGACCGCGCAGCAGCCGATCCTGGTCGCCAGGTATCACGCGGCCCGAACGGGTGGGACCGTTCCCGATCCCGACCCCGAGCTGAGCATCGCCGCGAACTTCCTGCTCCAGATCACCGGACGGCAGCCGTCGCCGCGCGAGGTGGAGATCTTCGACGCCTGCCTCGTCCTGCACGCCGACCACACGATGAACGCGTCCACGTTCGCCGCCCGGGTCTGCGCCGCCACGCTGTCGGACATGCACTCGGCCATCGTCGCCGCCATCGGCACGCTGAAGGGCCCCCTTCACGGCGGCGCCAACGAGCAGGTCATGCGTACTCTGGAATCGCTGGACCCGAGCGGGGTCGCGCAGGCCGTACGGGACAAGCTGGCCAAGGGCGAGAAGATCATGGGCTTCGGGCATCGGGTCTACAAGACCGAGGACCCGCGGGCGACCCACCTGCGGCGGATGTCGCAGGAGCTCGGCGAGGCGTCGGGCGACGACACGTTCTACCGGATGTCCCGGGAGATGGAGGAGGTCGTCTTCGCGGAGAAGGGCCTGTACCCGAACGTGGACTTCTACGCGGCGACCGTCTACCACTACCTCGGCATCCCGACCGACCTGTTCACGCCGGTGTTCTCGGTGAGCAGGATGTCGGGGTGGACCGCTCACGTGATCGAACAGCACGCCGACAACCGCCTGATCCGGCCGGACAGCGAGTACATCGGCGAGCGCGACCAGAAGTGGATCCCGATTGACGAGCGGTGAGCAGCCAGGGCGAGTGAGGATGTGAAGGCGAGCGGCACCGGCACGGCCTGGGGACCGTACCTGCTGGTGGTGGCGGGTGCGGGCGCCGGGCTGGGCGCGGTCGTCTTCGGAGCGCCCCCCTGGGCCGGGGGCGTGATCGTCGGGGGCGCCTTCATCCTGGGATCGGCCATCCGGCTGATCGTCTCCGACGAGCGGGCCGGCCCGCTCGCGATCCGGAGCCGGAAGGCGGACGTGGTCATCCTGGCCACCCTCGGCGCCGCCCTGGTGCTCGGCTCGCTCAGCCTGCTGCTGCGCCTGCACAACACCTAGCCACGGGCGCAACACGCCCGTCCGATAGCCTCACGGCCAGTGAGCCTCAAAAAGGACTGTCTGGCCAAGTTAGTTCAGAAGGGGAACCCCACGCATGCCCAAGATCAAGGTAGCGGGTCCGGTCGTCGAGCTTGACGGCGACGAGATGACCCGGATCATCTGGCAGTTCATCAAGGACCAGTTGATCCTGCCCTACCTCGACGTCGACCTGAAGTACTACGACCTCGGCATCGAGCACCGCGACGCCACGGACGACCAGGTCACGATCGACGCCGCGAACGCGATCAAGCAGTACGGCGTCGGCGTCAAGTGTGCCACGATCACGCCTGACGAGGCCCGGGTCGAGGAGTTCGGCCTGAAGCACATGTGGAAGTCCCCGAACGGGACGATCCGCAACATCCTCGGCGGTGTGATCTTCCGTGAGCCGATCATCATGTCGAACGTCCCGCGGCTCGTGCCCGGCTGGACGAAGCCGATCGTCGTCGGCCGTCACGCCTTCGGCGACCAGTACCGCGCGACCGACCTGAAGATCCCGGGCGAGGGCACGCTGACCCTCACCTTCACGCCGAAGGACGGCAGCGAGCCGATCGAGCTCAACGTCTTCGACTTCCCCGGCGCGGGTGTCGCGCTCGCGATGTACAACCTCGACGAGTCGATCCGCGACTTCGCCCGTGCCTCGATGCGGTACGGCCTGAACCGCGGCTACCCGGTCTACTTGTCGACGAAGAACACGATCCTCAAGGCCTACGACGGCCGCTTCAAGGACATCTTCGCCGAGGTCTTCGAGTCCGAGTTCAAGGCCGACTTCGAGGCCGCCGGCATCACCTACGAGCACCGCCTGATCGACGACATGGTCGCCGCGTCCCTCAAGTGGGAGGGCGGCTACGTCTGGGCGTGCAAGAACTACGACGGCGACGTCCAGTCCGACACGGTCGCCCAGGGCTTCGGCTCGCTCGGCCTGATGACCAGCGTGCTCATGACGCCGGACGGCCGGACCGTCGAGGCCGAGGCCGCCCACGGCACGGTGACCCGGCACTTCCGCCAGCACCAGCAGGGCAAGCCGACCTCCACGAACCCGATCGCCTCGATCTTCGCCTGGACCCGTGGCCTGCAGCACCGCGGCAAGCTCGACAACCAGCCCGAGGTGATCGACTTCGCCGAGAAGCTGGAGCAGGTCTGCGTCGAGACCGTCGAGGGCGGCCAGATGACCAAGGACCTGGCGCTTCTCGTCGGCGGCGACGCCGAGTGGCTGACCACGCAGGACTTCCTCGCCGCGCTGGACGAGAACCTCAAGAAGAAGATGGCTCTCTGACCCTGAGGAAACCTTCAGCCTGGGGAGACCCCGAGCGAACAGCGTCACCCCGAACGGGCCGCCTCCGGGCGGCCCTTTTGGTGTGTGCGAATCCGGAGATCACGGCGTGGTATCGCCTGTCAGGCAGGAGTACGGCAGGGCCGTAAAGTTCTGCTGGTCAGTACTTTGCCAAACCGTGGGGATCGTTGGATGCCGCAGATCGTGCCGCTCGGGCCGGGTGATCCCGCCCAGCTCGGTCCGTTCGTGCTGTCCGGCCGGATCGGTGAGGGCGGCCAGGGCGTGGTCTACCTGGGGCGGAACGAGGCCGGCGAGCCGGCCGCCGTGAAGTTGCTGCACGTCAAGTTCAGCGGCGACGCCGTCGCCAGGTCACGCTTCGCCAGGGAGTTGCGGGCCGCCCAGCGGGTCGCGAGCTTCTGCACCGCCAGGGTCATCGCCGCCGACCTCGAGGGCGACACTCCGTACATCGCGAGCGAGTACATCCAGGGCGACTCTCTGCGCGACACCGTGGAAGCGTCCGGGCCGCTCAAGGGCGCGGCGCTGGAACGGCTGGCGGTCGGCACGGCCACCGCGCTGACCGCGATCCACCACGCCGGGATCGTCCACCGCGACTTCAAGCCCGACAACGTGCTGATCGCCGCCGACGGACCGCGGGTGGTCGACTTCGGCATCGCCCGCATCGTCGACTCGACCGGCACGATCACGAGCCGGGCGATCGGCACACCCGCCTACATGGCTCCCGAGCAGATCTCCGGCGACACCGTGGGCCCGCCGGCCGACGTGTTCGCCTGGGGTTCGACGATCGCGTACGCCGCGACCGGCAAGGCCGTCTTCGGCGGAGACTCGATCGCGGTCGTGCTGAACCGGATCCTCAACCACGACATCGACGTCGGCATGCTGCCGGAGCCGCTGCGCGGCGTCGTCCGGTCGTGTCTCAGCAAGTCCGCCGCGGCGCGGCCCACCGCCGACCAGATCCTGCTGCGGCTGCTCGGCCGTCCGGGGTCGGGCGACGCCTCCACGATCGTGCTGTCCGAGGGCGCCCACGCCGCCAATCCCGACAGCGCGACGCGCACTCCCGATCGCCCTGGGAGTCCCGCCGGCACGACCGATTCCGCCGACCCCACGGGTCCTCCGCCGGAGACCCGTTCCTCGCCCCCGGCCGCCAAATCGGGAAGGGGCCGCCGGCTCGCCGTGATCACGGCCGCCGTCGCCGTGGTGGCGGCCGGCGGAGCCGTGGCGTTCAGCCAGATGGGCGCCGGACGTGGGGGAGCGGGCGATCCCACGGACACCAGCGAGGCGAGCGTGTCCACCCGCCAGCCGTCGAAAACACCCGGCCCTTCGCCCACCTTCGGCTCCGTGGCGGACAAGGCGGCGCGGACGCATCGGCTCACCATCGGAGTGAAGGGCGACCTGCCCGGCGTCGGCCTCCTGCAGTCGGGACAGTTCAGCGGATTCGACGTGGACGTCGCCAAGTATGTGGCGAACAGCCTCCAGGTTCCCGACACGGGGATCACGTTCCGCAGGGTCGCCAAAGGCGACCGGGCCAGAGCGCTCGCGAACGGCGACGTCGACCTGGTCTTCGCGACCTACGCCTACGACGACAACAAGCGGGACGATGTCACCTTCGCCGGGCCGTACTACGTCGCCCACACCGACGTGCTCGTGGTCAAGGACTCGCCCATCCGGAAGCTCGACGACCTGACCGGCCACCTCGTGTGCGCGCCGCTGGGCAGCGATTCCTTCAGGATCGTGCAGGCGAAGGTGAGAGTGACCCCGGTTCCCGTGAACAACTACTCCGAGTGCATGAACAAACTTCTGGCGGGCAAGGTCGACGCCATTCCCGGTGACGACCTGATCCTGGCCGGGTTCGCCAACCGCGAGACGAGCCTCGAACTGGCGGTGCTCGGGCTCGACCTGACCGACCAGCGCTACTCCGTCGGGCTGCCCAGGAAGGACGCCCGCACCTGCGAGGCCGTCAGGTCCGCCATCTCCCGGATGTACGACGACGGGACCATGAAGAAGCTGCTCGAAAGCCACTTCTCGCGCGTTGACTTCCATCCCGAACGCGACATCCCGGTCATGCTCCCCTGCCGCTAGGAGTATCGAAAAGGGCAGCTCAGAGCCGGCGCTCGATGTCGGCGATGGAGTCGACGGCCCACTCGAGGGTGGCTCGGACGCGGCGGATGCCGAGGTCCAGGGCGTACACGCCGAAATGGCCCCAGCCTTCGCCCTTCCGCCGCATGGCGGGGTGGTTCCGGCGCAGTTCCTCCATTTGAGCCAGCTTGGTCTCGTAATGGACCTTCATCCGCTGGAGCAGCTCTATCGCCTCGCGCGGGTCGAGCAGCGGCATGAGGAAGGCCTGGAGCGACTCCTCACTGCGGTACGTCGCGGAGGGGCTGTGGTCGAGCATCCAGCGCCGCAGCTCCTGGCTGCCCTCGGCGGTGATGGTGTAGATCTTCCGCCCGCGCGGTCCCTCGGCCTCGACGGCCACCAGCCCGTCCGCCGCCATCTTGGCGAGCTCGGGATAGATCTGGCTGTGCCCTGCCTGCCAGACGTGCGCGACCGAGGTCTCGAACGTCTTGGCCAGGTCATATCCGCTCGCCGGGCCGGAGGCGGTGAGCAGGCCGAGGAGGGCGATCCGCAGGGACATGCCTTCACTATAGCTAACCCTTGACATGTCATCTCTTACATGTCACTTTCGACCCATGAAGCAGAAGAACGGGATCCTCCTCTTCGCCGTGCTGGGCGGGATGTTCCTCGCGATGCTGGACCAGACGATCGTGGGCACGGCGCTGCCCCGGATCACCTCCGAGCTGGGCGGCACCGGGCTCTACACCTGGGTGGTCACCGCCTATCTGCTGACCTCCACCGTCACGGTCCCGCTGTACGGCAGGCTGTCCGACGCGTACGGCCGCAAGCCGCTCCTCCTGATCGGCGTGGGGATCTTCCTCGTGGGGTCGATCCTGTGCGGGGTCGCGCAGGACATGGGCCAGCTCATCGCCTTCCGGGGGCTTCAGGGCCTCGGCGCCGGCGCGCTGCTGCCCCTGTCGCTGGCACTGGTCATCGACCTGTTCCCGCCGCAGCGCAGCGGTCGCGTGCAGGGCGCGCTCGGCGGCGTGATGGCCCTCAGCTACCTCGCGGGGCCGTTCCTCGGCGGCCTGTTCACCGACCACGCGAGCTGGCGCTGGGCGTTCTACGTCAACGTGCCCATCGGCGTCGTGCTGATCGCGATCATCTGGCTCCGGCTGCCGTACCTGCCTGGCCACGGCGGCGGGGCGCGCCCCGACTACCTCGGCATCGCGGTCTTCGGCGCGGCCATCAGCGCGCTGCTCGTCGGCCTGACCGAGAAGGGCATCGACGGCCACACCTGGACGAGCGCCCCCGTCATCGGCCCCATCGGGGGAGCGCTCCTGGCGCTGATCGGCTTCGTGGCCGTCGAGCAGCGGGCCGGTCAGCCGATCGTCCCCCTGCACCTGTTCGCCAACCGGACGTACACGCTGGTCAACGTGACCTCGTTCTTCACCGCGTTCTGCATGTACGCGGGAGTGGTCTTCCTGCCCCGCTACTTCCAGGAGGCCCACGGCCTCAGCGCCACCTCGTCCGGCCTGCACATCTACCCACTGATGCTCGCCATGGTCGTCGGCAGCGCGGTGACCGGCGCGCTGATCTCCAGGACCGGCCGCTACAAGCCCTGGCTGGTGACCGCGCCGGCCTTCCTCGTGGCGGGCACCCTGCTCTGCGCGAACCTGGCCGTGAACACCGGGACGCTCACGCTCGCCGCGTGGATGGTCCTGATCGGCCTCGGCGTGGGGCCCATGCTGTCCGGGCTCACGGTGGCGATCCAGTCGGCCGTCCCGCCGCAGTTCATCGGCACCGCGAGCGCCAACCTCACGTTCTTCCGCCAGATCGGCGGCTCGGTCGCGCTGGCCGTGGCGGGCACGGCCTACACCTCCGTCATGACCCGGGAGGTCCCCCTCCACGGCCCGCAGGCGGCGCACGCCGCGGCGACCGCGACCGTCATCCCGTGGCTCGGCGTCACGGGCGCGCTCGTCGCGCTCCTCGCGCTCGCCCTGCTGCCCGGCGGCGCCGTACGGCTCGGCCGTCCGATGCCGCAGCAGGTGCTCGCCGAGGTCTAGGTCGCGTCTCTAGCAGCGTGTCGGACGGATACCCGGCCTTCCCGGCACGGTTGAATTGATCTCAAGCGTTCGGGGGAGCCGCATGGGTCGTAGGGTCGTCACGGGTTTGGTCTGCGTGTTCGTCGCCGGAGCGCCGCAACCGGCGCTCGGGACGGACCAATGGGGAACGGCGGACCTCAAGGTCGGGATCTCGGCCACGCCCAAGGTCGCCCAGCCGGGCCAGCCGCTGACCTACCACGTCAACGTGCACAACGACGGGCCGGGGGACGCGGTGCTCCCCGTCCTGCGGGTCCAGATGCCGCGGGACTTCCAGATCGTCAACGTGGACGTCGCCGAGTGCGGGCCGGGGCGCGGGTTCAACGAGGTGGTCTGCCGCTCGTCGAAGGACGTCATGGCAGGCCGCTCGGGCGGCATGACCATCACCGGCGTGATCCGGCCCGGAGCCCACGGGCCGCTCCGCGCGGAGGCCACCCTGTCGTCCGAAGTGGTGGACGGCGACGAGACCGACAACACGGCGGAGGCCGTGACGAGGGTGGACGACGGGGCCGACCTGGCCGTGCGGTTCGAGTCGGCGACCAGGTTCACGCGGCCGGGGCACTGGTTCGCCGTCCGGGCCGAGGTGCGCAACCGGGGCCCCCGGGTGGTGCGGGACGCCTACGTCTTCTTCCAGCCCCGCGAGGCCCGGTTCCTGTCGGCGTCGGGAGCCCGGTGCCGCGGGGGGCTGTCCTTCGTCGGCTGCGCGCTCCCCCCGATCCGGTCGGGATCGAGGGGCCTGCTGCGGCTCGTGTTCCGCGTGCCGTCACGGGCCTTGCACACCGTGGGCACGATGGCCACCGTCTACTCCCAGCGCTTCGGCGACCGCCGCCCCGCCAACAACAGCGCCCGCATGCGCGTCGCCCTCCGCAGGGGTTAGCCCCCCATCACACAGCGGGCCCGGATTCCGGGGTCTGGCACGCCGCCCAGGCGTCGGCGACGATGGTCTCCAGGGAGGCGCGGCCGGGCTTCCAGCCGAGCTCCCGCTGGATCTTGTCGGACGAGGCCACCAGCACGGCCGGGTCGCCGGGGCGGCGCGGGCCGGCGACCGTCGGGATCTCGTGGCCGGTGACCTGGCGGCACACGTCGACGACCTCCTTGACCGAGAAGCCCGTGCCGCTGCCGAGGTTGAAGATCTCGTGCGTGCCCGCCGTACAGGCGTCGAGGGCGAGCAGGTGCGCGCGGGCGAGGTCGGCGACGTGCACGTAGTCGCGGACACAGGTGCCGTCGGCGGTCGGGTAGTCGTCGCCGAACACGCTCACCGACTCGCGCTCGCCGAGCGCGACCTTGAGGATGTTGGGGATCAGATGCGTCTCGACCGCGTGGCGCTCGCGGAACCGCCCGTACGCTCCGGCGACGTTGAAGTAGCGCAGGCTGACTGCGGCCAGGCCGTACAGTCCCGCGAAGGCGGTCAGCGTGGTGTCGACGGCCAGCTTGGACGCGCCGTAGGGGTTGGTCGGCCGGGTGGGGTCGGTCTCCAGGATCGCCCTGCTCCGCGTGCCGTCGAGGGGGGGCTCTCCGTAGGTGGCCGCGGTGGAGGAGAACACGAGCCGGTTCACGCCGGTCTCTCGCATGGCGTCGAGCAGGGCGAGCGTGCCACCGAGGTTGTGCGACCAGTAGAGCGCGGGCTTCTCGACCGACTCGCCCACGAGCGACTTCGCCGCGAAGTGCAGCACGCCGTCGAACCCCTCGGACAGCAGGCCGCGGGCCTCGGTGATCGACCCCTCCACGAACCGCGCGCCGCTCGGGACCGCGTCGGCGTGTCCCGTCGACAGGTCGTCCAGCGCCGTGACGTCGTGCCCCTCCTCGACGAGCTGGGCCGCCACGACGCTGCCGATGTACCCCGCGCCCCCAGTAACCAGCAGCTTCACTGTTTACTCCTGTTTAGATCTGTTTGATTATGTACGACTAGCGCCTAGCTTACGCTCATCGCATGAGGAGCGTGTAAACGGCAGGCAGTACGCTGACACGATCAACACCCCTGTGAACGGACTGAGGACGTGGACAACGTCGCGGTGACCATCACCCTGGTCCTGGTATTCATCCTGATCTGCGGTTTCTTCGCCGCCGCCGAGATGGCCATGGTCTCCCTCCGGGAGAGCCAGATCCGCAGGTTGAGCGGGCACGGCCGCCGGGGCGCCCGGGTGCAGAAGCTGGCGCGCGACCCCAACAGGTTCCTGTCGGCGGTGCAGGTCGGCGTGACCGTGGCCACCGTGCTCTCGGCCGCGCTCGGCGCCGACACGCTCGCGGGGCGGCTCAAGCCGCTGCTCGTCGGCTGGGGGCTCGACGACGGCGTGGCCGCCCCGACCGCCTTCGTGGTCGTCACGCTGGCCATCTCCTACGTGACGCTGGTGCTGGGCGAGCTCGCGCCCAAGAGGCTCGCGAGGCAGCGCGCGGAGGGCCTGTCGCTCCTGGTCGCGCCGCTGCTCGACCGTATCGCGACGCTGTCGAGGCCGGTGATCTGGGCGCTGTCGAAGTCGACCAACGGCGTCGTCCGGCTGCTCGGCGGCAATCCGTCGGCCGACCGGGCCGCCATGACCACCGACGAGCTGCGCGACATGGTCGTGGGCCACAAGGAGCTCACCCAGGACGAGCGCGACGTGATCGCGGAGGTCTTCGCGGCGGGCAAACGCCAGCTCAGGGAGGTGCTGCTGCCGCGTACCGAGGTCGAGTTCATGGCGGCCGACACGCCGCTGGCCGAAGCGGCCGTCCTCGCGGCGGCGATGCCGCACTCCCGGTTCCCGGTCTATCGCGAGTCGTATGACGACATCGTCGGCTTCGTCCACGTCCGCGACCTGCTGGACCCGGTCCTGACCGGGCGCGTCGAGCCGATCAGCGAGCTCGTGCCGATCAGGCCGGTCAAGCTCGTGCCGGCGAGCAAGCGGGTCCTCGCCACGCTGGCGGAGATGCGCGACGAGGGCCACCACCTCGCGATCGTCGTCGACGAGTACGGCGGGACCGACGGCATCGTGACCCTGGAGGACCTGGTCGAGGAGCTCATCGGCGACATACGCGACGAGTACGACGACGAGGGGCAGCCCGTCCGCCTCGTCGCCGGGGACATGGAGATCGAGGGCCTGGTCAACCTCGACGAGTTCGCCGCGCAGACGGGTGTCCGGCTTCCCGACGGGCCCTACGAGACGCTCGGCGGCTACGTGATGGCCGACCTCGGGCATCTCCCGGAGACCGGCGAGGCCGCCGAGGCTCCCGGCCTCAAGCTCACCGTGACCGAGATGGACGGCCGCCGAATCTCCCGTGTCCGGGTGACCCGTACGGCTCCGCCTCCGCTGGAGGCAGACGGCGACGCGCCGGAGGGGGACGGGTAACGAGGGGGACGGGTAACCCTGTCGCAGGCACGCGCGTGTTCCTGACAGAATTACGTGTCATGGATCGTCCTCGTGTTCTGTCCGGCATCCAGCCCACTGCCGACTCCTTCCACCTGGGCAACTATCTCGGCGCGGTGCGGCAGTATGTCGCGCTCCAGGACACCCACGAGGCGTTCTACTTCATCGCCGACCTGCACGCGCTGACCGTCGCGCCCAAGGCCGACGAGTTGCGCCGCCGCTCGAGGGTCGCCGCCGCGCAGTTGTTCGGCGCCGGGCTCGACCCCGAGAAGGCGGCCGTCTTCGCCCAGAGCCACATCCGCGAGCACTCCGAGCTGGCCTGGATCCTCATCTGCCAGACCGGCATGGGCGAGGCGGGCCGGATGACGCAGTTCAAGGACAAGTCCGCCAAGTACGGCGAGAGCTCGGCCAGCGTCGGCCTGTTCACCTACCCGATCCTCCAGGCGGCCGACATCCTGATCTACCAGGCCGACCAGGTGCCCGTGGGAGTCGACCAGAAGCAGCACCTGGAGCTCAGCCGCGACCTCGCCCAGCGGTTCAACAGCCGGTACGGCCAGACCTTCAAGGTGCCGAACCCGTACATCCTCAAGGAGGTCGAGAAGATCGGCGACCTCCAGGACCCGACGGCGAAGATGTCCAAGACGTCGTCCAGCCCGCAGGGCATCCTCGACGTGCTGGAGGATCCGGCCTCGCTGCGCAAGAAGGTCATGCGCGCCGTCACCGACACCGGCTCCGAGGTGGTCGCCGACGAGGAGAACAAGCCGGGCGTCACCAACCTGCTGCGGATCCACTCGGCGCTGTCGGGCGTCTCCGTCCCCGACCTGGAGGCGCGGTTCGCCGGGCAGGGCTACGGCGCCTTCAAGAAGGAGGTCGCCGAGGTCATCGTGGAGGCGTTCGCGCCGATCCGGGAGCGCACGGAGAAGCTCCTCGCCAACGAGGCCGAGCTGGACCGGCTGCTCGCCGCCGGAGCCGCCCGCGCCCGCGTGGTCGCCCAGGAGACGATGGTCAAGGTCCGCGACCGGATCGGGTTCATCCCCACCCCATGACCTGCTCAAAGCCCCCACCCCAAGCGCGTGATCATGCACACCTTCCACGGCAGGTGGCAGCTCTGACCCCGGGCGTGATCATGCGCAGATTCCCGCGGGCGCCGTTGACCTGTGCCGATGCAACTTGTGATCATGCACGGTTTCTGAGGGGGCAGTGCATGATCACGACGGGGATTGTCGCAGGTCGGGCGCGCGATCGGGGATTCTCTGCATGATCAGCACTACGGTTGTCCCAGGTGGGAGTGCGATCAAGGAATCTCTGCATGATCACGACCTCGGTGGGGGCGTCGGACCGCCTCCGGAGGGTAGTGTCCGGCCGTGGGAGTGGGCATGCTTGAGCCGGTCATGCGGCGCATCGACGCGATCAAGGCGTGGGGCCGGAGCCTCGTCGAGCGGGAGAGGATCCGGTTTCCCTGGTTCGACCATCTCATCCAGACGGTCCAGCGGTACCAGGTGCAGTCGGGCGAACGGCTCGCGGCGGCGATCACCTACTTCGCGTTCCTGTCGTTCTTCCCCCTGATCGCCCTCGCGTTCGCCATCTTCGGCTATGTCGTGACATTCCGCCCGGACGCGCTCGTGACGCTGACCAAGGCCGTCAACGAGCAGCTTCCGGGGCTCGCCGACCAGCTCCACATCGACCAGCTCGCGGGCGCCCGCGCGAGTGCCGGGATCATCGGTCTGCTCGGTCTCCTCTACGCGGGGCTCGGCTCGATGGACGCCCTGCGCGGCGCGCTCCGCGAGATCTCGATGACGTGCGAGCCGCCGCTCAACTACTTCCTGGGCAAGCTCCGCGACCTCGTGGCGCTGGTCCTCATGGGCATCACCATGATCGCCTCAGTGATCGTGAGCGGCTTCGCGACCGGGGCGACCGGCACGGTGGCGGGATGGATCGGGCTGGGCCAGTCGGGGCTCGCCGGATCCTTCGTCTGGATCACCGGGATCCTCGCCGGTCTGCTGTTCGACCTGCTGCTCTTCCTCGTCATCCTGGGCTGGCTGGGCAGGCCGGCGCAGTCGTTCCGGGTGGTCCTCAAGGGCGCCCTGCTGGGCGCGGTCGCTTTCGGGGTCCTCAAGCAGCTCGCCACGCTGATCCTGGCACGGACCCTCCACAATCCCGTGTACGGCACGTTCGCCGTGGTCGTTGGCCTGCTCCTGTGGATCAACCTGTCCGCCCGGGTGATCCTCTACGCGGCGGCGTGGACCGCGACGGCCACGCTCGGCCCTCCTCCCGAGCCGACTCCCGTGCCGTCGAACGCCATCGCCGATCAGGAGTGACGAGGCCCGATCAGGAGTGACGAGGCCGCCTCCGCCGGTGCATGCCGTACATGGCGAGGAGCAGAACGGCGAGCAGGCCGGCGCCGAGGGCCAGCGTCGCGACGAGCGGGCCCCTGCCGCTCTGCTTGGCGGCCGCCGCGGGCGTCCGCGCGACAGTGGAGCCGGGCCGTACGGCGATCGCGGAGGACGATGGGGCCGCCTCGGGGACCGGTTTGACGAGCTCTCCGATCGGGGCCGCCTTGCCGTCCGCGGCGAACCCCCAGTCGAGCAGCCCGGCGACCTCGTCCCAGAAACCGCCCTGGTGATGCATGATCACGACGATGATCGTGTGACCGTCGCGGGTGGCAGCGCCGACGAAGCTGCCGAGCGCCTTCGTCGTCCAGCCGTTCTTGACGCCGATCATGCCCTTGTAGCGCCACAGCAGCTTGTTGTGGTTGCCGATCTCGTAGTAGCCCTTGGGCGCGGGGAACTTGGCGGTCTTGGTGCTGACGTACTCCCGGAAGGCCGGGAGCGCCAGGCCGGCTCGCGCGATGAGCGCCAGATCGTAGGCCGAGCTCTGCTGCCCCGGCTTGTCGAGGCCGTTGGGCGTCTTGGCCACCGTGTCGTACGCCTGGAGCCTGCGGGCCTCCTTGTTCATGTCGGCGAGCGTCTTCTCCAGGCTCCCGTTGGCCTCGGCCAGCGCGTCGGCCGCGTCGTTGCCCGAAACCATCAGCAGCGCCCGCCAGAGGTCGTCGATCTTGTAGATCGGCTTGGGGACGAGCCCGACCGCGCTGCCCTCCTCGTTGCAGGCCCACTGGCTGGGCTTGATCGTGCGGTCCCTGTCGAGCTTGGGGATGAGCGTGACGGCGGTCAGCGTCTTCAGCGTGCTCGCGGGCATGTAGTGCCCGTGCGGATCCTTCGCGGCGAGCACGGCGCCCGTGTCGGCGTCCGCGATGACGAAAGCCGACGCCTCCGTCTTGGGAGGCTCCTTGATCCCGGCCGGGGCGATCAGCCCGCGCCCGCCGAGCAACTCGCCTCCGACGGGCCCGCTCGCGATCTTCTCCACGCTCGGTACGGCTCGCGACACGTCGGGTACGGCTCGCGTCACGGCGGGCGCCCCGCCGCAGCCCGCTGTAGTGACGCCGATCAGGGCTGTCGTCATGAACGCGGCCGCCAGGGCGCGGTAGTTCGTCCCCATAGGGAAGTCAGCCTAGCTTCGAGTCTTTTCGCATGTGATGGCACATGCCCCGAAGATCGCGGCACACTCCGGAGGCACGCCCGCCGATACTGTGAAGATGACGAGACGTGTATCGGGCTTTCTGTTGGCCCTCGCCGCTTTCATGATCTTTGAATGGATTTCGCTCGGTTTCAACCTGCAGGACGGCCATGAGACCGGCTTCTACGTGGTTCACGGCATCTTGATCGCCGTCAACCTGATCCTGGCGCTGGTGCTGGGCGGCATTGGCGTGCGCGCCTGGATGGGGGGTAGGCCTTAACCAAAGGGGATATTCCGACCCGATGGAGGCATGTGGTGACGATCGAGTTCAACCCCTCGCGCGGCGCGACGCTGGGCGTTGAGTGGGAGCTCCAGCTCGTCGACCGGCACAGCCGCCAGCTCCGCCAGGACGCCAAGGAAGTGCTGGCGGCGGTCCCGGAGCTCAGCGAGGCCCAGCGGCCGAAGGCCATGCACGAGCTCATGCAGTCGCAGATCGAGATCGTCACCGACGTCTGCCACACGGTCGCCGAGGCGGTGCAGGATCTGAGGAGGAGCATCGACAGGCTGCGCCAGGCCGTAGAGCCGCGGGGGACGGTGCTCGCCTGCACGGGGACCCACGCCATCAGCGACTGGCGGGACGCCGTCTACGCCCCGATCCAGCGGTACACCGAGCTGGTCGAGGAGATGCAGTGGCTGGCGTGGCGGATCCAGACCTTCGGCGTGCACGTCCACGTGGGCGTGACCGACCGGGACAAGGTCATCCCCATCGTCAACGCCCTGGCCGCCCATCTGCCGCACTTCCTCGCGCTGACGTCCTCCAGCCCCTACTGGGGCGGCCAGGACACCGGGCTCGCCTCCAGCAGGGCGATCGTCTTCGGCTCCCTGCCGACCGCGGGCCCTCCGCACCTGCTGGCGGACTGGACGGAGTTCGAGGAGTACATGGACACGCTGAAGCGCGCGGGGACGATCAGAAGCATCAAGGAGGTGTGGTGGGACATCCGGCCGCACCCCGACTTCGGCACGATCGAGATCCGGATGTTCGACGGCATCCCCACGCCACGCGAGGTCGGCATGGTCGCCGCCCTGTCGCAATGCCTGGTGCAGCAGTTCGACCAGCAGATCGACCGGGGCTACAAGCTGCCGCATCCGGCGGCCTGGGTGGTGCGCGACAACAAGTGGCGCGCCACGCGCTACGGCCTCGACGCCGACGTCATCACCGACGACCACGGCTCCACGGCTCCGATGCGCGACATATTGTATGAGCTTCAGCGCGAACTCGAACCGCTCGCCGACCGGCTCGGCTGTGCCGAGGAGCTGGCCGTGATGACGGACGTGCTGGAGCAGGGGAGTTCCTGCGAGCGCCAGCGGGCGATCCTCGCCGACGGAGGAACCCTCCAGGACGTCGTCGACGCGACCGTGATCGAGCTCGCCGAGGACAGGTTCGTGACCTCGAACCCCAACCGCGAGGGTGAGCATTCCGGAAAGTGATCGGCAAATCAGTTGCCAGTGTAAATACTGGGCAATCCCCCGCCTCGGAAGGTCGCGGCATGGAAAGATTGTGAATGAAGGGTCGGTGGTGGCGAGACGGCGCCCGCGCGGCCCTTTCGGCTTTTCAACGTGATCTGCCTGGCGTGATGTTCTGATCCGACGTTTTGATTCGATCCCGTGATCCGTGGCAGGACGGTTCGCTGGGGAAGGGAAGATCTGTGGCCACCTCATCGAAGCTCGCACCGCCGGACGCGGCGCCCTCCAGGGCGAACGACCTGGCCGCGCAGCTGGCGGATTTCCTTCGCGAGCACAACGATGAGCTGATCGAGTTCCGGCGTGACATCCACGCGCATCCGGAGATCGCCTTCAGCGAGCATCGCACCACCCAGAAGATCGCTGAGCGTTTGGCCGACGCGGGGCTGACGCCGAGGATGCTCTCTCGTGGAACCGGCATGTGGGTGGACCTCGGCCGGGACCAGGGGCCCACGGTCGCCCTGCGCGCCGACATCGACGCCCTGCCGATGGAGGACGAGAAGGACGTTCCGTACCGGTCGACCAACTCGGGCGCCTGCCACGCCTGCGGTCACGATGTCCACACGGCCGTCGTCCTCGGCGCGGGGCTGTTCCTCGCGTCCCAGGCCGACGCGGGGGCTCTCCCCGGCCGGGTGCGACTGATCTTCCAGCCCGCCGAGGAGGTCGCGGGCGGCGCGCTCGAGGTCATGCGGGACGGCGGCCTGAACGAGGTGGACCGCATCTTCGCGGTGCACTGCGACCCGAGGATCGACGTCGGTCAGGTCGGCCTGCGCACAGGTCCGATCACGGGCTCCTGCGACAGCGTCCGGATCCATGTCGGCGGCCCCGGAGGGCACACGGCCCGCCCGCACCTGACCGTGGACCTCGTGTACGCGCTGAGCAAGATCATCACCGAGCTGCCGGCCGCGCTGTCCCGCAGGGTCGATCCCCGGTCGAGCCTCAGCCTCGTGTGGGGGCAGGTCTCCGCGGGCTCCGCCTTCAACACCATCCCGGATGTCGGCATGGCGCAGGGCACCGTGCGGTCGCTCGACGAGGAGGCATGGCACCAGGCGCCCGACCTGGTCAAGTCGCTGCTCGACTCGGTGGCCGGGGCGTACGGCGTGGACGCGGAGCTCGACTACCGGCGCGGCACGCCGCCCACGGTGAACGAGGCCAGGAGCATCCAGATGCTGCACGACGCGGTGACGCAGGTCGTGGGGGAGACCGCCGCGGTGCCGACCCCGCAGAGCCTCGGCGGAGAGGACTTCTCCTGGTACGTCGAGTCGGTGCCCGGCGCCCTCGCCCGGCTCGGCACCCGTCCCCCGGGCTCGATCGACGAGGTGGACATCCACCGGCCGCAGTTCGACGTCGACGAGCGCGCGATCGGTGTGGGCGTGAAGGTCATGGCCGCCACCGCGCTCACCGCGCTTTGGGGCGAAACCGCCTGAAAACCGCCTGAACCTTGACAAAGGTTGCATCGACCGCGAGTTACCCTTGCCTGACGCTGGTCACAGGAGTCCCCGACGCCCAGTGAAGGAGACCTGTCTTGCGGTCGATCGCAGCGCTGGCAGCGGGTGCCGCCCTCGCGATCGCCCTGGCCGGTTGCGGGACCTCCTCGGACGGCCCGAGCGATTCCGCCCGTCAGGACGCGGACACGTCGCTCATGCGGGTCGGCCTGGCCTACGACATCGGCGGGCGGGGTGACCAGTCCTTCAACGACGCCGCGGCGAGTGGTCTCGACGACGCCAGGAGGAATCTCGACATCGCCCAGACCAAGGAGGTCGGGGGCGTCCGGGGGGAGGGCGACGAGGAGAAGGAGGAGCGGCTCCGCACGCTCGCGTCGGATGGCTACGACACCATCATCGCGGTGGGGTACACCTACTCCAACGCGGTCAAGGAGGCCGCCCCCGACTTCCCGCGGACCAGGTTCGCCATCGTCGACGACGCCACCGCCACCGGGCCCAACGTCTCGAACCTGCTGTTCGCCGGGCACGAGGGGTCCTTCCTCGTGGGGGCGGCCGCGGCGATGAAGTCGGCGAACGGCAACGTCGGCTTCGTCGGAGGCGTCGAGGTCCCGGCGGTCAAGTCGTTCGAGGCCGGCTACACGCAGGGCGTCAAGTACATCAACCCCAAGGCCACGGTCCAGGTGAGATATCTGACGCAGCCGCCGGATCTCGACGGCTTCGACGATCCCGCCAAGGGCAGGGTGGCCGCGCAGGGCATGTACGACGCGGGCGCGGATGTGGTGTATCACGCCGCGGCCGGCTCGGGGGCGGGCGTGTTCCAGGCCGCCAAGAAGCATCACGCGTGGGCCATCGGCGTCGACTCCGACCAGGCGCTGACCGCGGATCCCGCAGTGCGGGCCTACATCCTCACGTCGATGGTGAAGAAGATCAACGTCGCGGTCTACGACTACCTGGCGAGCATCGAGGACGGAACCGTGAAGCCGGGTCCCACCCTCTACGACCTCAAGGTGGGCGGGGTCGACTACTCGACCACCGGTGGCCACATCAAGGACATCCAGCCAATACTTGAGCAGCTCAAGCAGGAGATCATTTTCCACAGGATAAAGGTCTCTCCGACCTGACGCTCTCCGATAATCGGATAATTTGGACAAATATTGTATTAGTCGCGCGTTATGCCTTACTTCGCGTACGTCAGAGTTGTGATCTGAGCGCAGTTGAAGGGGGATCTCGTGCGGTCGATCGCGGCCCTAGTGGCGTGTGCCTCCCTCCTGATCACCGTGCCGAGCTGTGGGACTTCCTCGGAGGGCCCCGGGACCTCCGCCGGAGGTGCGGACGCGTCGACGCTGCGTGTCGGTCTCGCGTACGACATCGGCGGACGTGGGGACCACTCCTGGAACGACTTCGCGGCGAGCGGTCTCGACGACGCCAAGAAGAACCTCGGCCTGGGGAAGAGCAAGGAGGTGGAGGGCATCGCGGGGGAGACGGACCAACACAAGGAAGACCGGCTCCGGTCCCTCGCGGCAAGCGGGTACAACCCGGTCATCGCCCTGGGCTACGCCTATTCCGCGCCGATGAAGAAAGTCGCGCGGCAGTTTCCGCGCACCCGGTTCGCGGTCGTCGACGACGATTCGGTGACCGCGCCCAACGTCACCAACCTGATGTTCGCCGACGAGGAAGGGGCGTTCCTGGTCGGGGCGGCGGCCGCCCTCAAGACCAGGACCGGGAACGTCGGCTTCGTGGGCGGCGTCGTGGCGCCGGTGGTCAAGAGGTTCGAGGCCGGCTATCGGCAGGGTGTGGCCTACGTCAACCCGCACATCACCGTCCAGACGAGGTACCTGACCCGGCCGCCGGACCTGACCGGCTTCAACGACCCCGCCAAGGGAAAGGCCGCCGCGGACGCCATGTACGCCGCCGGCGCGGACGTCGTCTATCAGGGCGCGGGAGGTTCGGGCGCCGGGGTGTTCGAGGCCGCCAAGGAGCATCAGGCGTGGGCCATCGGCGCGGACTCCGACCAGGCGGTCACGGCCGCGCCGGACGTACGGCCCTACATCCTCACGTCGATGATGAAGAAGGTCAACGTCGCGGTGTACGACTACCTGGCGGACACCGT
This sequence comes from Planotetraspora sp. GP83, assembly GCF_041262585.1. Lineage (NCBI taxonomy): Bacteria > Bacillati > Actinomycetota > Actinomycetes > Streptosporangiales > Streptosporangiaceae > Planotetraspora > Planotetraspora sp. GP83. Next base: position 64,970 of record NZ_JBGCBZ010000006.1, on the reverse strand, counting down.
GGACGGTACCGTCAGGCCGGGGCCGGTGGTCTATGACCTCGCTCTGGGCGGGGTGGACTACGCGACCGGCGGCGGCCACATCAAGGACATCCAACCGAAGCTGGAGCAGCTCAAGCAGGAGATCATCCACCACAAGGTCAAGGTTGTCCTGGACTGACCGCCTGGTCACGAGGTGGCGTGAGCTGCATAACGGACGCATTGCGGAGTCGTATGCGGGTTTGGTCTACGCAGGTCAAACAACTATCTTCCGTGCAGGGTTGCCGTGCGTTCCAGCGTGCGTGCGACGGAAGTTGGACGCCGTGGACAGGCGCGGACACGGGAAGGGGAGTTTCACCTTGCTCCGCAATCGACTTAGCAAGCTGGCTGCCGCCGCTGCTGCGGGAGCCATGCTCATGGCCGCCGCGGCGTGTGGAGGCAGTGACAGCCCGACGACGGCATCGACCGGTGGCGCGTCAAGCGCCCCCGCTGCCACGAGTGTGAAGGTGGGCCTGGCCTACGACATCGGCGGCCGTGGTGACGGTTCGTTCAACGACGCCGCCGCCGCGGGTCTCGACAAGGCCGTCTCCGAGTTGAAGGTGGAGAAGAAGGAGCTCCAGGCCACCCAGGGTGAGACCGACGCGCAGAAGGAGGAGCGCCTCCGCCTCCTCGCTTCCGGCGGGTATAACCCGGTCATCGCGGTCGGCTTCGCCTATTCCGCGGCCGTGACCAAGGTCGCCGCCGAGTTCCCCGACATCAAGTTCGCCATCGTCGACGACGCGGCCAAGGGCGCGAACATCACGAATCTGCTGTTCGCCGAGGAGCAGGGCTCGTTCCTGGTCGGCGTGGCGGCCGCGCTGAAGTCGCAGAAGGGCAACGTCGGGTTCGTCGGCGGCGTCGACGTCCCGCTGATCCACAAGTTCGAGGCGGGCTTCGTGGCCGGCGCCAAGGCGGCCAAGCCGGACATCAAGATCCAGAAGAAGTACCTGACCCAGCCGCCGGACTTCAGCGGCTTCGGCGACCCGGCCAAGGGCAAGACCGCCGCTCAGGGCATGTTCGACGCGGGCGCCGACGTGGTCTACCAGGCGGCGGGCGGCTCCGGCGCCGGCGTGTTCGAGGCCGCGAAGGCCGCGGGCGGCATGGCCATCGGCGTCGACTCCGACCAGGCGGCCCTCCCCGCCTACTCGGCCGTCAAGGACGTCATCATCACCTCGATGCTCAAGAAGGTCGACGTCGCGGTCTTCGACTTCCTGAAGAACTTCACAGGCGGCACGGTCAAGGCGGGCCCCGCCATCTACGACCTCAAGGCGGGCGGCGTGGACTACTCCACGACCGGCGGCAAGATCGACGACATTAAGTCCAAGATCGACGAGTACAAGCAGAAGATCATCAGCGGCGAGATCAAGGTCCCCAGTTCCTGACCTGCGCCGTCGTGGGGCCCGGTGGCACTGCACCGGGCCCTTTGGTCTACTCTCACTACCACTGTCTGTCACCAGGCACTCCGCAGGAGGAGGCCGCCATTACCACCGCGACCGCCACAGAGCCCGCCGTAGAGCTGGCCGGGATCACCAAGAGGTTCCCCGGAGTCGTCGCCAACCGCGACATCGATCTCCATGTGGCAAAGGGACAGATTCACGCGCTCGTCGGTGAGAACGGCGCGGGCAAGTCCACCCTCATGAAGATCCTTTACGGCATGCAGCGTCCGGACGAGGGCGAAATCCGGATCGACGGATCGCCCGTCGCGTTCCACACCCCCGCCGACGCCATCGCAGCCGGGATCGGCATGGTCCACCAGCACTTCATGCTGGCGGACAACCTCACGGTCCTGGAGAACGTCATCCTCGGCAGCGAGCCGCGGAAGGGCGGCGTCGCCATCGACTTCGGAGCGGCCCGAGAGAAGATCAAAGAGATCTCCGACGCGTACGGGCTGGGCATCACGCCTGACGTCGCCGTCGAGGAGCTGGGGGTCGGCGACCGCCAGCGAGTGGAGATCCTCAAGGTCCTCTACCGCGGCGCCCGGATCCTCATCCTCGACGAGCCGACCGCCGTGCTCGTGCCCCACGAGGTCGACGAGCTCTTCGACAACCTGCGCGGCCTGGTCCGCGAGGGCCTCACGATCCTCTTCATCTCCCACAAGCTCGACGAGGTTCTCCGGGTGGCCGACGCGATCACCGTGATCCGCCGCGGCACGACCGTGGCCACCGTGAACCCCCAGGACGTGACCGCCCGCCAGCTCGCCGAGCTCATGGTCGGCAGCGAGCTGCCCAGCCCCGAGACGCGCGAGTCCACCGTCACCGACGTCGTGGCCTTCTCCGTACGCGACCTGACCGTGCGGACCGCCGACGGGCGGGCGATCGTCGAGGGCGTCAGCTTCGACATCCACAAGGGCGAGGTGCTCGGCATCGCCGGAGTCGAGGGGAACGGCCAGGCCGAGCTCGTCGAGGCCATCATGGGCATGCGCCCGCTCGCTTCCGGATCGCTCACCCTCAACGGCAGCGACATCACCGGCTGGTCGACGCTGAAGCGGCGCGAGGGCGGCATCGGCTACATCCCGGAGGACCGGCACCGGCACGGGCTGCTGCTGGAGGCGCCGCTCTGGGAGAACCGGATCCTCGGCCACCAGACCCGCCGGCCGAACGTCAAGGGCATCTGGATCGACCGGGCCGGCGCGCGTGAGGACACCCGGCGGATCGTCCAGGAGTACGACGTCCGTACCCCCGGAATCGACGTGGACGCGGCGGCCCTGTCCGGAGGCAACCAGCAGAAGCTCATCGTCGGCCGGGAGATGAGCAGCGATCCCCTGCTGCTGATCGCCAGCCACCCGACGCGGGGGGTCGACGTCGGCGCCCAGGCCGCCATCTGGGACCACCTTCGTACGGCCCGCGCCGCCGGCCTCGCCGTACTGCTCATATCCGCGGACCTCGACGAGCTCATCGGCCTGTCCGACTCGCTCAAGGTGATCCTGCGCGGGAGGATCGTCGCCGGCGTCGATCCCGCCGAGGTCACGCCTGAGCAGCTCGGCTCGGCCATGACGGGCGCCGGGGAGGGTGCATGAGCACGTTCCTCGACCGGCTGTTCGGCCGGGTGAAGCTCGGCGGCTGGCTCGCCGTGGTGGCGCCGCTCCTGGCCGTCGTCTTCGCCGTACTGATCACCTCGGGCGTCCTGCTCGCCGCTGGGAAGCCTCCGCTGGACGCCTTCACCGTGCTGGCGCACTACGTCGTCCAGCCGCGCGGGGCAGTGCTGATCATCAACGGCGCGACGCAGTACTACATCTCCGCCCTGGCCGTGGCGATCGGCTTCCGGATGAACCTGTTCAACATCGGTGTGGACGGGCAGTATCGGCTGGCCGCGGTGGTCGCCGCGGGCGTCGGCGGCGCCGCCCTGCTCCCCGGTGTGCTGAACATCATCCTCGTGATCGTCGTCGCGGTGCTCGTCGGCGCGCTCTGGGCGGCCATCGCGGGCCTGCTCAAGGTGACGCGCGGTGTCAGCGAGGTCATCTCGACCATCATGCTGAACGCCATCGCCACCGGCATCGGCTCCTGGCTGGTGATCAAGTATCTGGGCGTGCGCTCGGGCAACGAGCTGTCCACCAGGGAGATCCCGCCCGACTCCCGAGTTCCGGGCCTGTCCGTCATCCCGGGGACGTCGGTGCAGGTCACCGGCTTCATCGTGCTGGCGGCGATCCTCGGCGTGGCCTACTACGTCCTGCTGAACCGGACCCGGTTCGGGTTCGACCTCCGGGCCACCGGAAGGTCGGAGTCCGCGGCGGTGGCCAGTGGGGTCAACGTGAAGAGGATGGTCGTGGCCACGATGGTCCTCTCGGGGGCGATCGCCGGCTTCGCGGGCATGCCCGAGCTCCTCGGCGCGTCGTACAAGTACGGCACGAACTTCCCCACGGGCCTGGGCTTCACCGGCATCGCGATCGCGCTGCTCGGCCGGAACAACCCGGTCGGCATGGCGATCGGCGCGCTGGTGTGGAGCTTCCTGGACAACTCCAAGGACAGCCTCCAACTCGTCGACATCTCCCCGGAGATCGTTCAAATCATGCAGGGAACCATCGTGCTCTCCGTGATCGTCGCGTACGAGCTGGTCCACCGGTATCGGCAGGTCGTCAAGCAGCGCCGGGTCAGCCGTGAGCTGGCCGCGCCCGCCCAGCCGGAAGGAGCCGCGGCATGACCGTCACCGGCGTGTCGGTCGGGCGGCCCCTGGAGGCGCCGCCGACGCGGCGATTCAGGTTGACCCTCCCCATCCTGCTCGCGGGCGTGGCCGCGCTCGTCGTGCTGCTCTCCATCGCCCGCGTCGTCACCGGGGCGAACGACATCACCTCGGGCGGCACGGTCAGCGCCGCGCTGGGCCTCGCCGTACCGATCGGGCTGGCCGGCCTGGGCGGCCTGTGGTCCGAGCGGTCGGGCGTGGTCAACATCGGCCTCGAAGGCATGATGATCCTCGGCACCTGGTTCGGGGCCTGGGGCTCACTCCAGTTCCACAGCCCGTGGGCAGGGGTGATCGCCGGAGCGATCGGCGGAGCCTTGGGCGGAGCGATCCACGCCCTCGCCACGGTGACCTTCGGGGTGGACCACATCATCGCCGGCGTGGCGATCAATATCGTCGGCCTCGGCTTCACGCAGTATCTGTCGAAGCTGTTCTTCGAGGGCACGCCGGGGGGCGGCGCCAAGCAGTCGCCGGGTCTGCCGCACATGCCGACGCTGAGCGTGCCGTGGATCGGCGAACCGCTGCGGACCCTGGAGGCCAGGCACTGGTTCCTCTTGTCCGATTTCGCCGGGGTGCTCCGCGGTATCACCCAGGACGTGTCGTCCTTCACCATCCTGGCGATCCTGCTCGTCCCGCTGTCGTTCTACGCTCTGTGGAGGACGGCGTTCGGCTTGCGCGTGCGGGCCTGCGGCGAGCGGCCGGGGGCCGCCGAGTCCCTGGGCGTCAACGTCTACCTGTACAAGTGGATCGCGGTGCTCATCTCCGGCGCGCTCGCCGGGCTGGGCGGCGCCTTCCTGTCGATCGTCGCGGCGGGTATCTACCGTGACGGGCAGACGGGCGGCCGCGGGTACATCGGCCTCGCCGCCATGATCTTCGGCAACTGGCGTCCGGGGGGCCTGGCGGGGGGCGCGGTGCTCTTCGGCTACACCGACGCGCTCCAGTTGCGGCAGGGCGGGACCTCGGTGCACGCGCTGCTGCTCGTCGTCGCGATGCTGCTGGCCGCCGTCGCGGTCTACCAGCTCGTACGGCAGCGGCGGAACACGGCGGCGCTGATCACGGCGATCGGCGCGATCGTGGTCTTCGCGGTGTTCGTGGTGACGGACACGGTGCCCGAGCAGTTCACCTCGTTCACCCCTCACCTGACCACGCTGCTGGTGCTGTCGCTGGCGTCGCAGCGGCTTCGCATGCCCGCGGCCGACGGCATTCCCTATCGGAGGGGGCAGACGATATGACGGACAAGACAAGCGAGACGACAGGCGGCGGCGCGGTCGACTGGGAGGCGCTCCGCGTCGCGGCCCGGGAGGCCATGGCTCACGCGTACGCGCCGTACTCGAAGTTTCCCGTCGGCGCGGCAGCACTGGTGGACGACGGCCGCGTCGTGACCGGCTGCAACGTCGAGAACGCGTCCTACGGCCTGGGGCTGTGCGCCGAGTGCGGCCTGGTGTCCGCGCTGCACGCGAGCGGCGGCGGGCGGCTGGTGGCGTTCACCTGCGTCGACGGGCACGGTGAGCTGCTCATGCCCTGCGGCCGCTGCCGTCAGGTGCTCTTCGAACACGGCGGCCCCGACCTGCTGGTCGAGACGCCAGAGGGCCCGTGGACGATGGCGGATCTCCTGCCGTTCGCCTTCGGCCCTGACGACTTGTCGCGATAAGACTTGTCACGATAAAGGGGAAAGCATGGGTTTCGACGCGGTCGAGATCATCACCATCAAGCGAGACCGTGGCGAGCTGTCCACCGTCCACATCGACTGGGTGATCGACGCGTACACACGCGGCGAGGTGGCCCACGAGCAGATGTCGGCGCTCGCGATGGCGATCCTGCTCAACGGGATGAACCGCCGGGAGATCGCGGACTGGACCCAGGCCATGATCCGGTCGGGGGAGCGGATGGACTGGTCCGCGCTCGACCGGCCCACCGCCGACAAGCACTCCACGGGCGGGGTGGGCGACAAGATCACCTTGCCGCTCGCTCCGCTCGTGGCGGCGTGCGGCGCGTACGTGCCCCAGCTCTCCGGCCGGGGGCTCGGCCACACCGGCGGCACGCTGGACAAGCTCGAGTCCATCTCCGGGTGGCGGGCATCCCTGTCGAACGACGAGATGCTGGGGGTCATCCGTACGGCCGGGGCGGTCATCTGCGCGGCCGGCACCGGGCTGGCTCCCGCGGACAAGAAGCTCTACGCGCTGCGGGACGTCACCGGAACGGTGGAGTCGATTCCGCTGATCGCCTCGTCGATCATGTCGAAGAAGATCGCCGAAGGCACGGGCTCGCTCGTGCTCGACGTCAAGGTCGGCTCCGGCGCTTTCATGAAAAATGTGGACAACGCCCGCGAGTTGGCGCGGACCATGGTGGCCCTCGGCACCGACGCGGGCGTGCGGACCGTCGCCCTCCTCACCGCGATGGACCGCCCCCTGGGGCGCGCCGTGGGCAACGCCCTGGAGGTCGAGGAGGCCGTCGAGGTCCTCGCCGGGGGCGGCCCCTCCGACGTGGTCGACCTGACCGTACGGCTGGCACGGGAGATGCTCGAAGCGGCCGGACTGTCCGGAGCCAGAGACCCCGAGGAGGCGTTGAAGGACGGCTCGGCGATGGACGCCTGGCGGCGCATGATCAGCGCTCAGGGCGGCGATCCGGACGCCGTCCTGCCGAGGGCGGCCGAGTTCATGGAGATCACGGCTCCCGAGTCGGGTGTCCTGTCCAAGCTCGACGCTCTGGGCGTCGGGGTCGCCGCCTGGCGGCTCGGCGCGGGCAGGGCCCGCAAGGAGGACCCGGTGTCGTTCGGCGCCGGCATCACGCTGCACGCCAAGCCCGGCGACGCCGTCCGCAAGGGGCAGCCGCTGATGACGCTGCACGCGGACGAGACGGCGAGGTTCGAGCGGGCGCTCCAGGCTCTCGAGGGAGCCTACGAGGTCACCGGAGCCGCCGACCCCGAGCTCCTGCCCCTGGTCATCGACCGCATCACCGCGTAGGCCGCGTCAGCGGCCCGCCCGGGTCCCCCGGGTCCCCCGGCTATCCGGCGCGTAGGTCGATCGCTTCGGCGTCCCGCGTGTCATGGTCGGCGTGCGTGTCGTCGGCGTTTGGGGCGTGTCCCGCGGAGGGTGCGCTCGTGAGGTCCGAGACAAGATAGGGGACCAGGCGCGACTCGAGGACCGAGCGGTGGGTCGGCAGCGCCTCGGCGTGACGCCCGCGGCCCTCGTCGGTGATGTGCACGAAGACGCCTCGCCGGTCCACATCGCAGGTCGCCCGCATGACGAGGCCCTCGCGCTCGAGGCGGGCGATCAGCCGGGACATCGCGCTCTGGCTGAGGTGCATGTGCTCCGCCAGCTCCTGCACGCGGAACTTGAGCTTGCCGCCGTCGTCGTCGCAGGTCGTCATCGCCTCGGCCATGCGGTCGAGGAGCTCGAACTCACTGACCCCGAGCCCGTGCTTCTCGCTGAGCTCCCGCTCCAGCGCGCAGGACACCCGCGCGTGCCGTTCGAGCAGCTCACGCCATGCCGTCACCATGAAGTCCGGGTCGTTCGCGAAGTGCGTGTCGTTCATGCGACTGAACCGCCTTTCTCGCGCGAGCGTAGCATGCACGCGCAATATATGCAACAGCATTAAATGCTTGTGCATTGAATGCAAGCGCATGTATCTTCGCTGACATGAATCCCTCCACTCAGGATGAGCGCTGGGGGGCGCGCCTGTGGGGTGCCCTCACCGTTCTCTGCGCAGTCATCTTCCTCGACGCCCTTGATGTCTCCATGGTCGGCGTGGCCCTGCCGTCCATCCAGGCCGACCTCGGGATGACCACGTCGTCACTGCAATGGGTCGTGAGCGGCTACGTGCTCGGGTACGGCGGTCTGTTGCTTCTCGGGGGCCGGACCGCCGACCTGCTCGGACGACGCCGGGTCTTCCTCGCCGCACTGGTCGTCTTCGCCGCCGCCTCACTGCTGGGCGGGCTGGTGACCGACGGCACCCTGCTGATCGCCGCCCGCTTCGTCAAGGGCATCAGCGCGGCGTTCACCGCTCCCGCCGCCTTGTCGATCATTACGACCACCTTCGCCGAAGGGCCGGCCCGCAACCGGGCCCTGAGCATTTTCACCGCCTGTGGCGCGAGCGGCTTCTCGCTCGGGCTGGTGCTGTCCGGGGTGCTGACCGAGATCGGCTGGCGCTGGACGTTCCTCATGCCGGTCCCGGTCGCCATCCTGGCCCTCATCGCCGGCGCCCGGCTGCTTCACCGCTCCGACGAGCGCGGCGAGGGCGGTCACGACCTCCTCGGCGCCGCGACGATCACCGCGGCGATGCTGCTCCTGGTCTTCACCGTGGTGGAGGCTCCCCAGGTCAGCCTTCTGCGCACCGCGCTGTCGGCCGTCGGGGTGGCGGCGCTGCTCGCGCTGTTCGTGTGGTGGGAGCGTCGCGTCAGCCACCCGCTGGTCCGCCTCGGCATCCTCCGTTCCGCGCCGCTGGCCCGGGCCAACATCGGGCTGGTCATCCTGTTCGGCTCGTATGTCGGCTTCCAGTTCGTGGCCATGCAGTACTTCCAGAACCTGCTCGGGTGGAGCGCCCTCCAGACCGCACTCGCCTTCCTGCCCGCGGGCCTGCTGGTCGCGGTCAGCTCGACCAAGATGGGCGGTCTCGCCGACCGGTTCGGCACGGCACGGCTCATCGTGGCAGGCTCGATCGCGCTGCTGGCCGGCTATGGCGTCTTCCTCCAGGTCGACGAGCACCCCAGCCTGGCGACGATGGTCCTCCCGGGCATGGTGTTGCTGGGCATCGCGTTCGCGCTGTCCTTCCCGTCGCTCAACATCCAGGCCACGTCCGGGGTCCACGACGACGAGCAGGGCCTGGCCTCCGGCCTCCTCAACACCTCGGGCCAGGTCGGCGGAGCCGTCGTGCTCGCGATCGTCACCGGCGTGCTGACCTCCGGCTCTGAGGGGGACCCGATCGGCCGGTTCCGCGCGGCGATCGTGGTCTCCGGTCTCTTCGCCCTCATCGGGCTGGTCGTCGCCTTGTCTGGGCTCCGCTTCCGGTCCCGTACGGCAGAGGCAGCCGAGGAGAGAGCGCTCGAAACGGTCTGATGGCCGTGTGGAGGGGGCGTCCCGGGGGCGGGACGCCCCCTTTCCGTTCCGCGGCAGACGCTTTACTTGAGCGTGCCGGGGGCCCATTGGCCGGGCACGCCGTTGTCACCGAGGACGATCTCTCGTGCGGCGCCGGACTTCACATCGACGGCGTAGACGGAGTACTCCTCGTCACCGACCTCACCCGTGTCCGTCATCGCCTCCACGATGACCTCGTGGTCGCTCGCCCAGCCGCGGACCTCCTGGATGCTGGTGTCCTCCGGGAGGGAGGCCTCGACCCGGCTCAGGATTCTCCCCGTGTCCGGAGCCATGGTGACCAGCAGTCCGTGATCGCCTTCCGCCGGATGGGAGCGCTCGGCCGACAGCGCGACGGCGGCCCTGTCGGGGGACAACGCGGCGCCGTCGTAAAACAGAGCCGGATCGGCGGGCACCTGGCTTAGCATGCGGCCGTTGGGCCGCATCCGGACGAGTTCGGTGGCGTGAAGGCGTCCGGGAACGTCGGTGACATCCCGTGTCATCGTCGCCGTGACTGTGCCGTCGTCCGAGAGGGCCAGAATCGTCATCGCTTTCGGAAGAGTCCACGTCAGGCTCTTGGTGAAGTCGTGCACCCGGGGCCCGGGGGCGCCGGCGGTCTCGCCGAAGTCAGCGGCGAGCCACTGCCCTGAAGGGGAGATGAACAGCCCCGTCTTGTCGGCCGGCCCGTCCATTCCCTTGGTGAGGTCGCTCGACACCGGCACTGAGCTATGCCGATCCCTCACTACGAATTCCAACATCGAGCTGCTGTAGTAGGCCATCCGGTTGCCGTCCGCGCTGAGCACTAACGGGGACTTGAGCCCGCTGTAGTCGAGATCCATATAGGGGATCCGCCACTGGTCTCCCCTGGTGGTCACCACCCGCCACTGCTCGCAGTCGGAATCTTCCCGGCCATAGGCGCCGCGGGCGCAGAAGTCCCGGTAGGCGTATCGGATGGGGTCGTCGACCACAGCGGGCATGGGTTCCGGCGTGTTACCTGAGTCGCCCTTGTCCTCATCCGCGTAAGGATCCGCGTAAGGATCCGCGTAAGGATCCGCGTAAGGATCCGCGTAAGGATCCGCGTAAGGGTCCGCCACGCCGCTGCTCTCCTGAATCTTGCCGATCACGGCGGCGACGCCGAAGGCGATGGGCGTCAAGATGAGGGCCGTCACCGTGAGGCTGACACTCGTGACGAGGCCCCTCCGGCCGGCGCGGCGGCGCCGTACGGCACGGAGCGTCTCGCCCGTGACCCCGTCGACGATCTCGAAAGCGGGCATCTCGGCCACCAGAGCGGCCAGACCCCGGCGTAGCTCGTCATGCCAGGGGTCCTCACCCGCGCTGGGAGGACCGCCGCTGGGGGGACCTCCCCAGGCCGGCGATCCCGCCGACCGCACAAGGCCGGCCCCGTCTTCCGGATGACCCTGTCCCGGGTCGGAGAAGGCGGGCGCTGGGGTGGGTGAGGCCGGTTCGTCCGTGGGTGAGGCCCACGGGGCTTTCACGTCGGTGATCGAGCTTTCCGCCTGCCATGGTGGAAGCTCCTCCGATGTCCCACCGGAGTCGATGTGAGGAGCCATTCCGTCGTCCGGGGCGGGAGCCGTACTGGCATGAGGGGCGAGAGCCGTTCTGGCATGAGGGGCGGGAGCCGTTCTGGCATGAGAGGCGGGAGCCGTGCCGGGCTGGGCGGTGGTGGCGAGCGAGGGAAGCCGGTGGCGGAGTTCTGAGAGGGCGACGACGATCTCGGTCTGTGCCGTGTGGACGTTGAGGCCGCACAGATCGGCTGCCTGCGACTCAGCGGCCCCGTCGTGGTAGCGCGCCACGATCAGCGCGCGCTGGCGAGGCCTCAGCGCCGCCAGGGCAGTGGCGAGCTGTGAGGCGGTGGCGAGTTGCGAGGCGGTGGCGAGTTGCGAGGAGGCGGCCGCGTCACGACCACCGGAGGCGTCGGACCGCCGTTGCGAGTCCTTGCCGGAGCGCGGATGCTTCAGGAAGAGCACGAACAGCTCACGACGGGCGGTCTCGGCAGGGGAGACCCAGCGGACCGAGCTCCATCGGGCGGCGACCCTGGTGAGCGATTTGACCACGAGCGCGCGGGCGAGGTCCGCGTCACCGGTGAGGAGGAACGCCGTGCGGGCAAGCGGCGGTGTCTGGTCGGCCGCGAACACCGCGAATCCGGGCAGCTTACGCATGGCTAACCCTTGTCGCCCGTCACTTGAGGGTGACCATCGACCGGCTCGCTCACTACGGCCCTCACTCCCGTACCGGATAGGGATATATCCGTGCTTGTCGCGCCTTGGAGGCGCTCAGAGTAGCCCACCATGTGAACCGGGCGCTTGATCCCCGCATCTAACGGGCAACGAATCCTTCGAAAGAAGCCGCCGCCATGAAGACCAGTTTCGCCCTCGCCGTCCTTCCGCTCGCCGTTGTCATCGCCTGTGGGGCCACCAGCACGGACGGCTCGCCGACGGAGCCGTCTTCCACCCTGACGACGGCTCCCTCGACATCATCGGCCCCCTCGGCCCCCTCGGGCCCCTCGGCGTCATCGGGCCCCTCGGCTTCTGGGACCGCCGTGGTGACTCCGCCTCCCTCGGGGTCGCCGGAGCCGACCGATTTGGCGCCGCCGTCCTCCACGAAGCCGGTCACGGTGCGGCGCAGCCCTTCGAAGCCTCCCACCGTCACGGGGGTGAGGTTCGCGGGTCACGGCGACTTCGACAGGGTGGTCGTCGATCTGCAAGGGCCGATGACCGGATACACGGCCCGCTGGGTGAGCAAGATCGTCCAGGACGGCTCGGGCGAGGCCATGGACGTGAAGGGCGGGGCCTACCTCCAGCTCACGTTGTACCCGGCGAACGCCCACGACGACGTGGGCAACTCCACCTGGGTGGGCCCCCGGCAGGTCACCGCAAAGCTGCCGAATGTCGTCCAGGTCGTCAACAACGGCGACTTCGAGGGCGTGGTGAGCATCGGTCTGGTGCTCGACCACAAGGCCGGGTTCCGGGTGCTGGAGCAGTCGGCGCCGACCCGGCTCGTGATCGACGTGGCGCGCTGACACACTGGTGGGCATGGTCAGGAGTCACGGCGCTCAAGATCCTTTTTGTACGGTTGGCGATAGGATTGTGAAATGAGTGAGCGGAGCGGGGAGGGCGCATGAGCCGGCTGCCGACTTATGAGGAGATCCGCAGCGCCCCGAAGGTGCTGCTCCACGACCACCTCGACGGCGGGCTACGCGCGGGGACGATCGTCGACCTGGCCCGCGACAGCGGCCACGAGCTTCCCTCGACCGATCCGGACAACCTCGCCACCTGGTTCCAGGAGGCCGCCGACTCCGGTTCACTGGAGCGCTACCTGGACACCTTCGCCCACACGGTCGGGGTCATGCAGTCACGCGAGGCGCTGGTAAGGGTGGCCGCCGAGTGCGCGGAGGACCTGGCGGACGACGGCGTCATCTACGCCGAGGTCCGGTACGCCCCAGAGCAGCACACCTCGGGTGGCCTCGGGCTGGATGAGGTGGTCGAGGCCGTGCTGGAGGGCTTCCGCCTGGGTTCCGTCGGTCCCGACGGACGGCCGCGCATCCAGGTCGGCACGCTGCTCACCGCCATGCGTCACCAGGCGCGGTCGATGGAGATCGCCGAGCTGGCCGTACGGTACCGCGACGTCGGCGTGGTCGGCTTCGACATCGCGGGCGCCGAGGCCGGCTATCCGCCCACCCGGCACATCGACGCCTTCGAGTACCTCCAGCGGGAGAACGCCCACTTCACCATCCACGCGGGTGAGGGATTCGGACTGCCCTCGATCTGGCAGGCGATCCAGTGGTGCGGCGCGGACCGGCTCGGTCACGGTGTCCGCATCATCGACGACATCACCGTGTCCGGTGACGGCGAGGCCAAGCTCGGACGGCTCGCCGCGTACGTCCGCGACAAGCGCATCCCACTGGAGATGTGCCCGACGTCGAACCTGCAGACGGGGGCCGCCGCGTCGATCGCGGAGCACCCCATCGGCCTGCTGCGCCGGCTGTACTTCCGGGTGACGGTCAACACCGACAACCGGCTGATGAGCGGGACGAGCGTGTCCAAGGAGTTCGCCAAGCTCGTGGACGCCTTCGGGTATGACTGGGACGACCTCCAGTGGTTCACGGTCAACGCGATGAAGTCCGCCTTCATCCCCTTCGATGAGCGGCTCGCACTGATCAACGGCGTGATCAAGCCCGGTTTCGCCCAGTTGAAGTGGCGCGCGTGAAGAAACAGGTCTACCGGTCGAAGGTGGCCCAGGTGTTCGGCTGGGCCTGGTTCGTGTTCGCGGCGTACAACGCGTGGGATCTGATCGCGCACGGTTCGATGCCCTCGGCCCTGATCGCGGGCGCCGTGCTGGGCGTCATCACGGTGTTCGTCTTCCTCCTGGCACTCCGCCCGGCGATCGTGGTCGAGGAAGGCGGCGTCCGCGTGCGCAACCCGCTCAGGAACGCCTGGATCCCCTGGAACGCCGTCGGCGACGTGCTGGTGTCCAACGTGATCGTCATCGAGTCCGGCCATACGACAGTCCGCTGCTGGACCCCGCATGCCACCACCCGTGAGCGGGTCAAGGCCGTCGGCCGCGCGGGCAAGGCGGCCTCACGGGCAGACATGTCCATGGCCGAGCGTGCGATGGCCGAGGCCGCCGGTCGTACCCACGCCGACTGGGTGGCACAACAATTGACTGAGATGAGCGCGTCGCGGCGGGACGCCTCAACGGGCGAGATCCGCGTGACCTGGTCGCCGTCCGCGCTCGCCGCCGTCGCCGCCGTCGTCGTCCTCGTCGTGGTCACCCTGGTCCTAACCTGAGCCGCACGCTCCCAGTCCAGTACGGCTCTCGCCAGAGAACGGCGCCGGGAAGCGGCATATGCGTGGTATCCGTACGCCAGCCGCCGTGGCGCCGCATGGCGGCTGCGCTGCAACGCGCCAACCACGGGCTGCGCTGCAACGCGCCGTACAAACCGTCCTTTCGGAGCGCGGACTGGCTACCCTGCAAGGCGCCGTATGGGTCGGTTTGCAGGGCAGCCAGATGCCGCCTTGGACGCGGCGGCGGGTGGAGGTGAGGTGGTCGTGCGAGGCAGGCTTGTCGTCAGAGACCCAGGGCGACGGCCAGGTCTTTCTTGAGGGCTTCCAGGTCCTGTACGGCTTGCGCTCTTGCCTTGGTGACGTCGTCCTCCACGGGGATGACGACCTCCAGGTAGCACTTGAGCTTGGGCTCGGTTCCGCTGGGCCGTACGATCACGCGGGCGCCGTGGGAGAGGCGGTAGCGAAGGCCGTCGGTGGGCGGCAGGCCCGCCACGCCTTCGGAGAGGTCTTCGGCCGACTCGACGGTGCGGCCGGCGAGCTCCATGGGCGGGTTGGCGCGCAGCCGTTCCATGGCCTGGGAGATGAGCGACAGGTCATCGACGCGGAACGAGAGCTGGCCGGTGGCGTGCAGGCCGTACCGGCGGGCCTGGTCGTCGAGGAGGTCGATCAGCGACCGTCCCTCGCGCTTGGCCTGGGCGGCCATGCCGGCAACGGTGAGGGCGGCGCCGATGCCGTCCTTGTCGTGGACGGGGAGGCCGGCGTCCGAGCCGACGCCGTAGCCGAGGGCCTCCTCGTAGCCGAAGACCAAGCCAGACCCAGCCTTCATGATCCACTTGAAGCCGGTGAGGGTCTCGGCGTGGTGGACGCCGTAACCTTCGGCGATCTTGCTGAGCAGCGACGACGACACGATCGAGGTGGCCACGAGCCGGGCGTCGCCCGAGGTGTGGCGCAGCACGTGCTCGGCGAGCAGCCCGCCGACCTCGTCGCCGCTGAGCATGCGGTAGCCGCCTTCGGGAAGCGGCGTCCCGACGGCGCACCTGTCGGCGTCGGGGTCGTTGGCGAGCACGAGGTCCGCGCCGGTCTTGCGGGCGAGGTCGAGCGCGAGGTCCATCGCGCCCGGCTCCTCCGGGTTGGGGAACGACACGGTGGGGAAGTCCGGATCGGGCGCCGCCTGCCGTCCGACCTGCACCGGAGTCTCGAACCCGGCCTTGCGGAACGCCTCGGCGAGGATGTGGCCGCCGACGCCGTGAAGGGGCGTGTACGCGATGGCGATCTCGCGGTCGTCGCCGATCGGGAGGGCGGTCACGGCGTCGAGGTAGGGCTCAACGATGTTGTGATGTCCCAGCGTGTCCCATTCCGACCCCAGGGGGAGCTCGTCCACGCGGCCGACCGTGTCGATCGCGTGGGAGATCTCGCCGTCGATGGGAGGGACGATCTGCGCGCCGTCGCCCCAGTAGACCTTGTAGCCGTTGTCGCGCGGCGGGTTGTGCGACGCGGTCACCATGACGCCCGCGTCCGCGCCCAGGTGCCGTACGGCGAATGCCAGGATCGGCGTCGGCCACTTGTCGGCCATGACGGAGGCGCGCAGGCCCGCTCCGGTCAGCACGGCGGCGGTGTCGTTGGCGAACACGTCGGAGTTGTGCCGCGCGTCGTAGCCGATGACGACGTGCTTCCCCGGCCCCAGGACGCGCGCCAGTCCCGCGGCGGCCCGCATGACGGTCACCCGGTTCATCCGGTTCGGTCCCGCGCCCAGCTCGCCGCGCAGGCCGGCCGTACCGAATTCGAGCTTGGCCCCGAACCGCTCCGTCAGTTCGGCGTGGTCCTCCCGGTCGAGGATGCCTTGCAGCTCCGCGCGGGTCTCCGGGTCGGGGTCCTGGGCGAGCCACTCCTGGGCCAGCCGTACGAGGTCGGTGGAGGTCAACGTTCGTTCTCCCATTGCTTTCCGGGGCCTGCCATCGCGTTGTGGGGGGTTACAGCTTGTCGACGACCTTGGCCAGCAGGACGCCCATGCGCGCGGCGGTGGCGCGGCCGACCTCCAGGACCTCTTCATGGTTGAGCGGCTCGCCGACCAGGCCGGCGCCGGGGTTGGTGACCAGGGAGATGCCGAGCACCTCGGCGCCCGCCTCGCGGGCCGCGATGGCCTCCAGCACGGTGGACATGCCGACCAGGTCGCCGCCCAGCGTGCGGAGCATGCGGATCTCGGCGGGCGTCTCATAGGTCGGCCCGCGGAACGCCACATAGACGCCCTCGGTCAGCGACGGGTCCACCTCGCGGGCGAGCTCCCGCAGGCGCGGGGTGTAGACGTCGGTGAGGTCGACGAACGTGGCCCCGGTGATCGGGTTGCCGCCGGTCAGGTTGATGTGGTCGCTGATCAGGACCGGGTCGCCGACGTTCTGGGTCTCGGGGCGCAGGCCGCCGGCCGCGTTGGTCAGCACGACCGTGCGCACTCCGGCCGCGACAGCCGTACGGACGCCGTGGACCACCGGCTCGACGCCGCGGCCTTCGTAGAGGTGCGTGCGGCCGAGGAAGATGAGGGCGTTGAGCCCGGCGCCGGTCCGCACGGCGCGGATGACGCCCGCGTGCCCGGCGACGGCGGGTGGCGTGAAACCGGGCAGTTTGGTCACAGGGAACTCGGCGATCGTCTCGCCGATCGTGTCCGCGGCGGGCACCCAGCCGGAGCCCATGACAAGGGCGACGTCGAAGGAGGGGATGCCGGCGAGATTGCGCAGCGTGGTCGCGGCCTCTGCCGCCAGAACGTAAGCGTCGTTGGTCACTTTAGTGAGCGTACAGAACGGTATGAAGCACCCCGGCAACACCACCCGCCAGAATCAGCCACGTGGTGTTCAGCGAAGTCCTCCACAGGGCCAGTACGGCTGCCGCGCACAGGATCACCGTCAGCGGATCGACGAGCGACCCGTGGGCAAGCTGGGCGCCGACCCCGGCCATGAGTGCGAGGGCGGCGGCGTTCACCCCGTCAAGCAGCGCGGACGACCACTCCTTCGACCGGATCTTGTCGGTCAGCTTCGTCAGCAGGCCGACCAGGAGGAACGACGGGAGGAAGATGCCAACGGTCGCGAGGACGGCCCCCGGCACCCCCGCGACGAGGTAGCCGACGAAGGTCGCCGTCGTGAACACCGGCCCAGGGGTGACCTGCCCGATCGCGATCGCGTCCGTGAGCTGGGTGTCGGTCAGCCAGTGCAGCCGTTCGACGAAGTCCCCATGGAGGAAGGCCAGCAGCACGTAGCCGCCGCCGTACAGCACGGCACCGATCTTGAGCATCGTCAGGAACAGCCGCACGAGCTGGTCGTTGCCCGCCAGCGCCGCGAGCGGCCAGGCGAGGAGCCCCTGCGCTCTGGCGGCCGGGCCGCCGGGCCCCGCGGACCGCGAGAGCCGTACCAGGACGGTGACGGCGCCACCGGCGGCGAGGAGGACCAGTTCGTTCAGTCCCAGGAGGTACGCCACGAGGACCGCCACGGCGAGGGCCCACAGGAAGGGGGTTTTCAGCGCGGTCCGGACGAGGGACCGCAGAGCCCAGAAGATGATCGCGATGACGACGGGCTTGATGCCGTACAGCACGCCGTGGACCGCCGGGGTCGAGCCGTACGTGACGTAGAGGTGGGCGAGCGCCCCCACCATGACGGTGGCCGGGAGGATGAAACAGGCTCCGGCGGCGACCAGGCCGCGCCATCCGGCCCGCTCGTGCCCGATGTGGATGGCCAGCTCGGTCGAGGTCGGGCCGGGAATGAGGTTCGACGCGCCGAGGAGGTCGAGGAAGCGCTGCTCGGTGAGCCAGCCGCGGCGGCGGACCAGCTCGTCGTGCATCATCGCGATGTGCGCGGCGGGGCCGCCGAACGCGATCGTCCCGAGCCGCAGGAACAGCCACGCCACCTCACGCACGGCCGTATGACCGCGCCTCTTCATCCGGCGTCAGTCGCCGAGGGACCTGCAGGGGCGGGTGCGCAGGCCGCTGACGTAGTCGTCCGGGGCGCCCGCCTTCTCCGCCGCGTCGGCGAGGATGCCGAGGTAGCGGGCCGACGGCAGGCCGCCCTCGTACGAATCGAGCACGTAGGACCAGGCCAGCACGTCGCCCTCCAGGGTCGCGACGCGGAGCCGTACCTTGCGGTAGAACCCCAGGTCGGTGCCGGTCCACTGGTCGAGGGAGGACTCGTCCCACTCCGGCACGTCGTAGAGGACGACGAAGACCTGCTCGTCGGAGTCCTCGACGACGGTGGCGAGGGCGCCCTCCCAGCCGACGTCCTCCCCGCCGAAGGTGAGCCGCCAGCCCGGAAGCCAGCCGGTACCACGCATAGGCGAGTGGGGAGCCCGCTCTGCCATCTGTTTGGGGTCCATGTTGCTGCCATACGCCGCGTAAACAGGCACGGCACACAAGACTAATCCAAGATCCTGAAAGTTGAACGAACGGAGCGCGGACGACCTCTCCTCGGGAGAAAGACCACCTGCTCCCCGGGGGAAAAGAAACCTGTCCCCGGGGAAATCCGCGTAGTCGAACCGTTACCGCGCCTCTCATGGCCCCTCCTCGGGACGCGGTTGCCCCGATACGGGACAATGGAGCATGTGACGAGGATTGTGATCATCGGTGGTGGCCCCGGCGGATATGAGGCGGCTCTCGTTGCCGCGCAATTGGGGGCCCAGGTCACAGTGGTCGAGCAGGAAGGCCCTGGTGGCGCATGTGTGCTCACCGACTGCGTGCCTTCCAAGACCCTGATCGCCACCTCTGTCCGTAAACAGGCGCTGCTGGACGCGTCCTCCCTGGGCGTCCATTTCAGTGGAGGGGGCGACGGCGAGGTCGGCGGCGTGACGGCCGACATGCCCCTCGTGAACAAACGGGTCAAGGAGCTGGCCCAGGCCCAGTCCGTCGACGTCGCCGCGCGGCTGGCCGCCGAGGGCGTGGAGGTCGTCCGGGCCTCGGGACGGCTGGTCGATCCCCAGGTGGTCCGCGCGGGGGACCGGACGATCCGGGCCGACGTCGTCATCGTGGCCACCGGAGCCCATCCGCGTGTGCTGCCCGGCGCCGAGCCCGACGGGGAGCGCATCCTGAGCTGGCGGCAGCTGTACGACCTCCAGGAGCTGCCCGAGCACCTGATCGTGGTCGGCTCCGGTGTGACCGGGGCCGAGTTCGCCGGGGCCTACCAGTCGCTGGGCTCCGAGGTGACCCTGGTGTCCTCGCGCGACCGGATGATGCCCAACGAGGACGCCGACGCGGCCGAGGTGCTCGAAGAGGTCTACCGGCGGCGCGGGATGAACGTTTTGGGCCGCTCCCGCGCCTCGTCCGTCAAGCGCACCGAGCACGGCGTGGTCGTCACGCTGGAGGACGGCCGGACCGCCGAGGGCTCGCACTGCCTCATGACCGTCGGCATGGTGCCCAACACCGCCGGGATCGGCCTGGAGGACAACGGCGTGAGGCTCGACCGGAACGGGTTCATCGAGGTCGACAAGGTGTCCAGGACCTCGGCGCCCGGTGTCTACGCGGCCGGCGACTGCACCGGCGTGCTGATGCTCGCCTCGGTCGCCGCCATGCAGGGCCGCATCGCGGTCTGGCACGCGCTGGGCGAGGCCGTACAGCCCATCCGCCTGGCCACCGTCGCCTCCAACATCTTCACCGACCCGGAGATCGCCGCCGTCGGCGTGTCGCAGAAGCAGATCGAGTCCGGCGAGATCGAGGCCAACGTCGTCAAGCTACCCCTCGCCACCAACGCCCGGGCCAAGATGCAGGGCTTCAACGACGGCTTCGTCAAGCTCTTCTGCCGGCCGAACACGGGCATCGTGCTCGGCGGCGTCGTGGTGGCCCCCCGGGCGTCGGAGCTGATCCTGGCCCTCTCCGTCGCCGTCCAGCACCGGCTCACGGTCGACCAGCTCGCCCACACGTTCGCCGTCTACCCATCGCTGTCCGGGTCGATCACCGAGGCGGCCCGGCGCCTCATGTCACCGCTGACCGCCGGTATCTGACGCCCCGGTATTCGACAGCCGCGACCTGACCTGCTGCAAGGCGTACCGCCCATGCTGTACGGCTGACGCCGCGGCCTGCAGCTCGTAGGGCGTCTGGGCGATGTGAAGGGCCTGCTTGGCGGCCTCGTAGGCGTCGAGCGCCGCCCGCCACTCGTGGGTCGGGCCGCTCACCTGGTTGACCTTCATCTCGAAGTCGAGAGAGTCGATCTCCTCGCCGAACCGGGTGACCTCCTCCTCGGCCGTGTGGCGGGCCACCGCCATGGCGGCCGCGAAGCGCTCCCTGCGCCGGTGGGTGACGCCCCAGATCAGCAGCGTGAGGCTGAGCCCCAGGCCGCTCACGATCACCAGGATCAGCGCCGGCGAAGGACCCCTGAGAGCGGCATCCCGGCCCAGTGTGTCCGTCCCTGTGTACTGCGTGCCGGGGTCTTCGGCGGTTTCCTCGCCGGTTTCCTTGTCCGAGGCGGGCCGGCCGTTGATGGCGTCGTCCGGGACGTTGACGGCCCTGCCGCTCGTCCCGGTCAGGTTGAGGTCTTGGGCCTGGGTGAAGGAAGCGCCCTGGACGTTGGCGCCCGTCAGGTCGGCGCCCTGCAGGTCGGCCTGGGTGAGCTCGGCCCGGCTCAGGTCGGCGTTCTTCAGGACCGTGTGCTGGAGCTCCGCCTGGCCGAGCTTGGCATCCTTGAGCTTGGCCCTGGTGAAGTCGGCCGTCCGGCCCTTGATCTGCCCGAGAGTGCTCTCTGTGAGGTCGGCGTCGACGAGCGTGGCGTTGGTCAGGTTGGCCTGGGTCAGCACAGCCCTCGTCAGGACCGCCTCGGTCAGGTCCGCGTGGGGGAACTCCGCCTGGCCGGCCTCGGCGTCGATCAGGATCGCGCCGCGGAGGTCGGCCTGCTTGGCCTTCAACTGGCCGAGGTCGGCGTCACTGAGGTCGGCCCCGCGCAGATCGGCGTACTCGAGGTGGGCCTGCGTGAGGTCGGCCTCCTTGAGCGAGGCGTCCCGCAGGATGGCGCCCGTGAGGTCCTTCTGGGTCAGGTCCACCTCGTCGAGCTTGGCCTTGGTGAGATCGGCGCATCGCAGGTCGTAGGGGAGGGTCGCGCCGTGGGTGAAGTCCTTGCCGCGCAGGTTGGGCCCGCTGCCCGGCTTGCAGGGGCCGGCGGCGGCCTGTACGGCTGTCGCCGGGGCGGCGACGGACAACGCGGCGGCGAAGAACACGGCGCCGGCGAGGGGGGCGATACGCAGCACTGGGGGCCTCCTGGAGGGAACGCCCCGAGTTTCTCACGTGATCTTAACCCTGACTTGCAAGCCCCTTACATCCCCCCTCATGGCCGTGATCATGCACGGATTCCTCGGGAGTGCCTCGGCCATGCCATTCTCAAGTTGTGATCATGCACAGGTTCCCGCACGGCTTCGTGGACAGGGCGTAAACGTTCGTGACCTTGCACTTTGCGTGAAGTGCAAGGTCACGAAGACAGAAACCGCAGGCCACCCGGCTACCCCGGGAAAGAGTGCATGATCACGCCCGAGGGGGGGTTACCAGTCGCCGCCGCCGAAGTCTCCTCCGCCGAAGTCGCCGCCTCCGCCCCAGTCGCCGCCGCCACCGAAGTCGCCGCCGCCACCGCCGAAGTCTCCTCCGCCGCCGAAGTCGCCGCCGCCGGCCGCGACGCCGTCCTGGTAGCCGGACTCGTAACCCGAGCCGCCGCCGTACCCGTAGCCGCCCCAGCCACCGCCGAAGGCGTTGCCGAGCACGGTGCCGACCAGCATGCCGGTCAGCAGGTCGCCGCCGAAGCCGCCGTAGTAGCCGTAGGCGTAGGGCTGGTAGGCGGGACCGGCGTCCCAGTACGGCCGGCGCTGGCCGTTGACCACGACCTCACGCATCTGCGGGTCGAAGCCGCGCTCGACGGCCTCGGCGTCGGCCGCGCAGGCCGGGACGTCGCGGACCGCGCCACCAGGCGGGGCCCAGCGGACGGTGCGGACGGACGGGCCGTGCTGCGGGTTGAAGAAGCACGGGGGCAGCCGCTCGGGCAGGGGCTGGTTGTTCACCCGCGCCTTGACGCAGGCCAGGGCGTACCGGCCGTCCTCCAGGGTCGAGGTGACCGTACGGAGCTCGTCGGGGCGCTTCACCGCGGCGAGTTCGTTCTTGGCCCGCTCGTAGGAGTCGAGCGCGCGCTGCCAGTCGGACGAGGTCTCGGCCTGCGGCAGCATCTTGACGTCCACGTCGAGAGCGGTGATCTCCTCACCGAACTTGGTGACGTCCTCCTCGACGGTCTGCTTGACCGCGGCGAGCTCGGCCGCCTCCTTCTCCTCGCGCTTCCGCTTCATGCGGCGAGAGATGATCCACAAACCGGCACCACCGACGACGGCGACTCCCAGAATGCCGACCAGCACGCCGCCGCCCCCGCCGCCGGCCGTGCTGCCCTTGTCCAGTGCGTCCTTGTCGCCCTCCACGGCGAGGTTGACGCGGTTGACGAAGTCCTCCATGCCGGTGACCACGTCTTTGTTACTGGCGGTGGCGAGCCTGGCCAGCTGACCCGCCGACACGCTCCGCGGCAGGGCGCTGGAACCGGCGAACAGACTGGTCCCGTCCAGGACGGCCACCGTGGCACTCGACCGGCCCGCCGCGTCGAGCGCCCTGCCGAGGCCGTTGATGAACGTGCGCGCCTCGGCGCTGGTCACGGTGCCGTCGGGCAGCGCGGCCACGTAGATCTTGGACTTGGAGCCCTTCAGCGCCTTGCGGATGTCGTCCTGCTGGCTGGACGACAGTGGTGCGCCGCTCTGGACGAAGAGCGGGTCGCCGCTCTTCCACGCCGCGAGCACGGTGTCGGGACTCGGCGGGGTCGCGGCATGGGCGGCGGGGGAGAGCGCGAACAGCGCGAAAAGACCGACGAGCAGCGCCGCCATGGCGGCCCCCACGCGGCCCAGCGGTTGTGTGATGGTCACGGCTTCAAGCCTCCTTCGCCCTACAGGACGAACGGCAGGGCGGGATGGTTCCTCTACGCGATGGTTCCTCTGCGCGACAGTTCCTCCGCGCGACGGTTCCTCTCCGGCAAACAGTGATGCCTACCCATGGACCGCCTGTTCGAACGCCCTGGACCGGGCGATCGCACGCGTCCCGGAGGCTCAGGCGTCCTTGATCTCACAGATCACGGCTCCGGCGGTCACGGTCTGGCCGACCGCGGCGGTGAGACCCGTGACCGTGCCGGGCTTGTGCGCCGCGAGCGGCTGCTCCATCTTCATCGCCTCGATGACGACGATCGTGTCCCCGGCCGCCACCGTGTCCCCGTCAGAGGCGACGACCTTGACGATCGTCCCCTGCATCGGGCTGACGAGGGAGTCGCCGCCGACCGCCGCCTTCTTCGGGTTGTTTCCACCGCCCCGCCCCGGCGCCTTCTTGGCCGTTGTACGGCCTGCCGTACCGAACTCGGACGGAAGGACGACCTCGAGGCGCTTGCCGCCGACCTCGACGGTGATGCGCTCCCGCTCGACCTGCTCCCCGGCCTCGACCGGCCCCTCGAACGGCGGGATCTCGTTCGCGAACTCGGTCTCGATCCACCGGGTGTGCACGGAGAAGGGCTCATCGACGAAGGCGGGATCCTCCACGACCGCCCGGTGGAACGGAAGGAC
Source organism: Planotetraspora sp. GP83 (assembly GCF_041262585.1). NCBI lineage: Bacteria > Bacillati > Actinomycetota > Actinomycetes > Streptosporangiales > Streptosporangiaceae > Planotetraspora > Planotetraspora sp. GP83. The sequence continues at coordinate 41,326 of NZ_JBGCBZ010000006.1, read as the reverse complement.
GGTGGGCATGCCGCCGATCTCGAACTCGGCCAGCGCCCGGCGCGACCGCTCCAGCGCCTGCCGCCGCGAGGATCCGGTGACGATGAGCTTCGCGACGAGGGAGTCGAAGGACTGCGGCACGGTCATGCCCGTCTCGTAGCCCGAGTCGAGCCGTACGCCGGGGCCCGAGGGGGCGCGCATCGACGTCAGCGTGCCGGGAGCGGGCAGGAAGCCCCGGCCGGCGTCCTCGGCGTTGATCCGGAACTCGATCGAGTGGCCGCGCGGCACGGGGTCGTCGTAGCCGAGGGCCTCGCCGTCGGCGATGCGGAACATCTCCCGGACGAGGTCGATCCCGGAGACCTCCTCGGTGACGGGGTGCTCGACCTGGAGCCGCGTGTTGACCTCGAGGAAGGAGACGGTGCCGTCCTGGCCGACGAGGAACTCGCAGGTGCCCGCGCCGACGTAGCCCGCCTCGCGCAGGATCGCCTTGGACGACGAGTAGAGCAGGTCCCGCTGCTCGCCGGAGAGGAACGGCGCGGGGGCCTCCTCGACCAGCTTCTGGTGGCGGCGCTGGAGCGAGCAGTCGCGGGTGCTGACGACCACGACGTCGCCGTGCCGGTCGGCGAGGCACTGGGTCTCGACGTGCCTGGGCCGGTCGAGGTAGCGCTCCACGAAGCACTCGCCGCGCCCGAAGGCCGTGACGGCCTCCCGGACGGCGGACTCGTAGAGGTCGGGGATCTCCTCGATCGTCCGCGCCACCTTGAGCCCGCGGCCGCCTCCGCCGAACGCGGCCTTGATGGCGATCGGCAGTCCGTGCTCCTCGGCGAACGCGACGACCTCGTCCACTCCGGAGACGGGGTCGGGCGTGCCCGCCACGAGCGGGGCGCCGACGCGCTGCGCGATGTGCCGGGCCTGGACCTTGTCGCCGAGCGCGGTGATGGCGGCGGGCGGCGGGCCGATCCAGATCAGGCCCGCGTCCTCCACGGCCTGCGCGAAGTCGGCGTTCTCCGCGAGGAAGCCGTAGCCGGGGTGGACCGCGTCCGCCCCTGTCTGGCGTGCCACGGAAAGGAGCTTGCCGATGTTGAGATAGGTCTCCGCCGGGCTCTGCCCGTAGAGCGCGTGCGCCTCGTCGGCCACCCGTGCGTGGAGCGCGTCCAGATCCTGGTCGGCGTACACCGCGACGCTGGCCAGCCCGGCGTCCTTGCACGCACGGGCGATCCGTACGGCGATCTCGCCGCGGTTGGCGATCAGGACCTTCTGCACCGCCGTCATCCCTTCGTCCCGGGCCTGGCTGACCTTCATGGAGTTTAAGCGGCCTGCCGGCTCCGGAGATCCCCGCCCCCGATATAGCGCGTCCTCGTCGGGCCGATGCCGATCCGCGCGAGTCAATCCCCCGCCGGGCCCCAGTGGTATAGCCGCTCGGCATAAAGGGGTTCACAGAATTGACTGAGGATCTACGGTGAGGGCGGCCCCCTGTCGATAAAGGAGTGACCGAATGAGTAACTTGCTCGGCGGCAACCCGGCGGAGATGCAGAGCATGGCCGCGCAGTTCACCCAGCAGGCGGACCAGGTTCGCGCCACGATGGCCAACCTCGACCGTGAGGCTGCCAAGGTCGGCACCGCCTGGACCGGCCCCGGCGCGCAGCGCTTCCACGACGCCTGGCAGAGCTACCGGGCGGCGTTCCAGCGCATGTCGGAGGAGCTCAACGAGGCGTCCCGGGTCATCAACACCTACCGCGGCAACATCGAGTCCGCGACCCGCTAGCGCCTCCCGCAATACAGCTGGACAGCCATCCGGCTATCCGGGGATCGCGGCCTGGATCGGGGTCGCGGTCCCCGAGACCACCAGCAGGCCGCGCCCCGGAGGGCCTCCCACGGCGCCGCGCGGCAGCCGTACGTTGAACAGGTCGCCGTCGGCCGGGCTCTGCACCGCCAGCAGCAGCCCCGTCCGCGCCTTGCGCGCCTCCGCCACGAATCCGCGGTAGGCCGTCGCCAGATCCCCGGTCGTCCCCGCGAGCAGCAGCCCGTGCTCCCCGTCCCGCGCCGTACGGAGCGCCTCCTCCACCGCGAGGCCGAGCATCGACTCGGGGGAGATCAGCTCCGCGTCGTCCACGATCAGCACGTACCGCTCCTGACCCGCGACCAGCGCGAGCGGGTCATGCGCCCCCGGCAGGCCGCCGAAGTCGTCCGCGCCTCCGCCGTCCACGCCTCTCGCGTTTCCGTCCAGTACGGCCAGCACGCCCGGCGACCCCGCCAGCTCACGCAGGGGGCTCCGGCGCGGGGTGACGGCCAGGATCGGCGTGCCCCGCTGGAGCAGCGACCTGGCCGCCGTGACGAGGCACGACGACCGTCCCGAGCGGGCCGGTCCGGCGACCACCGCGGCCGGGCCCTGGGCCAGCAGGTCGACGCCCAGCGGGGCCAGGGCGTCGCCGCCCGCGCCGAGCAGCGCCCACAGCGGCGACGGCGGCTCGAACGACGGCGCGAGCTCCAGCGCCTGGTCGGCCGTGATGCGCATGGGCAGCGCGTCCACCCGCAGCGGCGGCTCTGATCCCCAGGCCCATCCGCCCGGCGTCAAACCTCCCCGCCGCTGCGGGTCGCCGCCGAACCGGGCCGTGGCCGTACGGCCGAGCTCCTGGAGGGCGGCCACCTGAGCGGGGCCTGAGGGGTCGTCCGCGAGCAGGGCGATCTGGCCCTCCACCAGGCCGTGCTCGCCGATCGACAGCGTCCGGCCAGGCGGCATCGAGGTGGGCAGGGTGCGCACCGGCAGCCCGGCCAGCCCGTAGTCGGCGGGGTCGGCGAGCCGGAGGATCAGACGGTCCTCGAAGACGGTGGAGATCTGCCCGAGCAGTCCCGACCTGTCCGAGGTGACGACGGCACGCAGGCCCACGGCCGGGCCCTCACGTAGGAGTTGCATCAGCGCGTCGAGCAGCCGCCCGTAGTCGTAGTTCTCGAACGCGGCGACGTAGCCCTCCCACCGGTCGACCATCAGCACGAGGTACGGCAGCCGCCCGATTTGCGGCCTGATGGCACGGCCGGTCTCCATTTGGGGCCTAGCCGCCGCGCGGGCCTCGGCCAGCGAGGCGTACCCGGCCTCGGCCAGGAGTTGCTGGCGGCGGCCGACCTCGGCGCGCAGGCGCGTGAGGAGGCGCTCGACCCGATCGAGCTGGTCACGGGTGACCACCGCGCCGCAGTGCGGCAGGCCGACCAGCGGCAGCAGGGCTCCAGAGCCGCAGTCGACGGCATGGATGTGGACGTCCTCGGGAGACGCTCCGGCCGCGATCGACCCCGCGATCGTCCGGAGCGCCGTCGAGCGGCCGCTGCGTGCCGTACCGGCGATGAGCAGGTGGCCCCCATGGCGCGGATCGAGCACGAGAGGTCGTCTGCCCTGTTCCCACGGCAGGTCGGCGATCCCGAACGGCAGCGGCGGCACCTCCTCCGCTCCCGGCCGGTACGGCTGGGCGGGGGACGCCGTCCAGCCGGTCGCCTCTGTGCCGTCCAGCGTGACGCGCTCGGAGAGCGGCGGGAGCCACGGGCTGGGCTGCCGGGGGATCCCGCGACCGGCCTGGACGATGGCGTCCACGAGCAGGGCGAGGTCGGTGTCGGCCGAGGTCTCCACCCTGGCCGAAACCTCAAGGGGGTGGCCCAGCGCCTGCCAGGACAGGTCGATCACCCGCACCTCGTCGCCACGGCCGGGGCCGGCGCTCCCGGAGCCGGATGACGGGGTGCGCCCTCCGATGCGGGCGGTCTGTACGGCCACCGCCGGGCCGGAACCGGACCTCACGTAGCAGCGGCCGGGGGTCGATCGGGAGATGTGCGCCGCGTCGGGCACGTCGATGACGTCGGCCGACTCTCGGCCGTCGGTCACCCGGAGGGCGATCCGCAGCGAGGTGTTGGCCTGGATGTCGGCGGTCACGACGCCGCCGGGCCGCTGTGTGGCGAGGATCAGGTGGATGCCGAGCGACCGGCCGCGTCTGGCGATGTCCACGAGCCCGTCGACGAAGTCGGGCAGCTCCGCCACCAGCGCGGCGAACTCGTCGATGATCAGCACGAGCCGGGGGAGCGACGGATGGGGGCCGCCTGAGTCGACACCCGCATCCGCTTCTCCGGAGTCACCAGGGCCACCCGTTCCGGGGCCGCCGAAGATGCCGCTGGTCCGCGCCTGGCGCACCCCGCCCGCGCCCAGGACCCAGGTCGCGCCGCGTGCCCGGAGCCGCTGGTAGTCGTCGATGTCCTTCGCCCCGGCGTCCAGGAGCAGGCGCTCTCTGCGGCGGATCTCGGCGGCCAGCGACGACAGGGCCCGCTGGGTGAGGTGGCCGTCGAGGTCGCTCACCATGCCGACCGTGTGCGGGAGCCGTACGCACTCCTTGAAGGCCGCGCCGCCCTTGTAGTCGATGAGGACGAAAGTCATCTCGTCCGGCCGATTGGCGACCGCGAGCGAGCAGATCAACGTCTGGAGCAGCTCCGACTTGCCCGCGCCGGTGGTTCCGGCGATCAGGGCGTGCGGGCCGTCCTTGCTGAGGTCCACCTCGAACGGGCCCTCCGGGCCCACGCCGATGACCGCGCGGGTCGACCGGCCCCACTGCTTGGCGATGTCGACGGGCCCGAGCAGGTCGAGCAGGCGGACGGAGTCCGGAAGCGCGGACGAGGGGTCGTCCCGGCTCACGTCGCGGAGAGGGGCCAGCGCCCGGCTCAGGCGGTCGGCCCACGACGGGGACACGCGGTCGGCCCGGATCCCGCTGATGGGGTCGAGGCCGCCGCCGCGCAGCCGTACCGACCCGTCCCGGCCGCACGACACCACGGTGGCGCACTCCTCGGGCAGCAGCCGCTCGTCCTCGTCGATCGCGATCGTGTAGACCCCGGCCCTCGGGCCCTGCCTGAGCACCTGGGGCATGCCGGGAAGGCCCCGCAGCACTTGGGCGCCGTCGAGGATGACGAGCACGTCGTAGGGGCGCTCGTCATAGGTGGCGAAGGCCGGCTCGGCCGCCTGCGCCGAACCGGCGCGGCCCAGGTCCTCCCAGCCCGCCGGGCCGCCCGTCAGCCGGGAGTTCCGCAGGACCGCGCCGTACGGCCCGCCGCCTGTGCCGCCTGTTCCGCCTGTTCCGCCTGTGCCGTCGCTGTCGAGACGCTCGGCGACGAGGGTCGCCAGTTCGGAGACCCGGCGAGCGGCCGCCTCGGGATCGGCGCCGACGAGCGCGACGCAGTCGGCGGTGAGGGAGCCCCCGCGCGAGGCGGCGTCGGACGCGCAGTGCGGCAGCCAGCGGACCCAGCCCCACTGGTCGGCGCTGTCGGCGTTGGCGGACAGCACGACGATGGCGAGGTCGCGCGGGCTGTGCAGGGCGGCCGCCTGCCCGACCAGCCACCGGGCGGAGCCGAGGGCCACATCTCTCGGCCCGGTGAGGCCCGCGACGCCGAGCCGCCGCATGACGAGGGCGACGGGGACGTCCCGGCAGAGATGCTGGTCATGACGGGGGGAGTCGGCGGGCGTGCCGCTCTCGGGCTCGAAGTCGAGGTCGGCGGGGAGGTCGGCCAGCCCCACCCGGAGCCGCAGCGCGTCACGGTCGTGGATCCGCCGCTCCCACAGTCTCCGCCGTGGGCCGGTCGCCGTGAGCAGCACCTCGGCGGGATCGGGGGCGCCGTTCCGCCGTTCGGCCTCGTCGTCCTTGACGGCCTTCGCGACCTCGGTCTCGTACGCCGCCAGCCGCTCCTTGTACGCCTTGACCGCCTGGCGGTGCTTCTTCCGGCCGTGCCTGCGGTCCCCGGCCCACTGCCCCAGCATGATCAGCGGTGTCATCAACGCGATCAGCATGAAGTACCACTGGTGGAAGACGAGCGCCATGACCAGGCCGAAGACGGCGGGGAGCAGTGCGGCCAGCAGTTGCAGCCGCATCCCCTCGGCCCGCTTGGGCTCGGCCGGGACGACGATGCGCCGCTGGCGCTCGGGCCGCTGGAGCCGGGGCGGACGGTTGTAGGCCAGCCCGCCGTCGGGCAGAGCGTCCAGGTGGGCGTCGGGCGGCTGGACCGGGCCGATGGAGAAGGCCGAGCCGCCACAGGACAGCGTCGCCCGCTCCGGCCACGGCGTCGCGTCGATGACCGGCTCCCCGTCGAGGTGGAGGCCGCCTGATCCATGACCGCTGGAACCGCTGGACAGGTCCGCGGGTTCCACTGTGATGGCGCTGGGAGTCAGCCGGATCACGGCGGCTCGCGCCGGCATCAGCGGATCCGGTACGGCTATCGCGCACGCCGGATCGGCGCCGATGGTGTGCGTGCCGAAGCCGAGCCGGTGGACGACGCCCGCTCCCGGGCCGCCGACCACGCGGAGCTCCACCACGCCGTCGGGCTCCTCGGTCATGGTGGCGGACGCGGCGTGGCCGTCCACGGCGATCAGGTCGCCATCGCGGAGGAGCCCGAAGACGGCGCTGTCCGGGTCGAGCGGCCGCCCGTCGAGCCAAAGCTTGGCCTCGGCGGGCTCCGTTCGCTGGCCCCTGTCGAGGTCGTAGGGCGCCCTGGCGCGCGGGAGCCGTACGACGTTGGAAGGGCGGCCGGAGGAGCTGTCGAGCGCGGCGGCGAGCCCGGCGACCGTGGTCGCCTCGTCGCCTTCCACCACCACGTCGCGGTGGCCGTGCTCGGTGACCACGGTGAGCGTAATCCGCATGCGCAGGCTCCAGGCCCTCAGCGGAGGGCATCGGGTGGAGAGACGTTTTCTCGGTCAGAGGGTTTCATCTGGAGAGGATCTCGTGAAGATCTCTTCGCGGGACAAGGTAGCGGCCGTGTCCCCTGTCGATCTGCTCGGTTGTCCCAATCGGTAAAGCTCGTCTACCACTTCTGTCACATGAGTCACATCAGCACCAGCAGCCACTGCCTGTCGTGCGCCCCCCGGAGCGGCGGGGCCCGATGGTGGATATCGCTGTGGACAACGTGCATGGGGACGGAAGGGGCTCTAGCCGGGTGCCGCTGCTTCGCCCTGTGACAAGGCGTTTATCCAACCGATAGACATGAATCTCTTTCACGTCCACCCCGCGACCCTGTGGACAACCGGCTCGTGTGCTGGTAGCCGTGACCTGAACGACCCGTGTGAAAGATGTGACCGCTGGGAATCAGGTGAGTTTCGGATATCACAAAATAGCGGTATTAGAAAGCTATTTGCTGGGATGGATCTAGATCCACTGCCGTTGACAGGCGTATTCCTAACGGATAAGCATGGGTCGCCGCTTTACGGCAACGTGAGAAGGGAAAGCTGCCCATAATGTGGTGAAGTCGGAGCAAAGAGCAAGACCGTAAACGAATTCGAGCGGCCCGAAAAAGGGCGCGATCATCCCTGGGAGTCCCCCACCCATGAGGATCAGCGAGAAGACTGCCCAAGACGGTCGCGCACCGGCGAGCGAGCGGTCCGGCCTTTCCGGACCCGCTTCCCGGAAGCTTCCCGTGCCGCCGAGAGAGCGGAAACCCGCCCTCGCGGCGCTCGCCGTGCTGCTCATCCTGGGCGGGGCGCTGGCCACCACACTGCTCGTCCTGCGCAGCGGCGACCGGGTCTCCGCCATCCGCGTCGGCCGGCAGGTCGGGGCGGGGCAGCTCGTCCCGATGACCGCCCTCCAGGAGGTGTCGATCGCCGAGACCGACATCGACTACGTGCCCTGGACGTTCCGCGACCGGGTCGCCAAGACGTACGCCGCGGTGACCCTGCTGCCCGGCACGCTGCTGACCGAGCGGATGGTCACGACGGACAGCGCCCTGGTCGGCCCCGGCAAGGCGATCGTGGGCCTCGCGCTCAAGGCGGGGCAGACGCCGGTCGGCCTGGACGTCGGCGACGTGGTCCAGGTGATCTATGTGGCGTCGGCCGGACGCGGGTCGGGGGCCGTCGCGCAGCAGCGCGTGCTGGCGTCCAGCGCCAGGGTCCAGAGCGTCGGGGCCCCAGGGAGCAGAACCTCCTCGACGGGGCTCGTCTCAGTGATCGTCGATTCGAGCGTCGCCCCCACCATCGCCCAGTACGCGTCAAGCGGCGAGGTCGCCCTCACCCTGCTGCCCGGGGTGAAATGACGTGGCGCTCATCGTGCTCGCGGCCGACAAGGGGGCGCCCGGCGTGACGACCGCCGCCACCGCCCTCGGCGCCGTGTGGCCCCGCCCGGTCCTGCTGGCCGAGTGCGACCCCTCCGGCGGCGACCTGGCCTACCGGCTTCCGGCGCAGGACGGCGGCGTGCTGAACCCCGGGCGCGGCCTGCTCAGCCTCGGAGCGGTCGCCAGGCGCGGCCTCCACGCCGAGCAGGTCTACGAGCACACCCAGAAGCTCGTCGGCGGCCTCGACGTGCTCGCGGGGCTGACCAACGGCGAGCAGGCCGCGGGGCTCACCTGGCTGTGGGGCCCGCTCGGCCGGTCGCTGGCCGCGCTGCCGCAGGCCGACGTGCTCGCCGACTGCGGCCGCCTCGGGCTGTATCCCCAGATCAACGATCTGCTCACCGAGGCCGACCAGGTGGTGCTGTTCACCCGGGCGAGCCTCGACCACGTCGCCCACCTGCGCGAGCGGCTGTCCCTGATCAACCGCCAGGTGGGCGTGGTGGTGATCGCCGACCCCCGGTCGTACCGCGGCTCGCTCGACGAGGTCCGCCGCATCGTCTCCGGCTGGGACGTGGCCTTCGTGGGCGGCCTGGCGTACGACCCGAAGGGCGCTGAGCTGCTCCGCGGCCAGTGGGGCGGCCGGCTCGACCGCAGCCTCCTCGTCCGGACGGCGCGAGAGCTCGCCGGGCGACTGGCCAGCCATGTGGCGTCCGGCGAGCGACCCGACGCCCCCTCCCCACACGCTCCCTCCTCGCACGCTCCCTCTTCTCCCTCTCCTCAGTCGACGCGCGGCCGTTCCGGAGCGACACCATGAGCACGCCAGGGCGGCCCATCGACCACGGGCTGGTCAAGCGCTTCCGGCAGGAGGTCGGCGACCGGCTGGCCCAGCAGCGGCGGCTCGACCAGGCCAGCGGCGTCCCGCCGATGACGGGCGAGGACGAGCGGCAGTTCGCCCGCGCGCTCATCGCCCAGGTGCTCGAGGAGTTCGCCAGGGGGGAGATCGGCGTCGGCCGGACCCCGCCGACCGCGGAAGAGGAGGAGGCTCTCGCGGCCGGGATCCACGCCGCCCTGTTCGGCGTGGGACGGCTCCAGCCCTTCCTCGACGACCCCGAGGTCGAGAACATCGACATCAACGGCTACGACCGGGTCTTCGTGGGCTACGCGGACGGCCAGGAGCTCATGCACGACCCCGTGGCCGAATCCGACGAGGAGCTGATCGAGCTCATCCAGATCCTCGCGGCCTACTCAGGGCTGTCATCCCGGCCGTTCGACACCGCCAACCCGCAGCTCGACCTGCGCCTTCCCGACGGCTCCCGCCTGTCGGCCGTCATGGACGTGACCGTACGGCCCGCCATCTCGATCCGCCGCGCCCGGCTGGGCAAGGTGTTCCTGAGCGACCTGGTCGGGAACGGCACGATGACGGCCGAGGTCGGCCGGTTCCTGTCGGCCGCCGTTGCCTCCCGCAAGAACATCATGATCGCCGGCTCGACGAACGCGGGGAAGACGACCCTGCTCAGGGCGCTGGCCAACGAGATCCCGCCCGTCGAGCGGTTGATCACGGTCGAGCGGGCGCTGGAGCTCGGCCTCGACCAGTTCCCCGAGTTGCACCCGAACGTCGTGGCGTTCGAGCAGCGCCTGCCCAACTCGGAGGGCCAGGGCGAGATCACCATGGCCGAGCTGGTCCGGCGCTCGCTTCGCATGAACCCGTCGCGGGTCATCGTCGGCGAGGTGCTGGGCGACGAGATCGTCACCATGCTGAACGCGATGACCCAGGGCAACGACGGCTCCCTGTCGACCATCCACGCGAACTCCTCGATGGAGGTCTTCAACCGCGTGGCGACCTACGCCCTCCAGGCGGAGGAACGGCTCCCGATCGAGGCCACGCACATGCTCATCGCGGGCGCCATCGACTTCGTCGTCTTCATCGAGAAGCGCAACGACTACCACGTCGGCGGCACACTGCGCCGGTTCGTGTCCAGCGTCCGGGAGGTCACGGGCTGCGACGGCCGCGTGCTGTCCTCCGAGGTCTTCGCCCTGTCGGGCGACCAGGTCATGCCGCACGCCCCGATCTCCTGCATCGACGAGCTCGCCGCGCACGGCTACGACCCGTCGCAAGGAGCGTGGCGATGAGCCCGCCGACTCTTCAGCCGCGCCGAGGGAGGCTGTGATGCCGCTGCTGCCTCCGGGCGTCTTCGATCCGCTGGTGCTGTTGTCCGGCGCCGTGGTCGGTGGGGGGCTGTTCCTCTTCGCCCTCTCCCTGTACGGCATGCGTCCCCGGCCCGCCGGTCCCGATGGGAAGGCCAGGCGGCTGCAACTCCTCAGGACCCTGTCCACCCGGTCGGCCGTCGCCGCCGTGACCGGCGTGGTCGTGCTGGTGGTGACCGGTTGGCCGGTCATCGCCGGGGGAGCCGTGCTGCTTGTCCTGGCCTGGCGGGGTCTCACCGGAGGCGCGGGAGAGGAGCGGGCCGCGATGCGGCGGCTTGAGGGGCTGGCCGCGTGGACCGAGTCGCTGCGGGACACCATCGCCGGAGCCGCCGGACTCGAACAGGCCATCCCGTCGTCGATCCGGGCGGCCGCGCCCATGCTGCAGCCGCACCTGCGGGCGCTCGTCGACCGCCTGCACACCCGCATGGCGCTGGCGGACGCGCTGCGGATGTTCGCGGACGAGCTGGACGACCCCTCGGCCGACCTCGTGGTGGCCGCCCTGATCCTCAACTCGCGGCTTCGCGGGCCGGGGCTCAGGGACGTGCTGTCCGCCCTCGCCGTGTCGGCCCGCGAGGAGCTGGACATGCGGCGGCGCGTGGAGGCGGAGCGCAGGTCGACCCGCAAGAGCGTGCAGATCGTGGTCGGCACGGCGCTGGCCTTCGCGGGGGCCTTGGTGATCTTCAACCGGTCGTACGTCGAGGAGTACGACTCCTTGCTCGGCCAGGCCGTGCTGGTCGTGGTGGCGGCCCTGTTCGGCGCGGGCTTCGCCTGGATGCGGCGGCTCGCCCGTTTCGACAAGCCCGCCCGGATCCTCGCCCCCTATCACCGCCCCACGCCACGTCCTTCAGCGGCGACCCCGACGACATCCACGACATCGACGACCTCAACATCCACCACATCGACGTCCACGACCTCCTCAGCACCCCCCTCACCCTCGGGCGTGATCATGCAGAAGTTCCCGCGAAGGGGAGGTGACCTGCTCAATGACCAGCCGTGATCAAGCGAAGATTCTCACGGTGGCCCGGCGGCCAGGCCTTCCCTCCATCGTGATCTGGCGAGAGCCTTCCGAGACGCCTCCCATCCGCCCCGGCGTCGATCGTGAGCACGCGATCGGAGAGGCGCCATGACCGAGTCCGTACTCACCGGAGCCCTGGTCGGCCTTGGGCTCTTCCTGCTGTTCCGAGCGCTGTTCCCGCCGCGGCCGGGGCTGGTCGCCCGTCTCGCCGCGCTCGATCTCGCCCGGGACGGCATGGACGTGCCGCGAGCGCCGCTGATCGCGCCCGACGAGAACGTCAGCGCCTTCCGGCGTGGTCTCGGCCTGCGGCTGGCGCGTTTCTACGCCTCCCGGGGCTGGGAGGTTCGTTCGATCAGGGCCGACCTGGCCCTGCTGGGCAAGTCCTTCGAGGGCTTCCTGGCGACGAAGGTCCTGCTCGCCGTCTCGGGCCTGCTGGCGTTCCCGCTGATGGTCGGCTGGCTGGCGCTCATGGGCTGGGGGCTGTCGGTGCAGGTGCCGCTCTGGTCGGCCCTGCTGGTGTCCGTCGTGTTCTTCCTCCTGCCGGACCTGCAGATCCGGCGCGACGCGGCGACCCGGCGGCGCGACTTCCGCCACGCGGTCGGGGCCTTCCTCGATCTCGTCTCGATGAATCTGGCGGGCGGCCGCGGCGTCCCCGAGGCCCTCATGATGGCCGTGTCCGTGGGCAGCCCCGGCCCCGCCCCCGTCAACGGCGTGGCCCCCGTGGCACAGGCCGGAACGGCGGGAGCCGCCGGAGTGGCCGGATCCGGCGCCGGCTCCAACTGGGCCATGGAACGCATCCGCGAAGCGCTCGCCAACGCCCGGATCGTCGGCATCACCCCCTGGCAGGCCCTCGGCCAGCTCGGCGACGAGATCAACGTCGACGAGCTCCGTGACCTGTCGGCCGCCCTCGGGCTCGTCGCCGACGACGGCGCCAAGGTCCGCGCCTCCCTCACGGCTCGCGCCGCCACCCTCAGACGCCGTGAGCTGGCCGAGGTCGAGGGCAAGGCCGGAGAACGGTCCCAGTCGATGCTCGTCGCTCAGCTCCTGCTGTGCGCGGGCTTCGTGATCTTCCTTAGTTATCCCGCAGCGATGAAAATGTTGGGGTCGTAATGCTCCTCTGGCTGAACTACATGATCGCCGTACTGCACGTGCGTATCGACCGCGCCCGCACCGCTCCCAGCAGGGGAGCCTCGGCAGTCGAGTGGGTGATCATCACCGCCATCATCGCGGGGGTCGCCATGGGCCTTGCCGCCCTGATCAGGAACCTCGTCTCGCAGAGGGAGGCGGACATCACCACCAACTTCGGCGGAGGCGGAGGCACCGGGGGCACCGGGGGCACCGGGGGCTAGTGGTGGAGACCCAGGGCGCACCCGACCGGCCGCCGCGTCAGGCGCGCGGCCCCGGCGGCGTGCCCAAGGCCCGTGGCGGTCGCGGCGAGCGCGGGGCGGCGGTGATCGAGCTTGCCATCATCATGCCGGTCGTGCTGGCCGTGGTGCTGCTGATCATCCAGCTCACGCTCTGGTTCCACGGGCGGCAGGTCGCCGACGCCGCGGCGAGGGAAGGCGCCCGGATCGCCCGCGCCGCCGGCACCTCAGACGGGTGGCAGTCCGAAGCGGAGGCGAAAGCCGTACAGATCGTGCAAGCGATCGGGCCTGAGCTGCTCAAGAACGCGAAAGCCACGGCGTGGGAGAAAGGGGACCAGCGCGGCATGGACGTGACAGGGAGCGCGGTGCAGGTGGTGCCGCTGCTGCCGGAGATGACGTTCACCATCACGTCCCATTTCGGCGGTCCGATCGAGTGCTTCCGTCCCGACGACGGCTCCGGCGGGTGCGAATGACTCGTCCCAGGCGCCGGACCCGGTTGGACAGGGGGTCGATGACGGCCGAAACAGTCCTGCTGGCACCGGTTTTCCTGATCTTCCTCATGTTCCTCGTCGGCGCGGGCCGGATCGTGGAGGCGCAGGGAGAGGTCAACGGCGCGGCGCGGGACGCGGCGCGGGCGGCGTCGGTCCAGCGGACGCATTCCGAGGCCGAGGCCGCCGCGACCGACGCCGCCGAGGCCGCCCTGTCGGGTGAGTGTTCTCCGCAGGTCAGCATGTCCGGCACGGACTGGACGGAAGGCGGCGTCGTCAAGGCCACCGTGACCTGCGAGCTCAACCTCGACTTTCTCGGCTTCGGTACGGCCAAGCAGATGGCGGGCAGCTCCGTCGTCCCTCTGGAGCACTTCCGGAGGGTCGAATGACCCTTTCACATCGTCATGCCGGTGCACGATCAGAAACGGTGACTCCGCAGATCGGAGAGCACGGGCGGGAACCCGTGCATGATCACCGGGCCAGGGGGGGTGGCGAACGGGGGTCGATGTCGGTCTTCGTGGTCATCTTCTCGGTCGCCGTGTTCCTGCTGGCCGGGCTGCTGGTGGACGGCGGCGCGGCCATCAACGCGCGGCTCAAGGCAGCCGACATCGCGGAACAGGCCGCCCGCGCCGCCGCCGACCAGATCGACACCGAGGCGCTCCGCGCCACCGGTCAGGTCCGGTTGCTGGCCGACGAGGGAACCGTGTGCGGCAAGGCCCAGCAGATCGTGGCGGCCCAGGAGGTCGAGGGCGTGAAGATGACCGAGTGCGCGATGGGAGGCGCTCAGAACGAGGTGACGGTGGGGATCGGAGTCCACTGGGACGCCTACTTCCTCTCCGTGCTGGGGTTCAGCGGTTCCGACATGGAAGCGAACGCCACCGCCGCTCCGGACGCGGGTGCCGCATGACCGCCATCACGCCCTGCTCTCACCGGCCGGCCCGCGCCATGCCAAACAACCGCCTTGGGGAGGGATAGGCATGTCCCAGAGACCCACGCCGCCGTCCAGGCAGGCCGGGCGGCCTGAGGGAAGCGGCTGGCCGCAGTCGGCCGGGCCGCAGCCACGGCCCCGGGGAGCCGGGGCGTCTCCGCCGCGTCCGCCGGGTCCGCCGCGTCCGGTCTCCCTGCGATCTCCGGCCGGTTCGGGCGGGGAGCAGTGGCGGGGCCGTCGGCCCGTCCGCATCCCGCCCAAACGCACAGCCGGTGACGTCTTCGCTGGGCTCGGTGCTCTTCTGGCGCTGGCCGGCCTGATGGGCGGCGTGCCGTACGCGCTGCTCAGGCTGGCGGGCCCACCCCTGCCGAAGGAACTGCTCAACGCCGACGTCTTCACGAGCCAGGTCGGGCCCGAGACGATCATCGCCATCCTCGTCCTCCTGGTGTGGCTGGCCTGGTTCCAGCTCTTCCTTTGCGTGGTCGTCGAGGTGTACGCCGGGCTCCGCCGCGTCGGCATGCCCGCGCGCGTTCCCCTTTCGGGCGGCACCCAGGCCCTCGCGAACCGGCTGGTGTCGGCGGTGCTGCTGCTGTTCACCGCCACGGCGGTGGCCGTGCCGATCGCCCGCGTGGGCGCTCCCGCCCCGATCCGCCCGCAGATGGCGGCTCTGTCCGCGCCGGTCGACCCGGCCGTCGAGCGCTCGCCGCTGCACGCCCGTGAGGTCAAGAAGGTCTACGTCGTGCAGCCACCGCACGGGCGTCACCACGAGAGCCTGTGGGAGATCGCCGACAAGTGCCTGGGTGACGGGCGGCGCTATCACGAGATCTACCGGCTCAACCAGCACAAGGAGCAGCCCGACGGCAGCCGGCTGCACATGGCCGACCTGATCCGGCCGGGCTGGGTGCTCGACATGCCGGACGACGCCCGCAACGTTCATGTCGTCCCGGTGGACGAGGACCGGCCCACCATCCTGGAGGAGCATCGCGGCAAGCCCGCCGAGCTCGACGGTGGCACCCATTTCTCCGGTACGGCCGACGCCCCCGATGCCGGGGACGTCCTCGCGGACCCGCGGCCCACCACCAAGCCCGATCCAGGCAAGCAGGATCCGGGCAAGCCGGGCATCGTGCTGCCGCCGCCGGCGATGCCGCAGCACACCGTCACAGCCACCCCGGCCGGCCAGCCCAGTGCCCAACCCAGTGTCCAACCGAGCGCGCAACCGACCAGGCCAGCCGTACATCCGGCCGGGAACCCGGCGAGTCGCCCGGGCGAGCGGGGGACGGGCGGCGGGACGCACAGCGCGGATCCGGCAGGCAAGCCGCCCTTCGCCGACCCGGAGGAGTCCGCCGCGGGGCTCGACCTCGTCGACTATCTCGCCGCGGCGACGCTGGCCTCCGCCGGGCTGCTGGCCGTTCTCGGGCGCAGGCGCAGGGAGCAGCTCTGGCGGCGCGCGTTCGGGCACCGGGTCGCCCGGCCACGCGGGGACGCCGCCAACGCCGAGGTGGCGATCCGCCTGGGCGCGGACGCCCCCGGAAGCCGCATGCTGGACATCGGCCTGCGGCTGCTCGGCAAGCTGCTGGCCGAGCGCGGGCAGCGCCCTCCCACGGTGTACGCCGTGCACCTGTCCGCCCGCGGCCTCGACCTGTGGATCCAGCCGCCCGACGAGGACGCCCCCGAGCCCTGGGAGGCATGCGACGGCGGACAGGTCTGGCGGCTGCCCGCGCATGAGGGGCGGCGGATCGACGAGCACGCCCTCGCCGACGCGCCCGCGCCCTATCCGGGACTGGTGTCGCTCGGCACGGGAGAGGGCGGCCGGGTGCTCATCGACCTGGAATCGGCCCACGGGCTCATCAGCATGACCGGCGCGCACACCGTGGCGGCCCTGTCCGCGCTGGCCGTCGAGCTGGCGACCAACCGGTGGTCGGACCACATGCGGATCACGCTCGTCGGCTTCGGAGACGAGCTGGCCGTCCTCGCGCCCGAGCGGATCCGGACGGCGGGCAGCCTGGCCGACGTCCTCCCCGAGTTCGAGGAGCGGGTCCGGCAGGCCGACGACGTCCTCACCGGCCGGATCCACGGCCGCGTGGCCGACCCGGCGTGGACGCCGCACTACCTGCTGTCGGCCATCCGCCCCGACGAGGACGAGGCCCGCCGCCTCGCGATGCTCGGCAAGGGGATGCGGACGGCGAGCGGGTTCGTGCTGGCGGGAGACGTCCCGCACGCCACCTGGACCTGGGAGATCACCGAGGACGGACGAGCACGGGTCGACGCCCTGGGGTTCGAGGTGGAAGCCCACCTCCTGCCGCGCAGGCACTACAACGCGGTCGTCAACCTGTTCCGTACGGCACAGCGCAGCGAGGGTGAGCCGCTCACCGTGTCCGATCCGGCCGAGCGCGTGTCGGACGAGCCGCCCTCGATCGAGGTGCGGATCCTCGGCCCGATCGAGATCAGCCCGGTCAATCCCCTGGAAGAGGGCCGGGCCGCGCTCGCGCACGAGCTCGTCGTCTACCTGGCCACCCATCGGGCCGGTGTCCATCCGGTCGTCCTCGGAGGGGTGCTCTGGCCGCGCGGCGTGCAGCCCGCGGTCCGCGACGCGACCATCGCGCGGGTGGCCGAATGGCTCGGCAAAGACTCCGAGGGGCGGCCCCACCTCTTACTCGACACGTCCGGGCGGCTGCGGCTCGGCCCCGAGATCCGCACCGACTGGCAGCTCTTCCAGGAGCTCGTCCGGCGAGCCGGGGAGGTCGCCGACGCCCGGCGGCCCGGCGAGGCGGAAGCCGTACTGCTCGACCAGGCCCTCGGTCTCGTGCGCGGGCCGCTGCTGAACGGCAGACCTGGCAACCGGTACGCCTGGCTGGCCGCCGACTCGCTCGAATACGACGTGACCGCCTGGGTGGCGGACGCGGCCCACGCGCTGTGCGAGATACGGCTGGCGCAGGACGACCCCCATGCCGCGGTGGCGGCGGCGCGGGCCGGACTGCTCCTGGCGGCCGACGACGAGGGCCTGTGGCGCGACCTGCTCCGCGCCGCCCACGCCACCGGCGACCAGGCCCGGCTACGGGCGGTCGTGGACGGCCTGCACAGGAGGGCGGCGTCCCACCCCTATGGCGGCGGCATGGCCCCGGAGACGGAGTCCCTCATCGACGAGCTGCTCCCCGCCTGGCGCCGCGGCGAGTCCCCGCACCTCAGAACCTCCCGCCTGGCCTAAGCCGTCTTCGCCCGAGGCGTAGACGTGTTGCGGAAGGCGGCCACGACCACCGAGAACCCGACGACCAGCGAGACGGCTTGAGCCAGGACCCAGCCCCAAGCGGCCGCGGTCAGGCCGAACGGCATGAGCACCGCGACAAGGGTCAGCACGAGCGCGGCGTTGGCGCCGTTCACGAGGACATAGGCCGAAGCGCGATCTCTGGCGATCAGCGCCGTGTCCATGACGTAGTTGCCGGCGGTGACCAACGCGCCCAGGGCGAGGACCCGGAGACAGTCGGAGGCCCTGGTCGAGTAGGTCTCGCCGAAGAGCCGCAGCAGGTACGGCGCGGCGAGGACCATCAGGAAGACGGCAGGAAGGAGGAGGGCGTAGATCCCCTTCAAGGCCTTCCAGACGCCCTGCCGGAGAGATCGGCCGCTGGACTCGGCGAAGAGGGCCTGTGATGTCGTCGACGGGATGAAGTTCAGGAAGGCTGCGAGCTGGAAGGCGATGGCGAACCAGGCCGTCTCCTGCGGCCCCCGGATCGCCAGCGTCTCGAGTGGGACCACGGTGCTCGGCAGGATCCCCATGATCGTGCCGAGGTAGGTGCCTGCCGCGTAGGAGACGTAACGCCGCAAGGTGGGGACCCTGTGCCGGGGACGCCCGCCTCGGCCGAGCCGTCTCACCAGAGCAAGACCGCCGAGAATCGAGCCGAGTGCCGTGCCGACGCCGTAGGCCATGACGAGCCCGGTGACCTCGAACCGCGTCAGAGCGATCAAAGCGAGCACCTTGGCGATGCTCCCGGCGAGGTTCTTCACCAGCAGAGCGCCCGTCGCCCCCGCCGCGATGAGCCCGGCGTCGAACGCCGAGCTGACGGCTGTGAACGCGACCAGGATCGTGACCAGGCTGACCCCGCCGCCCCGCTGATCCAGGTGGAGTGTGGGCGGCAGCAGGGGGCCGATCGCCAGGACACAGCAGACTGTCAGGACACCGCCGACCGCGCTGATCAGGGCGACCGCCGCGCCCACCAGCGCGCGTGGATTCCGGTCCCGGGCGAGGTGCCGGATGAGGGTGTTGGGGAGGCCCAGAGCCGCGACCGTGGCGAGGAGATTGACGGCGGCGGTCACACCCGCGAGCCAGCCGACCGCCTCGGCGGCGTAGGACCTCGCGGCCAGCGTCCAGAACACGAAGCCGAACCCGGCGAGGAACGCCGTGTTGGCCAGGAGGAGCAGAGAGGAGCGGTACAACCGGTCGTGAACCACCGACCGCACACGCGCCCGGACCTGGGAGAGCCGGCTGGAAGACACGTCCTCCGAAGCCGGCGGGTCGCGGTCGGGGGCCTCATCGAGAAGAGCCGCGAACGCCGCCCACGTCGTTTCGGCGATCTCCTCCCACCCCGTCTGACGTACGTGCGCGAGCGCCGCGTCCGACATCGTCCGCAACGTGCCGGAATCCGAGGAGGCCAGGCCGATCAGAGCGTTCGTGAGCCCCGTAACGCCGCCGTCATAACGG
Organism: Planotetraspora sp. GP83; assembly: GCF_041262585.1. Classification (NCBI taxonomy): domain Bacteria; kingdom Bacillati; phylum Actinomycetota; class Actinomycetes; order Streptosporangiales; family Streptosporangiaceae; genus Planotetraspora; species Planotetraspora sp. GP83. The sequence continues at coordinate 22,605 of NZ_JBGCBZ010000006.1, read as the reverse complement.
ATGGCCGCGTCGGCCGGCAGCCCCGAGAGCACGTCCGCGTCCGGAACGATCAGAGGCCGTCCGTAGCACAGCGCGAGAATCGCGCTGCCGCTGGTCGTGACCCTGCGGAACGGGAGCACCACGGCGTCCGCGGCGGCGAAGACGCCGGGCAGGTCCTCGTCCGGCACGCGGGCCAGCTGCAGCTCGACCCTTCCCGCCATGTCGCGGGCACGCAGGCGGAGCCGGGCCGCCAGGCGCTCGTCACCACACGATCCCACGATCGCGAGACGGACGTCCATGTCGTCCGGCAGCGCCGCGAACGCTGTGATCAGGTCCTCAACGCCCTTGTACTCCTCTACACGGCCGAAGAAAAGGAAACGGCGCGGGCCCGCGGACGATCCGGCCGGCGGGATGGGATGGGCCGGATAGGGGCCGTGCGGGACGACCATGCTCCGGCGTGAGCGGGCTCCGAGAGCCTCGAGCCGGCGGAGGGCGACGGGGGAGTGGGCGATCACGAGATCACAGTGACGTACGAGAAGGCGTCGCGCCTCGGCGTCGTCGCCGAACACCGGCGTGTGCGGCAACACGTTGTGGGCGGTCCAGATCAGGCGAATGCTCAGTAGCCGGACCACGCGCAGCACCACACCGAACCAGAGCCGCGCCGGGTGCCGCATGACGGGGCCGCCCGGAAAGGCGAAGGCGAACACCCAGTGCAGGTGAAGCAGCCGGGCCCCCGAGAGCCGCCGCACGGCGAGCTCCGCGGGAAGCAGCAGCAGGTTGAGCGTGTGAGACGGGGTGAGCCGGCCCAGGTACCGGACCCGCACCCCACTGGACCGCATCGGGGTGTACAGCAGTTCCTGGTACGGGTTCCCGTCGCGCGGCAGGACCAGCAGCTTCATCGGGGGCTTCTTCAGGGGCCTCATCGTCCCGTGAGCTCCGCCAGCACGCCGACGCCGTAGGCAAGGTGATCGACGACCACCCGGATGGGCCCGTTGTGCCTGTTTCGGACGATGGGAATGAGCAACAGCGCCGGATAGAGAGGGAAGACGAAGGTCAGCGGAAGTCCGAGCAGGAACAGCGGATACGCCAGGACCATCGGCTCCTTCCGGAGTAGCTGCCCGCGCCGGGCGCGGTGCTTCCGGTAGAGGCGCGCCCGAGCCTTGCCGTACACGTAGGAGCGGCGAAGCTGGCGGCGCCCGTCACCCCAGTCGTGGATGACGGTCGCCGTGGGCACGTTGCGGATCCGGTGGCCGGCGTCGATGAGCCGCCAGCTGAAGTCCACGTCAGAGCCGTATTCGAATGCCTCGTCGAAGCCGCCGACGGCCTCGTAGGCCTCGCGCCGGAAAGCCAAGTTGATCGTGGGGCATTCATCCAGGTAGGTGACATGTGTACGCCTCCGCATCGTGTCGTCGTACAGGCCCTCGTGATGCCGCGGGCCAACGGCGACCCCCGCTGTCACGGCCTCGTAGTCCGTCAGGATGGGCCGGAGCAGGGTGGCGAGCCAGCCCTCCTCCGGAAGGCACCCCGCGTCGGTGAAGACGATCACCTCGCCCTCGGCCGACCGCACGCCTTCGTTGCGCTGGTGGGGAATGGAAACGCGGACCCCCGGCGGGCGGCGGAAGTCCTTCCAGCGCACGTGCGGATGGGCCGCCGCGATGTGGTCGAGCCGCCCTTCCGAGGCGTCGACGACGATGATCTCGCATGCGGCGCCACGTTGTTCGGCCAGCGCCCGTGCCTGAGCCGTGACGCCGGCGAGCGTCTTGTCCAGCGCGGGCTCGTCCTTGCTGACGATGACAATAGATATCAACGGTAGAACACCTTGGAGTATTTATTGGCGTAGACGAGGTTGTAATGGGTGTCGATGAACGAGTTCGGGAACACATAGGTGGCCAGACGACCGTTCAGCGTGGATCGCGCACGTCCATACACGGTGTTGTTGTAGCTGGAGTAGATCCAGGCATGCCGGTTCAGGGTCTGTGGCGTGATGTCGGTGACGAAGCCGTTGGAAATTCTGGCCGCGGTGGCGAGCCGCAACTGCCCATAGCGATCGCCGTAGACGAACGACTTCGGATCGTCGCGATGCTCTCCCAGCCACCGCGCAGCGGCGAGCTCGGGTGTGAACATGTAGAACCTTTCGAAGTCCTCCCCGGTCGCGGCGAGATTCGACCCCGTTCCACCGCCCAATGTGGCGCCCACCAGCCCGCTCGTGTTGAGGAAAATCGTGATGACGGCCGAGGCCGCCGCCGCTCCGAGAACTCGGTGGATCGTCTCGGCGCGGCGGGCCGGAACAAGTCGGCCATGGGGGATCCGGTGCAGCACCCAGAACAGCGGAATGGAAAGGAGCACCATCGCCTGAAGCTGAGCCCGTCCCTGGTTGTAGGCCACGGCGAAGGTTCCGGAGAGCCTGAAGATCGCGAGAAAGCCAAGGGCAGGAATGCTCAGCAGGCCGACCACCCGCGCGGCGCCCGGCGAGCGCCGCCGCAGGACGAGGACGAGCGCTCCCACGAGGGCGAGCAGGTTCCCGAGCTGCTTGGCCAGCAGTTCGCCGATATTGAGCACGCCCCGCAGGACCGGAACCACCACGGGCGCCTTCGGCGCGGCGGCGTCCTGGAGTCTGTATCGGATTCGCCGCGAGTCACCGTAGGGGATGATGTACGGCTTGCTTGCCTTGTAGTTGTCTCGGACCGCCCGGGAGTATTCGCTCGCTGACATGTTCGTCAGCTCGGTGCCATTGAGATAGGAGGCGAAAAGACTCTGGCCGGGGATGCCGTGCGGCATCAACTGCAGGCCGTCGGAGGTGACCAGTGTGCGGAACTGCGAGACATTGGACGCCGAATCGGTGATGGGCACGTACCACAGCACCGCGAAGAAAGTGATGCCCGCGAACGAGGCCGACAGCGCGCCGTTCACCGAGGAAACCCGGCGGAAGACCGACACCGCCAACTGCAGCGCGACCGCCCCGCCCAGCATCACTATCGCGAAGTAAGCGCTGGAGTAGTGCGACATCACGACCGCGGGGACGAACAACCCGATCATTGTGAGCCGCTGGTATCGCCGCATGCGTCCGTCGAACACCGCTCCGACGAGTGCCACGAACAGCACCAGGGCGATCTCCTGGCGGGCGAGAGCGGGAAGCTGCTGGGAGATCTCACCCTGCGCCAGCACGTAGACAGCCGCGAGAAAGGCCCATCGTCGCGGCAGGAACCGGCGCGCCAGATTGAACACGCCCACCGGGAACAGGGCGAAGACGACCGGATACGCCACTTTGAGGAGGAGCACCTCGGGCAGCCCCGAAAGCGCATGGAGTTGGGCCGGGAGCGTCGTGATGCTCAGCATCGCTCCGTACGCGTCGGTGCTGTGGTTGGCATGCCAGACGCCGGCCTCGATCGTCGCCCGGGCCGTGGCGTACTCGGTGGCGATGTCGAACCCATAGACCAGATCGCTGCGCAGCGCGTAGGACCACATCATGGCCAGGGCGACCACGAAGAGAAGGACGCCGAGGCGGCCGTCGCCGAGGCGGTCGACGGCCGCGATCCCCGCTATTAGGACCACCACGCAGGCGATGACGGTCGCGACGGCCACCGCGTTGCCGTAGCCGTTGTTGAGGCGTAACGCTCCGGCCGCCGCGGTGAGCGGCAGCAGGGCGGGCAGTATGAGCCAGCGCACCGGCAGCAGCGAATGCCAAGAGATGGCGGCCTCGCCCGGCGCGGACATCCCCGCCCAGAACAGGAGCAGGCAGACGAGTTCGAGGCCGACCAGTAGCGGGACGGGCCGCAGTGGGGCCACAACCCCCACGAGGGGGCCGAGAACATTGACCGCCAGGCCGGAGAGCAGGAGGACCACCAGCGACGCGCTCGGCACGTAGAGGGGAAAGGCGGCGACCGCCGAATCGGGAACGCGCAGGGCACGTAGAAGCAGGCAGCCCGGGGCGGTCAGCAGGAGGGCGAAAAGGAGCGCCTGGACCGCCCAGATCTCTCGCAACCCCACAAGAAGCCCGATGAGGACGAGCGGAGCGAGCTGTGCCAATCGGCCGACGGTGAAGATCGTGTCGCTGCCGGCGGTCGCATCGGTGTGCCGTCCTTTGACCTTATGCCGGCGACGGACGGTCCTCCCCGGAGGAGGCCGGTGCCCGACGTCGAGACGCGGCCGTACGGTCTCCGCTGGTGGGGGCCGGCGCCTCGCGGCAGAGCGACGGCGCACGTTCATCACGTGGCCCGCTCACGCTGCCTGCTCGCGGACGCGGGCTCGGCGGACAGGCGGCGGAAACGCCACCACCCGCTGACGAAACCGATGTTCTCGCAAGTCTCCTGGACGAGTTGGAGATAGGGGTCGGCCAGCGCCTCCAGCGTCCCGTGCCGGGCCGTGTTGACGACTCCCCGCGGATACAGCAACAGCGGCGCCATGGCGGCCACGAGGCCTAGCGGCGGCAACCACACGGCCCCGATCAGCAGGACCGCTACGAGAGCGGGCCATGGAAAGATCGTCGGACGCACGGACGGCCACTTGCGGTATTGGAGAGCGTTGCCCCTGCCGTAGGCGACACTGCGGCGCAGGAGGCTTCGCAAGGTCGGCTCGAAGCGGTGGGAGAGCCAGGCTTCGGGGACGAACACCAGCCTGGTGTGCTGAGCCCGACGGAGCCGCCGCGACAGGTCCTCCTCCTCCGAGCCGAAGCGGAACCGCTCGTCGAATCCACCGGCCGCCAGCAGAACGTCGCGGCGGAAGGACATGTTGCCGCCCGTGAAGGAGTAGACGTCGCGGCGTGCGGGGGCCCGCGGCGCCGACCACTGACGGCGAAGGTAAAGCCACAGCCGGTACGGCAGCGCCTGGCTGACTGTGAGTTCCAGGTCCAGCGGCTGGTGGCGGTTGTTGCGCTCGACGTAGCGGGACAGGAACCCCGAGCCGGTGACCGGGATCACGGGACCCCCGACTCCCATGACGTCTTCCTCGTATCCGCCCAGCAGTTCTTCGGCCCAAGTCGGGACGGGCTCACAGTCGTCGTCGAGGAACGCCACGATCGGTGCGGTGGCCGTGCGTGCCCCTGTGTTGCGCGCCGCCGAAAGTCCCTTGTTACGCTCATGCCGGATTACCCGATATCCACGCTCGCGTGCGATGTCGCCTGTTCCGTCTTGGGATCCGTCGTCAACCACGACGACTTCCAGCGAGTCACGGGCCGTCTGCGCCTCCAGCCCGCGCAGGGGCCGTTCAATCCGGGAAGCGCCGTTCAGCGAGCAGATCACGACAGACAAACTAGGCGGCACCGGGGGTTCTCCCTCGAGTCGGCTGCACGGTGGACCGGCGGATCGCGCGGTACACGCCGAGCGTTTCTCGGACAACCGTCTCCAGGTCGGTGGTCTTGGAGGAAGCAGCCTGCGCCGGTTCCGCGGATCCCCCATGATCATGCCCAACCGGGGTCTCGCGGAGAAATCGACCGATGACGGCGGCCAGTCGCCCGGGTGCGCCAGGCGGGGCCATCCAGGGGGAGGCGGTGAACATGTCGGCGAGACCGCCCACTGCGGTGGCGATGACCGGAACGCCGTAGGCCGTGGCGAGATTGGCGACGCCGCTCTGCTCAGCCGTCCGGTACGGCAGGACGACCGCCTCGGCGGCCTCGAACCATGCCCCGATGTCCCCGTCCGGGACGTACCCGGTGGAGACGAAATGATCATCAAGCCCCATGGCCCGGACCATGCGCTGGACCGAGAGGAAATGGACCTCGTCACGGAGCTGGAACACTCGGAACGGGCCTCTCCTGGAGCGGACGGCACCGGCGACCACGAGGCGCACGTCCCTGAGGGTCTCCGGCCATTCCCGCCGCAGGATCGAAAGAGCCGTCACGAGGTCGTCGAGGCCCTTGTCCACGTGGATGAAGCCGAAGGCGAGCAGAATGCGCGAGCCGCCGAGGTCGAAGCGCAGCCGCAACTCGTCGGGGGTGCTCTTCGCAGCGGGCGGCCGGACGGAGAAGTGCGGGATGACCACCGTCTTCTCCGGCGGGACGCCGAGTGCTCCGGTCAGCGTCTCCCGCGCTGCCCGAGTGTGCACGATGATCTTGTCGCAGCGTGCCGCGATGCGCCTGTACAGCGTCCGGCCGGGCCCCCGCAGCAGCGCCGTGTCGCGAGTGACCTCGTGCATGGTCACCGTGACCGGCACCGACAGACGCGAGAGCTCATCCAGGAGGCGAGTGACGGCCAGGCTCTTCGCCCCGAAAGCCGGCACCGCGAACTGCAGATGGACGACGTCGGGAGCGAAGGAGGCCACGGCGTCCCGGACGTCTTTCGTCAGGCTTCTGATGGCCAGGGCGCCGACCACTTCGGGTGACCAACCGGGGGCGGGATGCGCGGCCAGCACAGCGACGTCGTGCCCGGGAGCTCGTACGGCACCAGCCAGCACCTGGGTGTAGACGCCGATCCCGTCGGGAGCCGGCGGGTACGGACTGACGTAAAGAACTCTCATCGGTGGAACGTTCCTATGACCTGTTCTGCGATCTCCTCCCAGGCGTACTCGCCGAGCCAGTCCTCCTCTGGCGAGTTCCGGCCGCGGGTGAGCGCGTCGTGCAGCGCCGCGGAGAACGCCTCAGGCGTCGGCTCGCACACGACGCCATCCTGCGAACGGGCGACCAGATGCTGGGCGAGATTGTCCGGCGCGGAGGTGGTCACGACTGGGACGCCGCAGGCGATGGCCTCCAGCGCGGCGATCCCGAAGCCCTCCCGCATCGACGGGAAGGCGAACACCTGGGCCGCCTTGATCATGGAGTAGACCGCGTGCTGGTCGGTGACATCGTGCTGGAAGTCCACGGCGTCACCGAGGCCCAGTTGGTCGGCCTGCTCGTGCAGGGCGTCACGTTCGGGACCATCACCGATGATGCGGCAGGTCACCGGTATGTCCTTCTCATGTAACAGGGCGATCGACTCCAGCAGCATGTCGAGACGTTTGTGCTGCATCAGCCGGCTGACCACGACCACGTCGGTGCGGTCCTCGGCGGGAGGGGCGTTACGAGCGGCCTTCAGGTCGATGCCGTTGGGCGCGACGGTGACGTCGGTGCGGCCGCCCAGCATCGAGCGGACCCGGTCAGCCGTCTCCTCAGAGGCGGCGATGATGTGGTCCGGCAGGCGCATCGAAAGCCACTCGACCCACCAGCCCACGCGCCCCGCCTTCGGGCCCAGGTAATCCCGCCAGTATTCCGGCCCCCATACCTCGTGCCAGGTTGCGATCAACGGCTTGCGCCTGAGAGACGCCACGAGCCAAAGTGGGAACAGCTGGAGGTGCGGCATGTGGTCGACCTTGAGAACGTCGAAGCGTTTTCCCACGATCCGCAGAGTCGCGAGAGCGAAGACCAAGGCCTGCCGGATGGAGCGCCGGGGCCCGCGGTAGAACGGCATGAGAGGTGAGATCGCGTGGAAGGTGATCGGGCCTTCGGTGTAGACGCGTGGCCCGTCCCACCACCGCATCGTGAAGACGTGCACCTCCGCCCGTTCGGCGATGTGCTTGGCGAGCTCGTGGTAACGGATCTCTCTGCCACCGAAGTTGTACGGGTGGATCGCGTCGGTGACGATCGCGATCACTGGCCGACGGCTCATCCGTTGTCTCCCGAGCCGGAGTCGGTGCAGGCGACGCCGTGGTGGATGCCCTCGCCGCTGTCGAGGCGGATCCCGATGGTGACGCGTCCGGTCCTGCAGTTCACCCGCACGAGTGGGGAGACGATCGCACGCTGGTCATCGGCGATCTGGACGCTGCCGGACTTGGTCCAGCTCGGTCCCTGGCTGTCGGAGACCTCGACAGTCCACGTATAGGCGTGCTGGGTGCCGGTGCGGTTCTGAATCACGAATGGGGATTTGAGAACCGTCGCCGCCGCGGGCAGCGCTTTCGGCAGATTCTCCGGTTCGGAGAACGAGAGTTCGGTGTACGCGTCCGACCGGTCGGCAAGGCCGGCTAACTGAACAACATTCTGGCCTGGCGGCGTCTGGAAGAACAGAAGAGCCAACACAACGCAGACCACCGTGGTGATTAAGGCCAGCCATCGGCCTGGTCCGCTGGCCGTCCTGTGAGGGGAGTTCGCCGGGTCGTCATGATGCAGAGTCGATTCCATCGAGAACGAGTCCGTCTCGCGGAGTGACCGCATTTATTCTCAACCTCCACCAATAGCGGTGATGGTCGCAGGAAACGTGTTCGTAACACAGGACGAATCCCCCGTAACGCTGCGAATCCTATCAATAGCCTCGTGTGATGACAAGTAGGGTTATAAGTCTTAGCACGACTTATGACCCTTGGTAAAGAAAGTTATGTTTAGCTGACTAAAATATGGGTGGTTTGTCCTGATTTGAGGGGCGCTGGTCAGGCGGGATCGGCGATGCGGTAGACCTTGACCCAGTCGACGCTCATCCGCGTGGGAAAGCGGGTCGAGGCGTTGGGATTGCCGGGCCAGGTGCCTCCGACCTGGACATTGAGGATGATGAACAGTGGCTTGTCGTAAGGCCACCCGGGATACTTCTCGAGTTGCGCGTACGGCTTGCCGTCCAGCCACCAGGTGATGCTGGAGGGTGTCACGTCGACGCCGTACGTGTGGTATTTGGAGTCCAAGGAGTGGTCGAGCAGCATGCTGGCGGCGAAGCGGTGGTTTCCTGCGTGCTCGAAGGCTTGGAGAAGGCGGGGCTTGCCGCCGATGATCTCCGCGATGTCGATCTCCCCGTACGTATCGCTGTGAATCGTGCCGGCATTCGGAGTCTTGAGCCAGAACGCGGGCCAGATCCCCTGGCCGACCGGGAGCTTTATACGGGCGGCGAATCGGCCGTACCTCTGGGAGAACGTGCCGTCCGTCTGCACACGTCCAGAGATGTACTGGCACGATCCATACCAGCACTGCTCGCCGTTACGCTGTTTGGCCGCCGTGATTACGAGAGCACCGGAGCCGTTGAGCCTCGCGTGCTCAGAGGTGTAGTACTGCAGCGCCTTGTGCCCCCATCCGCCGCCGCCGCTGAGAGGCACCCATAGGCTGGAGGGTTTTCCGCGCCCTTCGAAACCGTCTTGCCAGCTGAGCTTCCACTTCACAGGCGGCAGTTGCAGCGGGGGCTTGACCGTCATTGAAACATCGGGTGCGGGCGTCCTTTGCGTCAACGTGGACGGTTCCTTTCCCAGGAGGAAGGCCCCGGTCATGGTGGCCGTCACGGCGAGGGCGGTCGTCGCGAGTATCGTCCAGCGATGCCTCGTCATCGTCGCTGAATTGGTCCGTTCCATAAGTGTTGCTCCGGGGGTCGGCTGTCGCTTGTCCGCATGCTAAAGAGCAGGAGTTTACGCCCCCGGCAAAGGACAGGTTGACTGATGATTGCGGGTCCCGTGGAATTCCCCCAAGATAAGTGGGATGCGTGGCGGCCGGTGCGAGACGTGGCGTAGGCCCGCGACAACCGCAGGAGACCGACGGCTTGCTCCATGCCAATCCGCGCATATCGATGGCTGAACGTTGACTCGACGGCTACCGTGTTCCGGCGGGGACCCCCGATCGACCGGAGGGCTTGGTTGATGCGCTGGAGAACCACCGCCGCGGTTCTGGCCCTGGGCTTCGTGGCGTCGGCCTGCTCGGGGGCCGGTCATGAGCGAGGCTTCACGCCCGCGGGGGCGATCGCGGAGCAGCCTTCCGCCGGGTCCCAGGACGTGGCGGCGCCGGGCGCTGAGACGATCACCGTGGCGCCCGGGCTACAGGTCCAGATCGAGTGGCCGTCCGGGCTCGACGCCGCGCACACCGCCATGGTCAAGGCCTTCGGCGACAACTACGCCGCCCAGTGGCGCGCGGTCGGCAGCCTCGGCAAGGACAAGTCGTACCTCGACGGCGTCGAGGACACGGCCAGCCAGGACGCGTACACGTGGGTGCGCGGGTTCGTCGCCGGCAAGTTCTCGGCGCGTGGCCTGGCCAAGCTCTACTCGTTGCGCGTGGCCTCGGTGACCGGCCGCGGCGCGGAGGTCGACGCCTGCGTGGACGAGTCAGGTGTGCGGGTCACCGACAGCACCGGAACGCCGGTGGCCGACCAGCCTGCCTGGACCAAGCCGCCCAAATCCACTTACTTCCAGGTCGCGGCCGTACGGCGGGGCGATGACGGCACGTGGCGCATCAAGCTGTACCGGCACGCCGCCTATCCCGACGAGCGCGCTAAGGAGTGCGTCCGATGAAGACGAGAGCTCTGCTGGTCTCCTTGCTGGCGGGCGGGGTCCTGACGCTGTCCGCCGCCGGACCGGCCGCCGCCGACCCGGTCGGCACCGGAGGGCCGCACGGTCAGGTCTACCGGCACGGCCGCAGCGTCGGCGTGAAGCTGGAGAACTCCACCATCACGTTGTCCGGCAGCGGCCTCGGCAAGAAGAGCGACGGATATCGCGTCCAGCGCCCCTGCTGGTACGAGCCGGGCAAGTCCGCCGAGGACATGCTGCAGAGCCAGGAGCAGGTGCGGGAGTGGTGGTTCCGCACGCATCCGGGCGGCACCGAGGAGGATTTCCAGAAGTTCCTGCAGCAGTACAAGGACAAGGTCGGCCAGCCTGGCAAATGGTGGACACCCGCGTACAACGCGGCCGATCCGAAGGGCATGTCCTGCTGGACCGGGCTCGACGGGGCGGTGTGGGTGCCGCCGGGAACGACGCCGCCCGCCGGGATCACGGTCGAGGAGCTCCTGCAGATCGCCCGGGCCGCGCTGACCGTGCCACAGCCGACGATCAAGCTGAATCCCGACGCGAAGAGCTACGTCAACCTGGACACGTGGCTCTGGCTCCAGGGCATGGGGGCGCCCACCCGGTCGGTGACGGCCGCCCTACCGGGCGTCATGTCGGCCACGGTCACGGCGAAGCTGGACAGTATCAAGATCGATCCCGGCACCACCAAGGAGCGCGCGGTGGTGCTGGAAGACTGTGGCACCGAGGGTCATCCCTACATCAAGGGGGGGAAGATGACCTGCGGGGTGACCTACCAGCATGCCTCGATCGACCTGCCGCGCAAGGTGTACGTGCTGACGGTGACGACCGTGTGGCCCGTCACGGCCGCCACCAACAACACCGGCGCCGGGCCGGTCACGCCGTTCATCTACGCGCCGCTCAACAACGCGCCTGTGCAGGTGACCGTGACCCGCGACGTCCCCGTCGGCGAGGTGCAGAGCACCGTACGCGGCTAGCCCCGTTCTCCGCTCTGGGACTCGTGGGCGAGCAGCCATTCCTTGACGCGAGTCCCGTAGTAGTAGCCGCCGTAGCCACCGGTCGAGGGGAGCACCCGGTGGCACGGCACGAACGGCGCGACCAGGTTCTGGGCGCACGCCGAACCGGCGGCCCGCGCGGCCGTCCTCGGCAGCCCGGCCTGCTCCGCGAGCCGGCCGTACGACACGGTCGTCCCGGCGGGCACGTTCCGCAGCGCCTCGTACAGCCGCTGGCGCGTGGGCGTTCCAGGCTGCTCCACGGGGACCCCGTCGAGCGCGTCGATCTTCCCGTCCAGGTAGTCCCGTACGGCTTGCGCGGCGTCCCCCAGGTCGCCTTCCCGGAGGGGAAGCGCCTGGAGGGCGTGCGGGAGCCGTACGAACATCTCCATGGGGTCGGCGGCGAAGCCGGCGGCGACGAGGACGCCGCTCCCGGACAGCAGTGCGAGCGGGCCCACCGGAGTGGGCAGCATCTGATACAGAATCATCGTCTTCGCGGCTCGGCCTGACCGGCCTGCCGCTGCCTCCTTCGAGGGGTGGAAATCCAGTGAGGTGGTCACGGGGCGGTCGCGTTCCAGAGATGGAGAGCCGCGTACGCCCGCCAGGGACGCCACAGCTCCGCCTGTCCGGCCGGGATGCCCAGCTTCGCCATGGCTCGCTTCAGCACCAGGTCGCCTTCCGGCCACGCGTCCGGGTCGCGGAGTGAGCGGAGGGCGATGTAGCTCGTGGTCCACGGGCCGATGCCGGGCATCTTGAGCAGCTTGGCGGTGGTCTCGGCAGGGTCTTCGGCCCCGTCGAGGTCGATCTCCCCGGCGGCGACCGCCTCCGCCAGGGCCTTCAGCGTGGAGATCCGGCGGTTGGTCAGCCCCAGACCGGTCAGATCGGCTTCAGCCAGCCGTTCCGCAGTGGGAAAGAGCAGCCAGGTCTCTATCCTTTCGGCTGTGGTGCCGGCCATGGCGGGGATGCCGGCACGGGCGGCGATGCGGCCGAGGATCGTGCGCGCTCCGGCGACCGAGATCTGCTGGCCGACGACGGCGCGGACCGCCAGCTCGAATCCGTCGAACGCCCCGGGCACCCGTAGCCCCGGACGCTCCTTGACCAGCGGAGCGAGGTCGGTCGAGCCGAGGATCGAGGCGACGGCCTCCGGGTCCGCGTCCAGATCCATGAGGCGACGGCAGCGCGACACGATCCTGGCGAGTTGCCTCATGTCCTCGGTGCGCACGGTGAGCCTGATGTGTCCGTCGGCGGGCACGAGCATCACCGACCCGCCCGGGATGGCCCGGCTGTAGCCGGCGACCTCCGGCTGGGACGACCACGTGATGGCCTCCACCCCTGGGATGGCGCGGGCGGCGAGGAAGCGCAGGATGGTCTGCGCGTCGTACGGCCGGCGGTAGCTCAGCCGCAAGGTGAGGCCGGTCGCCGAGCCGGTTGCCGAGCCGGTTATCTGGCCGCTCGGGGATGTCAGTGGGCCGGCGGCCTTCCTGAGCTCTCCGGGAGCGAAGCCGTACGACTCCTTCATGGCCGCGTTGAATTGCCGCACGCTGCCGAAACCGGCCGCGAACGCCACATCCGTGATCGGCAGTGACGTCTCGGTCAGGAGTTGTTTGGCGAGCAGCAGCCGCCGCGTCCGGGCGACGGCGAGGGGGCCGGTGCCCAGCTCGGCGACGAACAGCCGATGCAGGTGCCGCTCGGTGACATGCAGCCGCTGGGCCAACCCGGCCACGCCGTGATCGTCGGCCACGCCGTCGTCGATCAGGCGAAGCCCTCGCCCGACCAGGTCAGCGCGTACATCCCAGCCGGGGTCGCCGGGGCTCAGCTCGGGGCGGCAGCGCCGGCACGGCCGGAATCCCGCGGCCTCGGCCGCCGCCGCGTGCTGGTAGAACAGCACGTTCTTCCGGGCGGGTGTGCGGGCCGGGCAGATCGGGCGGCAGTAGATCCTGGTCGAGGTGACCGCCGTGTAGAAACGCCCGTCGAACCGGGCGTCCCGAGCGGACACCGCCAGGTAGCACGCGTCGAAGTCGAGCTGTTGTGTGGTCACGCATACGACGCTATGCCCTGGCCGCCGACGCGCGCTGGCGGAAATCGGACCCCAACCTTGCCGTGATCATGCACGGCGAGAGGGGGGTGTTACTTGCTGGAGATGCCTACGCCCAGATCGAATTCGCGGTAGACGCGGGCCCAGAAGCCGTCTCGGAGCCAGACTCTGGCCTCGGGATACGGCCGCAGCGAGTGGCCGAGCTCCTTCTCCGCCTCGATCAGCAGCTCGGTGTCGATGACCGTGGGCAGTATCGGGCCGGGCAGCAGGTCGCGGATGTTGTCGCGGCCCCGCGTCAGGATCCACTTCTGCGCGACGTGCTCGCCGACCTCCTCGACATGCGGACGGCCGGGGCCCAGCTTCGTCACCTGGCCGACCGGCGCCTTCGGGACAGGCTTCACCGTACGGCCGGCGAAGACCTGGGCGGGTGACGGCGCCGGCGTGACGGGCACAGGCGCGGGCGCCCGGTTGAAATAGGGACGCAGGAAATCGGCGCTGAGGATCTCCACGGTGTCGGACTCCCAGACCAGCCGCTCGGCCTGGTTGGTGCCGAACGGCGGCTCGACGCCCCAAAGGTGGACTCGCACGCCGTACGCCTGGGCGGCCTCCACGGCGGGGACCATGTCCTCGTCACCCGCGATCAGGACGGTGTCGCTCACGGCGTGGTGGCGGGCCAGGGCCTCCAGATCGCTCCGGATCTGGGCGTCCACGCCTTTCTGCTGGCCACGGGCGTTCAGGTTGCCGAGCCGGACCTTGACCCAGGGAAGCTGGGCGATCACCCGCTGGTCGACGGTGGGCACGCGATCACGGGCCGCGTCGTACCAGTAGACTCGGAGCAGCTCGCCAGGAATGCGCTCAAGCGCGTGTTTCTGGAGCGACTGGATCAGTTCGTCCGCCGCGACGCGGTACTCCTTGCGCTCCTTCGCTGCCAAAAGAACTTCGCCGGCCGCCGCATACAGGTAACCAACGTCTACAAGGACGGCATACTTAGCGGCCATGCCGTGGGCGTTGAAGTCCGGGATGGCCATGTTGTCCTCCAGGACTCGTCACTAGTTGATCGGCTGACTATATTCCCCCACTATCTAGATAGTCCCAACTCTTGGGCCAGTTGACACCCTGATCGGCTGATCTAATCGCCTGACGCTCGCTGTCAGGCCTACCGGGAACCGGGGAACGAGGAGGCCCGCCATGCTCCCGGGCCGTGCGGCAGGGCGCCTCGCATCCGATGTGCCGGATTCCTCCAGTTTTCCGCCTTCTGTACGGCTTTCGTCACCCGGGGTGCCCGTGAGCTGATGGCGGCGACGACGGCGGCGACCTCCTCGGGCGTCGCGTCGCCCCGAACGATCCTGAGGTACGGCTCTCGCTCACTCATGGAGGCGGTCATAGGGGGATGTTCCCGTGCTTCTTCGGGGGCAGGGTGGCCCGCTTGTTGCGGAGGGCGCGTAGCGCGCGGACGATCTGGACCCGGGTCTCCGACGGCCGGATGACCGCGTCGACGTAACCCCGCTCGGCGGCGAGATACGGGTTGGCCAGGGTGTCCTCATATTCGGTGACGAACCGGGCGCGGGCGGCGTCCGGGTCGTCAGCGGCGGCCAGCTCGCGCCGGTAGAGGATGTTGACCGCGCCCTGGGCCCCCATCACGGCGATCTGCGCTGTGGGCCAGGCCAGGTTGATGTCGGCGCCGAGGTGCTTGGACCCCATGACGTCGTAGGCCCCGCCGTACGCCTTCCGGGTGATGACCGTGACCAGCGGCACGGTGGCCTCGGCGTAGGCGTAGAGGAGCTTCGCTCCCCGGCGGATGATGCCGTTCCACTCCTGGTCGGTGCCCGGCAGGAACCCGGGCACGTCCACGAAGGTCAGGACCGGGAGGTTGAAGGCGTCGCAGGTCCGGACGAACCGCGCGGCCTTCTCCGAGGCGTCGATGTCGAGCGTTCCGGCGAAGCTCATCGGCTGGTTGGCCACCACGCCCACAGGGCGCCCCTCGACCCGGCCGAAGCCGACGACTATGTTCGGCGCGAAACCGGCGTGGATCTCCAGGAAGTCGCCGTCGTCCAGGACGCGCCGGATGACCGTGTGCATGTCGTAGGGCTGGTTGGCCGAGTCGGGGACCAGCGTGTCGAGCTCGCGGTCCTCGTCGGTCGTCTCCAGCGGGACCTCGGTCTCGAAGGCCGGAGCCTCGTCCATGTTGTTGGAGGGGAGGTAGGCCAGCAGCGCCTTGGCGAACTCCAGGCAGTCCTCCTCGTCGGAGGCCTCGTAGTGGGCGACGCCCGACTTCGAGTTGTGGGTGTGCGCGCCGCCCAGCTCCTCGAACGTCACCTCCTCGCCGGTGACCGTCTTGATCACATCCGGCCCGGTGATGAACATGTGCGACTTCTCCTGAACCATCAGGACGAAGTCGGTCAGGGCGGGGGAGTAGACGGCGCCGCCGGCGCACGGCCCCATGATGAGCGAAATCTGCGGGATCACGCCCGAGGCGTGCACGTTCCGCTTGAAGATCTCGGCGTAGAGGCCCAGGGAGACGACGCCCTCCTGGATGCGCGCCCCACCGGAGTCGTTGATCCCGACCATCGGGCAGCCGGTCTTCAGCGCGTGGTCCATGACCTTGACGATCTTCTCGCCGAAGACCTCGCCGAGTGAGCCGCCGAAAACGGTGAAGTCCTGCGCGAACACGGCGACCGGGCGGCCGTCGACCGTGCCGTAGCCGGTCACCACGCCGTCGCCGTACGGACGCTCCCGGTCGAGCCCGAAACTCGTCGAGCGGTGCCTGGCCAGCTCGTCGAACTCGACGAAGGAGCCCTCGTCGAGGAACGACACCAGCCGCTCGCGGGCCGTCATCTTGCCTTTGGCGTGCTGCTTCTCCACCGCCCGCTGGGAGCCGGCGTGCACGGCCTCCTGCCTGCGCCGGTCAAGGTCGGCGATCTTGCCCGCGGTCGTGTGGATATCGATCTCGTGAGCCCGCTCAGCACTCATCGGCCGCTCACCGCCTCTTGCTCGGACCTCATGTCGGACAGGGTAACGAGAATGCGGCATCGGCCCGCCGCGGGGTGGTCCCACAGCGGAACCAGGAGAAGATCCCCATGCGTTCACGGGATACCAGGCGAAAGCCGTACAACGTCGAGAGCTGGCAGAGTGGAGCCCATGGTCGAGGCGGTGCGTACGCAAGGCTTGTTCAAGCGGTTCGGGCAGCAGATCGCGGTGGGCGGGGTCGACCTGATCGTGCCCAAAGGCAGCTTCGCCGGGCTCGTCGGCCCCAACGGAGCGGGAAAGACAACGACGCTCAGCATGGTCACCGGGCTGCTGCGCCCCGACGGCGGTCTGATCGAGATCAACGGCCACAACGTGTGGTCCGATCCCGTCAGCGTGAAGGCCCACATCGGCGTGCTGCCCGAGGGCCTGCGGCTGTTCGAGCGCCTGTCCGGGCGGGAGTTGCTGCTCTACAACGGCCAGCTCCGCGGCATCCCGCTCGACGAGGTCGGCAGGCGGGCCGACGAGCTGCTGCGGATCATGGATCTGGTCGAGTCGCAGGACAAGCTCGTCGTCGACTACTCGACGGGCATGCGGAAGAAGATCGGCCTGGCGGCGGCGCTGCTGCACAATCCGGACGTGCTCTTCCTGGACGAGCCGTTCGAGGGAGTCGACCCGGTGTCGGCGAACACCCTGGTGGAGGTGCTGCGGAGGTACACCGCCTCCGGATCCACCGTGATCTTCTCCAGCCACGTCATGGACCTGGTCGAACGGCTCTGCGACTGGGTGTCGGTGATGAACCGCGGCCACATCGTCGCGCAGGGCCCGCTCGACGAGGTGCGCCGCGACCGGACACTCAACGAGGCGTTCCTGGAGCTCGTCGGCGCACGCGGCAACGGGGAGGAGGGCCTGACATGGCTCGGCTCCACGACGGCCTGACAGGGGGACCGGCGCGGTGGTGAGGCTCTTCGTCCGGCTGAAGCTGCGGCTGATCAGAGGCAACCTCCGCGGCGACACGATCAAACAGCTCGGCTTCGTCTTCTCCGTCATCGGCGCCGTCGTGGCCGCCGTCGCCGGCTTCCTGCTCTTCAGCCTCGTACGGCTCGCGCCCGCCGACGTCGCGCTCGACATCGGGATCGTGGCGTTCACCCTGTTCACGATCGGGTGGATCCTCGTCCCGCTGCTGGCCTTCGGCCTGGACGAGACGCTCGATCCGTCGCGGTTGTCGCTCTTCCCGCTGACCACGCGGCAACTGGCGATCGGCATGTTCGCCGCGTCGGCGACCGGGCCGTGGCCGCTGGCCTCGCTCATCGTGCTCGCCGGAGGCGTCGTCGGCCTCGCGTCCGGCCTCGGTGGCGTCCTGCTCGGCCTGGTGGCCGTGGTGCTCCAGTTCGCCCTGTGCCTGGTGGCCTCGCGCGCGCTCACCACCGCGCTGTCCGGCGCGCTGCGCAGCCGCAGGGGCCGCGACCTTCTCGCGGTGGCAGCCGTCTTCGTCGTCCTTCTCTTCCAGCTTCCCAATCTGCTCCTCAACCGGGGACTGCCCGGCGACCCGCGGAAGCTGCTCGAATCGGCCGGCTCGGCGCTGCGCTGGACGCCGCCGGGCCTCGCCGCGCACGCGATCGCCGACGGCGGGCTGATCGGCGTCGCGGAGTTGATCGTCGTCGCGATGGTCGTCGTGGTGCTCGCCTGGCTGTGGATCGCGGCGCTGCAACGGGCTCTCGTCACGCCCGACTCCTCCAACCAGAGCGGCGGCTCGGTGCGGCGGTCGCGGATCGCGCGGTTCCTGCCCGGCGGGATGCTGGGGGCCGTCGTGGCCAAGGAGCTGAAGTACGCCCGGCGCGAGCCGCGCGGCCGGATCTCCTGGTTCACCGCGATCGCCGTGAGCGGGATCATCATGTTCTCCCTCCGCGGCCCCGGCGGCTGGCAGGGGCCGGCGTTCGCGATCGCCCCGGCGTGCCTGGCCGCTCTGATGATCGGGCTGCAGGCGGCCAACGTGTTCGGCATCGACGGGCGGTCGCTCTGGATGAACGCGGTGGCCTTCTCCACGGACCGTGATCTCCGTACGGATCTCGCGGGGCGCCACCTGGCCATCGCGATCATCGCGGTGCCGCTGCTGACTGTGGTCTCGGTGGTCGCCGCTCTTGTCGCGGGGAACCTCCCGTGGGCCCTCGTCGCCGCGCTCACGGCATGGGGGGTGCTGGGCGTCGCCCTCGGAGTGGGCTCGGTGACCAGCGTGATCCTTCCGTACACGTTCCCCGACCGGCTCAACGCCTTCAGCGGGGCCGCCCCCGGCCAGGGCGGGCAGGCGTTCCTCGCCTCGTTCGGCGCGATGCTGGGCACCTCGATGATCGCCCTGCCGGTCGTTCTGCCCGTCCTCCTGGGCGCCTACTGGCTGTGCGTGCTGGCCGTGCCGTACGGGCTCCTCATCGCCTGGGCGGGCCGCCGCCTGGGGGCGTCGATCGGCTTCAACCGCATGCCCGACCTCGTCGCCGCCGTCTCCCGCCCCACCTGAGCCGCCGGAGGCAAGGCTTAATCTAGTGGTCTAGTCCAATTGATGAGACCGGTATCAGGCGGCCAGAAGGGATTCGCTAGCCTTCCAAGCATGGCCGCCATCGCCCCTGCCGAACGACACAGTGCCGTTACGGAGATGCCGGATGAGCTCCGTGCCGACGTGCGCCTTCTAGGTGGACTGCTGGGCCAGGTGATCGCCGAACACGGCGGTCCCGGCCTCCTCGCCGACGTCGAACGGCTGCGCAAAGCCGTGATCGCCGCCCGGCGCAATGAGACGACCGCCGACGACATCGCGGCCATGGTGGCCGAGTGGCCGGTCGACCGGGCCGTCCACATAGCCCGCGCCTTCACCTGCTACTTCCACCTGGCCAACCTGGCCGAGGAGCACTACCGGATCCGCATCCTGCGGCAGCGCGACAAGGACGACGTCCCGCTGCGCGAGTCGCTGGCGGAAGCCGTACAGGCCTTGCGTGGTGACGAGCGGCTCCAGGAGCTGATAGACGGGCTGGAGTTCCGCCCGGTGCTGACCGCGCACCCGACCGAGGCGCGGCGGCGGGCCGTGGTGACCGCCATCCAGCGGATCAGCGCCCACCTCGGCGAGTACAACGCGCCGGGCCGGGGAGCGGGTGAGCGCGAGGAGGCCCACCGGAAGCTGCTGGAGGAGATCGACCTGCTGTGGCGGACGTCCCAGCTCCGGTCGACCAAGCTGGACCCGCTCGACGAGGTCCGTACGGCGATGGCGGCGTTCGACGAGACGCTGTTCCGCACGGTCCCGCTGATCTACCGGTCGCTCGATGCCGCCCTGGAGCCCGGGACCGGCACGCGGGAGCCGCTGTCGAGGCCGTTCATCCGCTACGGGAGCTGGATCGGCGGCGACCGCGACGGCAACCCGAACGTGACCGCCAAGGTGACCCGCGAAGCCGTCCTGATCCACGCGGAGCACGTGCTCACCGCGCTGGAGAACGCCGCCACGCGGATCGGCCGCACCATGACCGCCTCGGCGGCCTACACGCCGGCGTCGGCCGAGCTTCGGGCGGCGCTGTCGGACGCCGAAGACGACCATCCCGATCTGGTGTCGGAGGTGGCGACGCGCTCGCCGCAGGAGCCCCACCGGCAGTGGCTGCTCTTCGTGGCGGCGCGGATCGCGGCCACCCGCCGCCGTGACCTCGACCTCGCCTACCTCTCGCCGTCCGACCTGATCGCCGACCTCAGGCTCGCGCAGGAGTCCCTGCGGGAGGCGGGAGCCGTACGGCAGGCCTATGGAGAGCTGCAGCACCTGATCTGGCAGGTCGAGACCTTCGGGTTCCACCTGGCCGAGCTGGAGGTGCGCCAGCACTCCGAGGTCCACGCGGTCGCGCTGAAGGAGATCGCCTCAGGCAAGCTCTCCGAGCGGACGGAGGAGGTCCTCGCCACGATCCGCGTGATCGGCTGGATCCAGGAGCGCTTCGGCGTTCGGGCGTGCCCACGCTACGTCGTGTCCTTCACCCGGTCCGCCGACGACGTCGCCGCCGTCTACGAGCTGGCCCGGCACGCCCTCGGCGACCGCGCTCCGGTGATCGACGTGGTGCCGCTGTTCGAGTCCGGGGAGGATCTGGACAACTCGGCGGCCGTCCTGGACGGCATGCTGTCGCTGGAGCCCGTGCGCAAGCGGCTCGCCGAGAACGGGCGGCGGGTGGAGGTCATGCTCGGCTACTCCGACTCGGCCAAGGAGCTCGGGCCGGCCGCCGCGACGCTGCGCCTCTACGACGCTCAGGCGGCGCTGACCGCGTGGGCGGCCGAGAACGACGTGCGGCTGACGCTCTTCCACGGCCGGGGTGGCGCCCTGGGCCGTGGCGGCGGCCCCGCCAACCGGGCCGTGCTGGCCCAGGCCCCCGGGTCGGTCGCCGGCCGGTTCAAGGTCACCGAGCAGGGTGAGGTCATCTTCGCCCGATACGGGCATTCCGCGATCGCCCGGCGGCACATCGAGCAGGTGACCAACGCCGTGTTGCTGGCCTCGACCTCGGCCGTGGAGTCGAGCGCGGCCGCCGCCGCGGCGAAGTTCCGCACGCTGGCCGATCAGGTGGCCACCGCTTCAGAGCAGGCCTACCGGGCGCTGACCGAGGCTCCCGGCTTCCCGGAGTGGTTCGCCCTGGTCAGCCCACTGGAGGAGATCGGCTCCCTGCGGCTCGGCTCCCGGCCCGCCCGGCGCGGTCTGGGCGCCCCCCGGTCGCTCGACGATCTGCGGGCGATCCCGTGGGTCTTCGCCTGGGCGCAGACCCGGGTCAACCTGCCGGGCTGGTACGGCCTGGGCAGCGGCCTGGCCGCCGTCGTCTCCGAGGGCGGCCTGGATGAGCTCCGCTCGGCGTACCGGGAGTGGCGGCTGTTCGCCGCGATGCTGGACAACGCGGAGATGTCGCTGGCCAAGACCGACCGGTCCATCGCCTCGCGCTATCTGGCGCTCGGCGGCCGGGACGACTTCGTCGAGCAGGTCTTCGACGAGTATGACCGGACGAGGAAGCTCGTGCTGGAGGTCACCGGCCACACCCGGCTGCTGGAGAACCGGCGGGTCCTCTCCCGGGCCGTGCAACTCCGCGACCCTTATGTGGACGCCCTCAGCCACCTGCAGCTGCGCGCCCTGTCGGCGCTGCGGGCCGATGAGGACCTGACCGAGGAACAGCGGGAAGGCCTGTCCACCCTGCTGCTCCTGAGCGTGAACGGCGTAGCCGCCGGCCTCCAGAACACCGGCTGATTTGTTAGTGATCATGCACAGTATGTTGTGTGGTGATCACGCATGAGCTGTTTGTGGTGATCACGCACAGGGTGTTTTGTGGTGATCATGCACAGGTTCCCGGCTACGCCGCTCGACCTGCCGCGACCTCGTGCGTGATCATGCACAGATTCCCGGAAATGCTGTTTGACGTGCAACAACACAGTTCGTGATCATGCGATCTCAGGCCGGGATTCGCTCGGCGCCCGCGTAGATGTTGAACCGCTCCTCCCGGAGGAAACCGACGAGCGTCACGCCGAACTCCCTGGCCAGGTCCACGGCGAGCGACGACGGGGCCGAGACCGCGCAGACGACCTGGACGCCGGCGGTCACCGCCTTCTGCATGATCTCGTAGCTCGCCCGCCCGCTCACCAGCAGCACATGCCGGTCGAGCGGCAGCCGCCCGCCGAGCAGCGCCCATCCCACCAGTTTGTCCACCGCGTTGTGCCGCCCGACGTCCTCCCGCACTCCGACGAGCGACCCGTCGGACGTGAACAGCCCCGCCGCGTGCAGGCCGCCCGTCTTGCCGAACACCCCCTGCGCTTTCCTCAGCAGGGACGGCATGCCGTACAGCACTTCGGGGGACACCGTGATCGTCGAGCCGGTGGCGAGCGGCGGGCAACGGTCACGGAGGGCGTCGAGACTGGCCGTGCCGCAGACCCCGCAGGCGCTCGATGTCAGGAAATGCCGCTCAAGCGAGGCGAGATCGGGCAGCTTCGGGACGCCGAGCCGCACCGTCACGGTGTTGTAGCGCGCCCCGGGCTCCAGGTCCTCGTCGGTGCAGTAGCCGATGGCCGCGATGTCGCCGGGCGCGACGACGCCCTCGCCGTGCAGGAACCCGGCCGCGAGCTCGAAGTCCGCGCCCGGCGTGCGCATGGTGATCGCGACCGTACGGCTCTCGCCCCCGGCGAGGAGCCGGATCTCCAGGGGCTCCTCGGTGGCGAGGTCGTCTCTCCGGTCCCGTACGGCGGAGCCGGCGACCTCCCGGACCCGGATCCGGGTGACGGGTCCGGGCCGGTGTGTACGGCTGTCGCCCGATTGCATGGTCACGAATCGCTTCTTCGCTGGTCAGAGGCCATAGATGGGAACCCTTGCATGATCACGGCCGAGGTTTGAGCTCAACGCCGTTGCGTTTGGCTGTCTGCGGCTGAGTCAAGGGCCTTGAGGACGCGAACGGGACTTCTGGTAGATCAACTTGTGTCGAGCAAGGCGAT